>NZ_JAEQNB010000001.1:957343-1257343 GCF_016722965.1 Tumebacillus amylolyticus
CTTTCACAGTCGCGTGCGAATTCGAAACCGTCGGGGTGACGGTGAGATTCGTGACTGCATTGCCAACGCTCACCGTGTAAGTAGGCGTGCCCGAATCGAAGTTCGGAGTCAGAGCGCCCTGGCTAACCGTCAAATTGCTCAAGCTCGCATCGTTGCTCAAACTCAAACTCATCGGTTTCGTCGCGAGATAACCGGATTCACCGACAGCGACGTATTTCGTGCCACCGGCAAACACAGAGTAGAACATTTGCGAAGCATCAAACGTTTCCGACGTCCACGAAATCCCGTCTGCCGATGTATAGAGGAGACCGGAAAGCCCGGAGGCGACAAATTGTCCTCCGCCATATGTGACTCCGTACATCAGATCGGAAGTGCTTTGTTTCTTCGTCCACGAGACTGCGTCCGTAGACAAATAGATCCCGTCATCCCCGACTGCGACGTACTGGAGACTCCCATCGTACGCAACACCATGGAGATTGGTGGACGAACCGACGGATTGTGAGGCCCAAGATACACCGCCGTTGTTCGAGACAAAGACACCGCCGTTCGCTCCAACCGCTACGAAGCGATTGCCTCCAAAGACCACATCATTCAGATCTTGAGAGGTAAAAGGAGTCATCGAACTCCACGTCGTCCCGTTGGAAGAGGTCAAAATCTTACCGCCGGTTCCTACTGTGACATAGGTTGTCCCGTTAAATGCAATGCCGAAAATAGACTCGGTGTCGGGAATGGTCACCGCAGTCCAAGCAAGGCCGTCTGCTGAACTGTACATAGAAGCGCCGGTGCTGTACAGATGAGGCGTGCCGTATCCAACGGCTAAAAACTTGCCGTTCTGATACGTACAGCGCAACAGGTCATCCGTCCCAACGGTCTGAGAAGTCCAAGTCGTGCCGTCTGATGAGGTGACGACCTCCCCAGATTGACCGACACCTACATAGTGACCGTTGCCATAGCATCCTCCATAGATACCGACTGAGGAATTGGAAGTTACAGGACTCCAACTAGATGCTGCAGATGCAGAGGACATGAAGGAGCCAAATCCGCTGGAAACCAACACGAGTGCGAAGATGAGAAAGGAACCGATCCAACGCTCGATTCGTCTCGTAAAACGAAAGCTTTGCATGTGCCACCTCCTGATGTTATGAAGTTGTAAAAGAACGAAGTGCCACTCTCATCATAATCGAAGCTAAAGGTCGTGTAAATGATCCAAATTCCTATTTGGACTTAAACAAAAAGTACGGAAATCTGGAAGGTGCATCATTTTTTATGATAGAATCAAATCATTACTTACATACGTTTCATAGGAAGTTGGTGAAGTTTGATGAAGGAGGGCCTCAAGGTCCAAACAACGCCCGTGCGAGATGAGGATGAATCGTTTCTGTTTGCTTTATTTACCTCCACGCGCGAACAAGAACTTCAAGCGTGGGGATGGGACGAAGCGATGCAACAGCATTTTTTGCAGATGCAATGGAGGGCGCAGTGCAGTTCCTACTCCGTGCAATTCCCCCAAGCAGAACACTTGCTGCTCTGCCACGATCAGCAACCTGTAGGGCGTGTCATCTTGAATCACAGTCAAGAGAGCCTGCATCTCGTCGATATCACCCTTCATCCCAACTTCCGTGGACAGGGAATCGGCACCCGGTATCTGCTCACTTTGCAGCAAGAGGGAAGTGAGTCGGGACAGTCTGTGATCTTGAACGTCAGGACGGACAATCCGGCTCGCCGTCTCTATGAGAGGCTGGGGTTTGCAAGCACCGGAGAAGACGAACTGTACGTACGCATGGCGTGGCACTCGAAACAAAAGTAGTGTGAAAAACAGAGGAAGAGGTGACTTTCATGGCTACGGCCTATGTAGGTGAAATTCGCATGTTTGCAAGCGGTAAAGTTCCGAACGGGTGGGCGCTTTGCGACGGTTCCTTGCTGTCGGTGAACGCATACCCGGCACTGTACTCCTTGATCTCCACGACGTATGGCGGCGACGGTGTAAACAACTTTGCGCTTCCGGATCTGAGAGGGCGACTGCCGATTCACGTGAGCAGTCAATATCCGATGGGGAGTAAAGCAGGAACCGAGAAGGTTACGTTGACCACAGCTCAATTGCCGAATCATACGCATCCGGGACAAGCATCCAGCGCGGTCGGTACAAGTGCAGATCCGACCAATGCGTTCTGGGCCGCATCGACCGGGGCCAGCAACACCAACTTCACCGATGGTGTCGGTGTGACGTTGACGTCCATGAGCGCGGCAGCCGTCAGCAGCGTGGGATCGAACGGGGCACACGACAACATGATGCCGTCCTTCACGCTCAACTTTATCATCGCTTTGAACGGCGAATATCCGAACCTTCAATAATAAGTAACCAACAAGGAGGCGTGACCCCAATGGCAGAGCCGTTTGTAGGAGAGATTCGGCTGTTTTCGTATAATCGAATTCCGCAGGGATGGTTGCCTTGTAACGGGCAACTGTTGAACATTCAACAGAATATGGCACTCTATGCTCTCTTGAGCACAAAATTCGGTGGCGACGGAAAAACGACGTTCGCTTTGCCGAACTTGCAAGGTCGAGTTCCGATTCATCCGAACAACGCCAACCCGAATTTGGCGTACGCGGCATCCGGCGGTGAAAGCGCACACACGTTGACCCTCAAGGAAATTCCGATACATGACCATCAAGTGTACGCTTCAAGCGTTGCAGCCACCACCGCAGCACCGGGAGGCGCGGTGTGGGGAAGCCAAGCGAATCAGTTTGCTCCGGCTTCGGACCCCGGGACGCTCGTCCCGTTGAATGCCAATGCGTATGCTGCGGCCGGCGGGAGTGCAGCACACAGCAACATGCAACCGTACTTGACCGTGTCTTATTGCATTGCAACGACCGGGATCTATCCATCTCGGTCCTAAGGAGGGAATAGAATCATGGCAGACGCATATATCGGAGAAATTCGACTCTTTGCAGGTTCCTTTGCACCTACTGGGTGGGAATTTTGTAACGGACAGCAATTGTCCATCCAACAGTACCAAGCGTTGTACACCATCTTGGGTACTACGTATGGCGGAGACAGCAGAACGTACTTCAATTTGCCGAACTTGCAAGGCATGGCACCGATGGGTCAAGGTGCAGGCCCGGGCCTCACGCCGCGACAAATGGGCGATCAAGATGGGACATCGACAGTTACCTTGGACGTTTCGACGCTTCCTCCACACAACCATCTGCCGCAAGCACTGAACGCCAGAGGGATGTCGAACTCTCCGCAGGGCAACTACTGGGCAGAAACCGTTCCCTCGGGACCCGCGCGCACTCAAGTGAAGTTATACGGTACGACACCGAACGTCACCCTGAATGATCAAGTGATGGCCCCGGTTGGCGGCAATGCACAAGGGGCGGCGGACCCTCATAACAACATGCAGCCGTACCTCGCGATCAACTTCATCATCTGCACGACCGATGGGCAATACCCGGATTTTAACAACTAGAAATAGGGGAAAAAAAGTCATAGTTTCCTTTGCTTTCGGGCTACTCATTCCGAGCGAGATTTGCTATCGTAGAGAGAGACAACTACTTGGAATAGAGAAGAGGGCATAACATGAAACGTGGCTTTATCATTTGGGGCGTCCTCACCCTGATCGTATGGGTGGTCGCGATTGTGTCTGCGATTGCGACTGATTCGTTCAGTCTCCAATATCTCGGCTATACGTTGCCGCTGGCAGCGCTTTTGACCGTATTCGTCGCGATCATCATCGAACTGGTGCTCGTGATGATCGGCAGTCGGAAGAAAACGGCAATCCGATAAGCAAGTATGAAAAAGAGCTTGGTCCCGCGATGCGGCCAAGCTCTTTTTTTGTGTACACGTATGGTTTGCCTCCCTTGCGAATATGTGTAGACAAAAAGGGAGGTTGGGCGCATGCCTGAGAAGCTTGAGAAGGAAAAGCATCAAGGCCGTTACATGGCCGGGTTGGACGGACTGCGGGCTCTGGCTGTGCTCGCCGTCATGGCGTATCATCTGCACTTCAAGTGGGCTCCCGGCGGGTTGTTGGGGGTGGGTGTGTTTTTCGTGTTGTCGGGGTATCTGATCACCGATATCCTGGCAAGTCAGTGGGAGCGGGACGGGAAGTTGAACTTGCGGGACTTCTGGATGCGGCGGGTGCGCAGGTTGTTGCCGGCGATGCTTTTTCTGGTGTTGGTCGTGGTTTTGTGGGTGCTGTTCGTTCCGGGGTCGCAGCCGTCCTCGTTGGCGGGGGATGTGTGGGCGTCCGTTTTGTATATCAACAATTGGTGGTTGGTGTTCCACCATGTTTCCTACTTTGAAAGTTTCGGACCGCCGTCGCCGCTCGGGCATCTCTGGTCGCTGGCGGTGGAGGAGCAATTTTATCTGCTCTGGCCGTTTTTGGTGGCGCTTTGCGTGAAGTTTGTTCCGAGCAGGGCATGGCGTACGGCGTTGGTTTTGCTCGGAGCGGTGGCGTCTGCGGTTGCCATGGCGCTGCTGTATGAGCCGGGAGTCGATCCGAGTCGAGTCTATTATGGAACGGATACGAGAGCGTTCGCGTTGCTCATCGGGGCGGCGCTTGCTTGGGTCTGGCCGAGTGCGAAGTTGCAGGAGAGCCTTGCAAAAAAAGCACGTGTGAGCCTCGATCTGGCGGGTGGCGCGGGTCTGTTGGTCATTCTCCTCATGGTTTGGCTGACGAATCAGTACCAGACTTTTTTGTATCGCGGCGGGTTCGTGTTGCTCTCGGTGGCGACGGCGATGGTCGTGGCGATGCTCGCTCATCCGGCGAGTCGTTTGGCGAACGTATTGGGTGCGCAACCTCTGCGCTGGCTTGGTGTGCGGTCGTATGGGATGTATCTGTGGCACTATCCGATCATCGTCTTGACGAGTCCGGCGGTGGATACGGGCGGTTTGGATGTGTGGAGGTCGTTGTTGCAAGTGGCGTTGACGATTGGGATTGCGGCGCTGTCCTACGAGTTCGTTGAAAAACCGATCCGCTATCGCACCGCATCCTACAATAAAATCGTCGTCGCCGCCTGCACCGTGGTCGCGTTGGGCGTTTCAGGCGGGGCGATGGCATTGCCAGCGCCGCAGATTCCTACCCATGCCGTGCCTGTGACGGTGACTCCTGAACCTTCCGCAACTACGTCATCTGCCTCTCCGACGTGCCACGGCGTGACGGCGATGGGCGACTCGGTGATGCTCGATGCAGAGCCCTTTTTAAAAGAGTTCCTGCCCGGCATCGTGGTTGACGCGCAGGTGGGGCGGCAGATGGTTCAACTGCCTGACGTGGTGGAGCGTTTGAAGTCTGAGGGCAAGCTTGGCTCGTGCGTGATGATTCAAACGGGCACGAACGGACCTTTTACTCAAGACCAACTGGTAGCGCTTTTAGATTCTCTGGGTCCTGACCGGCAGATCGTGCTCGTGAACACCCGTGTGCCCCGCCCGTGGGAGAGCGTGGTGAATTCGACGTTGCAGGAAGTGGCGGCCTCGTATCCGCACACGACGCTCGTGGATTGGTATGGCAACAGTGCGGGCAAGGATTCGTACTTTTACCCGGACGGCGTGCATCTGAATCCGGAGGGGGCGCAGGTCTACGCGTCCTTGCTTTCGGTGGAAGTCACAACAGATAAGGAAAGGTAGTAAAAAAAAAAGCCCGTTTCGCTGTAAGAGCGAAGCGGGCTTTTTCATGAGCTAGAAGCCGAGCTTTGAAAGCCGAGCTTTGAAAGCCGAGCTTTGAAAGCCGAGCTTAGAAGCGGTGCTTAGAAGCGGTGCTTAGAAGTGGTGCTTAGAAGTGGTGCTTAGAAGTGGTGCTTAGAGCGCGATGGTGTAAACGGTTTTGGTGGTGCCGTCTTGAGCGGTTGCTACGACGGTCATGGTGTCGGTCAGGGTTGCGGAGTCTTCCACTTTGGTCGTTTGGGTGGAGTCGGTGAAGACTTCGACCGTGCCTTTGCCGCCGTCTACGGAGAGGACGGTTTTCAGAGCGGAAGCGGTGAGGCCGTTCAGAACGGTCAGTTTGTGATCCGTGTTGTCGATGGTGGTAACCAGAACGTTGCTGGAGGTGGTCAGCGTCGTGACGGTGCTTTTCACTTCCGGCAGAGCGATGGTGTAGGAAGTTTTCGTCGTGCCGTCTTGAGCGGTTGCGACGACAACCATCGAGTTGGTCAGGGTTGCAGCGCTGTCAGCTTCGGTTGCTTTGGTGCTGTCGGTGTAGACTTGCACGGTGCCTTTGCCACCGTCAACGGAGAGAATCGCTTCGAGGATCGCGACGGTCGTTCCGTTTGCCACGGTCAGGGCGTGGGTGGTGTTGTCAAGGTTGGTGACGATCGTGTTGCTGAGCGCAGTCAGCGCGGTCGCGTGGGATTGGTCGGTCGTCGGAACGTCCGGTTGGTCATCGCCGACGACGATGTTGTTTTCCAGCAGCAGGTCGAGCAAGGTTGCAGCTTCTGCGCGGGACAGGGAGTCTTTCGGGTTGAAATGGCCTTTGCCGTCGCCGTGGATCAGGTCGTATTGAACTGCGGTCGCGACGTACGGGCGAAGGACCGGAGCGATTTTATCAGCGTCCGAGAACTGACCTTTGAGGAGAGCGTCGGCAGCGGTAGCGTCCATCACTTTGATGGTCGGGTCGAGTTTGGTGAGGATCTTGACGAGCGTTACGGTGACGTCTTGGCGAGTTGCGGCGGTGTCCGGGTGGAACGCCAGGTTGCCGTTGAGGTCGCGGTACGCGTCGAAGTAGTCTTTTACAGATTCGACGTAGGAGTATTCCCAAGATTTAACCGGAACGTCGGTGAAGTCTTGCTTGGTTGCGGTGTTTTGCAGATCGAAGTAACGGGTGACCATGACTGCCCATTGAGCGCGGGAGACGGTGTTGTCCGGTTCGAAGTGTTTTGCATCCATGCCGGAGAGGACGCCTTTTTTGATGAGGTCGAGGATGAATTTCTCAGCCCAGTGGCCTTTGACGTCGGACATGTTGAGGTTCGGGTTGGTCGGCATGGTGAAGTGAGCTTTGATTTTGCCGTGAGCTTGAGATTTGCCGTTGCCGTTGTCATGAGCGAAGGCCGGAACTGCGGTCAGAGAGAGCATGGAAAGTACGGAGAGAGTTGCGATAACTTTTTTCATTCGATGGCACCCCTTAGGTATGTAATTGGTTTTGATATACCAATACGGACAGGTTGTTTTTGGTATGGGGGTTCCCACGCAAATATTTTGCAAATTTCGATAAAAAAAGCAAAAGACCTCTCGACGGCGTCCTGTCGGCTGTGGGGCCAAGCGGACTGCGAGGGGTCTTTTGTAGTAACAAGATATGCGCGGTTGCTTCACAACGTTCCACCAAATTTCGATAAAAAGGAAACGAAAACACAAAAGACCTCTCGACGGCGTCCTGTCGGCTGTAGAGCCTGGCGGACTGCGAGGGGTCTCTTGTAATAACAAGATATGCGCAGTTGCTTCACAACGTTCCACAAATTTCGATAAAAAGGAAACGGAAAAGCAAAAGACCTCTCGACGGCGTCCTGTCGGCTGTAGAGCCTGGCGGACTGCGAGGGGTCTTTTGTAATAACAAGATATGCGTGAGAGCTTCAAATGTTCCTCCACCTGTGCGGAGTTTTTTTGTGACTTTTTTTCAAATATTCCTTGACACAACCCTGTCCCACAAGGCATACTCCTTCTTAGGAAAACGTTTACGTAAACCGTTTACTGAAAGCGGTTGCAATCTTCTACCATCTAAGGGGGGACCCTCTCATGCAAAAAATCGGCAGAAAACGTTGGGGGATTGCTTTCATCTTATTCCTTGGCATTTTGGTCAACTATTTTGACCGTACCAACATGTCGGTCGCAACAAAACCGATGATGTCGGAGTATCACCTCTCCACCGTCCAGTGGGGCTGGATCATGTCCACCTTCGCATGGACCTACGCTCTCATGCAGATCCCCATCGGGGCCCTGCTCGACAAGATCGGCGTCAAATGGCTGATGCGCATCGCCGGTCTGATCTGGACCGCCGCGACTCTGCTGACCGCCGTCGTCAGCGGCCTCGGGCTGATCATCGCATCCCGCCTGCTCCTCGGCATCGGGGAAGCCCCGGCCTTCCCGTCCTCGTCCAAAGCAACCGGCTATTGGTTCCCGCTTCAAGAGCGCGGCGTTGCAACCGCAACCTTCGACGCAGCGGCGAAATTCTCCAACGTCATCGGCGCACCGACCGTCGCCTGGGCGGTAACGGAGTGGGGCTGGCGCGGCGGTTTTTATCTCACCGCAGTTCTGAGCTTGCTGTACACCGTCATCTACTGGGTCTGGTACCGCGATCCGAAGGAACATCCGACGCTTACCGTCGAAGAACGTCAATACATCGAAGCCGGCGGCGCGCAACAAGAGGGTAGCGCAGAGGGCGGCGTTTGGAAAAACTTCGCGTTCCTGCTGACCCAACGCAAAGTCTGGGGCTTGACCCTCGGGTTTGCGGCATACGGCTACACGTTCTACCTGTTCCTCACCTGGTTGCCGGGGTATCTGCAAAGCCAGATGCACATGAGCGTTCTCAAATCGGCGACCTACACCGCCATCCCGTGGTTGATCGCCACGGTCACCGACTTTTTCATCGGCGGCTTCCTCGTCGACAAACTGGTGAGCAAAGGCTATGATCAATCGAAAGTCCGCAAGACGCTGTTCATCATCGGTCTGTTGCTCGGTCTCTCCGTCGGCGGTGCCGCGTTCACGACCGATCCGAACGTCGCGATCATCTTCATCTCGATTGCCCTCGGTGGTCTGGCATTCGCCGCCCCGATCGGCTGGTCGATTCCGGCCCTCATCGCGCCCAAAGGCACAGTCGGCATGGTCGGCTCGATCATGAACTTGGTCAACAACGTCATGGGGATTCTCGCCCCGGTCATCACCGGCTATCTCGCGGTCAGCGGCTCGTTCGCATCCGGCTTCAAAGTAGCGGCCGTCGTGCTCCTCATCGGGATCGCAGCGTTCGCCCTCCTGATGGGGCCGATTGAAAAAATCAAGTCCCCCTACGAACAAGCAGAGTAAAACCAAATACAAAGAAAACATAGGGTGCTGTCTCTCTCGGGAGTCAGCGCCCTATGGACATTGATCGGAGAGATTACTATGGAGAGAAAAACTTGCTCCCTTGGCCTCGACATCGGAACCACGTCCGCAAAAGTGATCGCTTTGGCAGAGGATGGAACGCTTATCACCCAGCGCGGGCACCGTTTGGACTTGCTTCATCGAGAGGACGGCGCGGCCGAACAGGATGTCACCGCTGTCTACGCCGCCTTGATGGACGTGCTTTCGAACGTGCTCACAGAACTTCGCGCCGACAACTGGCACGTCCGCCACGTCGGATTCAGCGCCGCCATGCACAGCATTCTCGCTGTCGATAAAGCAGGGACCCCGCTCTCGCACGCCGTCACGTGGATGGACACCCGTGCCAAGCAATCCGCCACCGACCTCTGGGAATCGGAAACAGGCAAAACCATCTACACACGCACCGGGACGCCGGTGCACCCCATGTCGCCGCTCGTCAAACTGCACCACTGGAACCAACAACGACCGGAGTGGGTGGCCTCCATTTACAAATTCGTCTCCATCAAGGAATGGATCTGGCACCAATGGTTCGGCGAATGGACCGTCGACGCTTCGATGGCAAGCGCCACCGGCTTGTACAACGTGGCAGAGGGAGCCTGGGACTCTCAAGCCCTGCAAGTCGCCGGAGTCTCTCTTGACCAACTCAGCCGCGTGGTCCCGACGACCACCTGCATTCCTTCTATAAAAAGCGACGTGTTACGCAGTCTCGGATTTGACGAAGAGGTCCTCTTCAACATCGGAGCCACAGACGGCGTGCTCGCAAACCTCGGAGTCGGAGCTGTCGAGCCTCATACGCTGGTCCTGACGATCGGCACGAGCAGTGCTGTGCGCGTGACCTCCCTCCACGCGCAAACCAACGTGGACACGAGATCTTTTTGCTACGTCCTCGACGGGGAACGGTTCGTACTCGGCGGCCCCAGCAATGCGGGCGGAATTTCGGTGGAGAGCTTGTACGCACAGGTTCTGGCAGGGATCGGCGTCGCGTGGCAACCAGAGGAATTGGGCGCGAAACTGCTCGAAGCCGGCGAGGTGGAAACGCGTGACTTGCTCTGCCTGCCCTACGTCGCGGGCGAACGTGCCCCTCTCTGGGCACCGGAAGCCAGGGCATCGTGGATCGGAATCGACCGCAGCCACACAGGACTTCATCTCCTGCGCGCGGTGGTCGAGGGCGTCCTGCTCAACGCCTACTGGATCGCGACAAGCCTGTTCGAAATGACCGGACGTCCGAAAAAAGTGATGGCATCCGGCAAACTGCTGGAAGTCGCGTGGATTCGCCAACTTATGGCGGACATCTTCGGCCTCCCGGTGTATGAAAATCAAAACGGAGACGCCTCCGCCGTCGGTGCCGTGTGGCTTGCCGAGATCGCATCGGGCGTGCGCTCTCTACAGGACGTACTCACCACAGGCCAAGCAGAAGTGAGCGTCACCCACCCGCGCACCGAATTGCAGGAACACTACCAAGCCAAACTGGAACGCTTCCAACGCCTCGCAACCTTCTTGAACTAAAAAAAGATACGACACGCAGAGCCTATCTCTGTGCGTCGTATCTTTTTTCGTTTGTTCGTTGTGTGGAGGGCGAGAACACCAGGACGGACGGAATCGTCTGCACGGCGGGTTGCAAATGAGCTTTGATATCTCCGCGCAATCGCTCCAGAACGGTAGTGGCGGCGAGTTGCCCGATCTCGTGCGTTGGCTGTCGGATGCAGGTCATCCGCGGTTGCGTGAGTTTCACCCAATCCGGTTCGTCAAATGTCGCGATGCCCATCTCCTGCGGCACTTGCAGGGCCAAACCGGTCAGCATCGGGTACAACTCCATCATCAGCAAGCCGTTCGACGTATACACGGCAAAGGGTTGCTGACGCGGGTGTTGCCGGAGTTGTTCCATAACAGCTTCAAACGTGGCAGGGTCGCTTCGATCCACCCAGCAAACGTGCGGGTCGAGAGAACGCTCCTCACAAGCCCGTTGGTATCCCGCCAACCGCTCCGTCCGCGTACTGAGCCCGTTCAGCGTCTCCGAGATGAAATAGATGCATTCATACCCTTCTGTACACAAGGCGTCCGTGAGCAAATAGGAAGATTCTTCGTTGTTGGTAATGACGTTTTTGACCCCTGCGATTTCGAAATGACGGTCGACGAGCACGATCGGCATTTTTTGCGCGAGGTCTTGGAGGACTTTGAGGTTCTGTCCGTTCGTTTGGAGGATGATGCCGTCAACGCCGTGCGCGACCAGAGAGTGGAGCAGGGTGAGTTCACGCTTCGGATCATCGCCCGTCTCACAGACGAGCAGCGAATACCCCGCCGCGTTGAGCGCTTCGGAGATCGAACGGATCACCGAGACGCAAAACGGGTAGCTCATGTTCACCACGACGACCGCGAGAGTGCGGCTCTGGCCTTTGAGACCTTGGGCCATTTTGTTCGGGTGGTAGTTGAGGGTGAGGATGACTTCCTCAATCCGCAGTTTGGTTTCCTCGCTCATGGAGGAGAAGTTTTGATTGATATAACGGGACACGGTGGCGATGGAAACACCGGCCGCGTGCGCAACGTCTCGGATGGTTACTTTTTTATCTGACATAGCTCCATCATCCCATAGAGATTCAGGAGACGCAAGATCATCGCTACTTTAGTATAATTAGGTATTACTATGTGAGAGGGGGGAATAACATGAGATCTTTGTACGCGCGGTTGTACTCCTTGCTCGCAAACGCAACAGCAGAGGCCAAAGAGGATTTTCTAACGGAGATTCTCAGTTCCGTTCTTGAGGAACCCGCAACAATGACCCATTTTTTCAGCACTCTGCTCTCCACAACAATTGTAGAACCGAAACACCTGCGAGTTCTTACTCAACAAACATTTGAAAAGCTTTCTACACACCAAGTTGACTCCAGACCCGACCTCGTACTCACGTTCGAAGACGGGGGAACGCATCATATCGCGTTTCTTGAGAACAAGTTGGATTCGGTCGAAGGAAGCGACCAACTCAAAAGATACGCAGACCATCTCTATGAATATGAGATGAGAGGATACCGCACCACCCTGATCTATCTAACAAAACATCATGATCCCAAAGATCGACATTTGATCGTGCCAACAAGTTCGGCCTGTCGATTTAAGCAAGTTCGTTGGTATGAGATATATTCTTGGCATGCTGAACGGACTGAGGGTCAACGCAATCACTTTCTGCACTATATGGAGGAGTTAGAGTTGAATAACAAGAGAAGATTCACACCTGACCTTATTCTGGGTATGCAGAATCTACAGGTGATTTGGCGGCTGATGGAAGACTGCTTGGGGGCGGAGGTTCATGACGCCCTGACAGCATCGTTTAAGAGACCGGCGGACCAATCGAACCGAACCCCGCATATTCGAGACAATGGGAGATTTCTGAAATGTTCTTATTATGATTCCTACAAGTTGTGGGTAGGATGTGGATTTTACTTTACCAAACAGGATTTTCCCAACGTCTGCGTGATGATTGAAGTCGCTCCAAACGCACAGGATCGAAACAAAGTCATTGACGCCATGATCGAGTTTTGCAATGACAATCCAACTTGGACAGGTCACGATCTGGATGTACCCAGGTCGTGGGCAAGTATTCGGTATGAGAAGCCGTTATCTGAATTCCTGACGCAGGAAGATCAGGTGTCCGCGATACAAGACTTTTTCTGCGAGTGTCTCAAGGAGCTCGTTTCCTTTAAACAAAAGCATCCTGACCTTCCTTGGGTATGATGCAAAAAACCTCGTGTCGTTCGGCAACGACACGAGGTTTTTTTGTTTTGTCTTAGGCGGACTGCACCAACTCCTCAGAGATCTCCTTCGCCTTCTCCGACAAGTTTCCGTCGATGCCTTTCAACTGAGGCAACCACATCCCGAGCACCGCGCAACTCACGGCGAGGAGACCCGCTCCCACGAACAGCACGTGCAGTCCGAACGCCGTCGCCACCACGCCGCCCAGTCCGCTCCCGACCGGTTGCATCGAACCGCCGATCAACAAGCGAATCGACATCACCCGCCCGCGCAACGGGGCCGGCACCAATCTGCCGTACAGCCCCGACGACAACGCTCCGAAGAACGGCCCGCTCATCCCAAGCAAGAGGAAGATGGGAAACGCCATCCATGTCTTCGTCGCGATGCCGAGCAAGACGAAGCAGGAGCCTTTGACCAAGATACTGCCGAGCATCCAGAGTCTGCGTTTCTGGAGATCGCCCATCCACGCGATGAGCAGTCCGCCGCCGACAGCCCCGATGCCGTTCAGCGTCATCAGGACGCCGAGCATCAGCGCATCGCTGTGCAACCAGACCTGCACATACGGCACCCACATGGCGGAGATCGCGACCCCCGTCATATTGCCAATGGCGGCGAAGAGCATGATGACGAACAGGGCAGGAACTTTTTTGAAAAAAGCGGTGCCTTCCCGCATCTCGTTCCAATACCCACGCGTTGCTTTCGTCGTAGTCGCATGCTTCAACGACCCTACGACACGGCGAATCTGCACCAGCATCAGCGCCGAGAGCAAAAACGAACCTGCATTGAGCGCGATGCCCATCACAGGACCGACCAGATGGATGAGCAGACCGCCGAGAACCGGACCTGTCAGCATCGCGACGGTCATCGAGGTATCGAGGAGAGATTGACAGCGCACGAGGTCTTTTTCCGAAACGAGAGAGGGCAGGAGCGCCATCCCGGCCGGAGCGAACAGCGCCGTACACGTTCCGACGACCATCGCCGAGGCGTAGAGATGCCACATGTGGAGGTTGCCCGTCGTGGCGAGCACCGCCACGCCGCCAAACGCTGCAAATCGAAACGAATCCAGCCATGCCATCAATTTCACGCGGTCCACACGGTCCAAGAGCGTCGCTCCGGCCAGCCGCACGACAAACTCCGCAATCTGCTGCGCCATGACCAACGCCCCCATCGCCAGCAATGAGCCGGTCAATTGATAGACCAACCATTCCATCGCCAAGATGCCGAGAGCATCGCCGAGCGCTGAGACCGTGAATCCGGTGACCAAGTACCAATAGCCCTTCTCCCGCATGCGTGTTGCCTCCTATCGGCGGTCGTCCGCCAGAAAATACGCAAGCAATTCCGTGCCAAGCCGTGCGACAACGTCTGTCCGCAGCGAGTAGTACGTTACGTTGCCTTCGCCGCGTGCGGTTAGCAGCCCGGCTCCGCGCAACGCCATTAGATGGTGGTGAACCGTGGACATGGACAATCCGGTCGCTTGCACGACTTCGGTAAAAGATCGTGTGCCCCCGCCGATGAAGCGGAGGATGCGCAACCGGCTTTCCTCGCCCAAGCTCTTCGTCAGGCGCAAGAGTGCCGGAGCGGGGGAACCGTCCGACGGGGTTGGCAAATCGATCCCGTACCAGACCGACATCGAGGAGCCGTATCGGGTCATCGTCGAGATCGGGCGCAGGTGGTATTGGGGAACGAGCAGCACGTTGCGCAGTTCCGGCGTCACTTCATAGCGGACCCCGTTGGTGGCGAGTTCGATGACATCCATCTCGGGCATCGTGCCGAGCAGGGCGCGTTTTCGCTCGGCATCCCTCGCCAGTTCTTCGAAGACCGCGGGGTCCACGGTCTGAAAATACTCCGCGTCCCACTTCCCGAGCAGTTCCACGCCCAGATCCCGCTGCGCCCCGATGTCGGCAGGCACGTCTACGAACGGAGCCAACTTTTCAAACAAATCCCCGACAGACAGGGAAGACACCCATTGTAAAAACTGCGGTGCCGTCCGCTCGCCGGGACATTGATGGATGAGAAAGTCGAACCCGTGAAACATCGACCCCGACCAGCCATCGTCTAGCTGAGCGGCGAAGGCGGGGGATAGTTTTTTCCGAACCTCCCGCACCCAAGGCGTGCCCGCGTCCATGCCTTTGTGGTGCGTTTTGCGACTGTATGCGAAGAGGGAGATCAGCAATTCATAAGCCGGTGCCTGGTCGATGAGGATGGTGTAGGGAGAAGTCATGGGTTTCGCCTCCGTGGAAATTCGAGTTACTTCTATCTGCATCGAAGTTGTATGTATTTCTATGGTATTCGAAATCGGGAGACGTTGTCAATGTTTATGAAAAAAGGAGCCAATCCTCTGGGGATGGCTCCTACATAAATGGTGTCGGTACGCGTTCATTCATCAAGCGGCTTCACTTCAATCGAGGATACGTCTATGGATGGATCATGGATCAAAAAGTAAAAGGGAGCGGGTGTCTGGTCGAAAGTTTTGGAGATGACTTGAGAACCGCTCACAAAGAGACCCAACCTCTTGATTTGTTGACTGTAGACAACTCCCGCGACGATCTTGCGGGTATGTTTGTTCTCTGATTCAAAATCAAAACTGAGGGAGCCATAGGGCTGGTCACTCGCGAGAACTGAGGCATAGGATGCCGAGCGATACCAGCTGTACCCCTTGTCCCCATGAGTAATACTTGCCACACCCGTTTGGAGTCCTTTGTGATAAAAAACCAAGGTGTCTCCTTGATCGACCTCTGTTCCAAGGATGTCGGCGGTTGTAAGCCCCTCGTCTTGCAATCCATTCTGAATGACGAGGTCGATGGAGTCATACCATTCCCTGTTCGCTATAGTTTCCTTCTGAGAGCAGCCTACAAGCAATAGAAGAAAAAGGAGAAGAACCGGAAGGAATACAGTTTTGTTCACGAATCTTAACCCCCTACTATTTTCAATAGAAAACACTTGCGTGAATCCAATAGATAATATAGCATAAGTTTGTAAAAGTAAACAAATAGAAAGAGGTGTTTATTTGTGAAAAAAATAATTTCCATGGTCTGCACCGCTCTCATGGCCCTAAGTCTATTCGGGGCTACCGCTGCACATGCAGATACAAGTAATGCAAAGGTTGAGAACAGTGTGAAAATCCTAGGGGAGTACAACGGGAAGCAGGTCGTGTCTGTCAAAAAGATCACCAATGGTAACTGGGTGGATGTATCATTTGAGGAGTTCCTCAAGGATATGAACACAAAACAACAAGCGACTGTGCATCAAAACCCAACCAAGATGAAACTACAATCCCCCACTTCTATCATGAAACCTGCAGATGCCGTATACACGTGGTATGACTATTGGGAGAGCTCTGGCTATTACTACAATGCATCTCCAAGAAAAACGTCTCCAGACTACGGGTGTCCGAGCAGTGCTCCTGCACCTTGTACGCTGTCACTTCAATACTCCCTAACCCAATCCAAGAGTGCCAACGTCTCCCTGAGTTTGCCGGAATGGAACGCTATCAAAGCAACCCTCGGCTACACGTACCAAGACCAAGCTTCTGTCGCGGCGACTTACGCGCTCCCGGTTCCTCCGGGTAAATACGGGCACATGGAGTTTGCACCGAAATATTACCATAGTGAAGGAACTATGGAAGCTTGGATGAGTTCGATATCCGGTGTGCAGTTGGTGGGAACCCAATACGTTGGATGTGAAACTCCGCAAAAGTTGCAAACAGGATTTTTGGACGGTTATGCGATTGGTGTCATCACCAACAGTCCGACCTAATTTGTACGAAGTGAGAAGAGAAAGCCCTCGATGTTAAAATCGTGAGGGCTTTTTCTCTGGAGAAAAATCTATGATCAATATAGGGTCAGCATAATAATTTGTAAAAAACAACCTGTCCGATCAGTGATTCGGCAGGTTGTTTTTGTTTTCACGGAGTTATTTTGGAAAAAAGGAGCCAATCCTCTGGGGGGACCAGTCCTTTCGTAGTGCTAGTTGATAAAGAGGTCCAATCACTGCCCATTATTTTTTCGTATTCACGACAAGGCTGCCGTCAACGAAGAGTTTCCACTCTCCATTTTCTTTTACCATCGGTAGTGAGATCGGAACCCAACCTTTTTGGAATACGTCAGAGTAATGTTCGAAATTGACTTGATAGGTACCGCTGGATACTTCCTCTACGCTGATAAACTTCAATTGTTCATGTTGCTCCAAAGCCGTTTTGATGAAACTCTCGTAATTCGCATGCAGTTCTGCATCGTTCTGAGCGCGAGTGTCCTTAACGTGATTCATCAACTCATCGATGTCGTGATTCGTAAAGGCTTCGACATAGTCCTGAGCAGCCTTGATTACTACTTTCTTCTCTTCCTGAGTTGCGTAGACCGAGCCACTCCAACCAATCCCTATCGCCAGAACTCCAAGTGACAATGCAAGAGTAATGAGTTTGCTTGTACGTTGCAACAAGTACACCTCTTTTATTTGGTATTAGAAATTAGAATTCAACAAATAAATGGATATTCCTGTATTTTCGCTATGTAATCCCAAGACAGGCTGTGGGTAGAGTTTGAGGAGGTGTTTCGGGGTGCGTGCAAATGGTGGATTGTGCGTGGTGAGGTGGATGCCCTTCGTTTTCATTTTCTCTAGCGTCTCGGCCCTTGCATGGAGGAGCATGACGCAGGCTTCTCGGTAGTCTCCCTGATCGGCGCGAAGTCGGGCGAGGGTGGAGATGTCGTCGGCGGGGAGATTGGTTTTGGTATGTAGTTGGGTAGCTTCCATGCGATTGCGCCGGGCTTCGACCCGGTGGTGGTGCAGGTCTTGCAAATGCCGGGCACGGTCTGCGTAGTGGATCGCTTTGGTGTAGATCCCCTTTTGGTGAAACTCTTTCGCGAGGTGGAGGCAGGTCTTGGCTTGGTCGAGGAGAGAAGGTCTGGAACCGGCAGACGGTGCCGCCAGATTGACCAGTTCGAGGGCTCGGTCCGTTTGCCCGAGCTTGTCGTGTGCCTCTGCGAGAGTAAGCAACAGGGAGTTCGTGAAGTCGAGATCGGGATGCTCCTGCGTCGTGAGGATCGCGACGGCCTTCTCGAAAACCGGAATGGCTTTGTCATAGCGCTTGGCTTGCGTCAGGAGGAGTCCCTGCGCTTCCAGCAACCGTGCCTGCAAGTCCGGGTCTTCGGGAACACCCGCCGCCCGCAGCAGTTGCTCGGCCTCCGCGAGCTTCCCGAGATGGAGGTAGCAATGGACCAAGTCCACCAGCAAGGGGATGGAATCTCCATAGGTGCCGCGGGCGTTCAGCAAGTCTTGGAGATAATGCATGGCATGGGTGTACTTGCGTGCCCCCATGTACGCCTTGGCGAGGAAGTAGGAGAGAGTACCGGCCGAGTGTTTTTTGTTCTCGAAAAAAAAGTTCACGTCGACCTTCAGGCGTTTTGCCACTTCGGTCAGCAGGTCAAGAGACGGTCTCGCCTTGCCTGTTTCCACTTGGGAGATCATGCTCGCGGTACACAATCCCCGCGCCAAGTCCCCCTGTGTCAGACCTCGGATCTCGCGCAACTCCTTAATGAGAGTGCCGAGCACGACCAAGTCCTTTAAGCTTGAAGAGTTTGCGAGACGGTTCATGGTCTACCTCCTTGCCGGGGTGGCTTTGTGGGTCGTGTTCTACGATTTCAAAGATGTCGTCGAAGTTGCAGTCCAAGACGGCGCAGATCATCTTGGCATTGGGGGCGCTGACGTTGCGGGTGCCGTTTTCCACTTGGGAGAGGAACGCGCTGCTGAGTTGGGTTTGCTCCCCGAGACTTCGTTGGGTGAAGCCGGCGATGGCTCGGGTTTTTTTGAGGTTCGGTTTTTTGGCTTTGATAAGCATGGGGGGTGTCCTCCGGTGGAAGGTGGGTGGTTGGGGAGGGAAGTGAGTTCATGTAATCGCCACCTTTTGTTATTGTTGATGCTGGTTATGTTTATTTATTGCTGTGAAAATAATAAACCACCTCTGGGCGTGAGAGGTGGTTTTAGTCTGTAAGTAAGTTGCCGTATCGGAAAAAATCCAACTGGAAATTGGTTGTCGCTTGATGAATTGGGCAACAAAAAAAGCCCTCGTCAGGGAGTGACGAGGGCGAGGGGTGTTATTTGTATGCTGAGATGTGTAACGGATCTACCGGAATTGTTTCTGCCGTCTTGTTGATAGTAGCAGTTCCGAGAACAACTAAAGCCATAATCATAAGCCCAACCAAGAAAGACTTCTTCATTAGAACCCCTCCTCTTCAAAAAAATCAGCTTTCGAATTTGAAAAGATACGTGCTCTTTCATAGTACATCAGAGCGGTTTCAGCGTCACCTTTCTTGGTGTAAAAGTCGACCAAACACTTACAAGCGAAATAACGTACCTGTAAACTTCGGTTCGAATCGTTACTTATGCGCTCTGCATAGGAGGGATCATCTTTTATCTTGGTATACAAAATTTGCAGTTTCCCATGAAGATCGGGATACTCACTTGCAAGGGAATCGTACTGTTCAATAACTTGAGCCGCTTTTTCGTATTCTCGTAATTTCACCAAGACCTTTACATACTCTTTGACCGCGAAAACTAATGTATGGTCATAGTTTTTGGCTAAACTAATAGCGGAATTAAGAGAGACCGCTGCCTCTTCATAATTTGCAAGAATGTAATCGCAGTGAGCTAGGTTGATAAAGGCTTTGCCAATCCGACCCAAATCATTCGCTCGTTTGTAGTGACCGAGTGATTGAACAGCATGAGTCTTGGCAAGTTCAAATTTCCGACGTTCCAAACACAGTTTCATTCTCGTGTATGAGGCGAGCCCTAAAGCATTTGGGTTATCTGGAAATGACCGATCTACTAGGTCTAAGATTTCTTCGGCATGACTGTACTCATTACGAATGGTGTATGTCAGCATTAGATTCGCCGTAATGAGATGCAGTAAGTCTTTCTCATGATATTGCTCATACAAGGCTTTCGCAAAATCCAACGCCCGTAACCAAGTTGCGTGAGCATCATCATACTGCTGCTGAAAAAACTGAACACGACCGAGATTGTTTAGACTAACAGCTCGTTCCGTTGCACCCAATGCTACGTTTACCAAACGAGTGGCAAGATCGTATGCCCGGATCAACATAGGCTTCGTTCTCTTATTGGCTCCGAGGATCGTCGTTAAATCCTGAACTAGGTCAACAGTATCCGTCTGTGTCAAACGCTCTACCGTGATGCCTAATCCCTGAACGATTTTCTGTGTCATCGCAGGAGAGATCGCACGCTCACCGGTCAGCATGATTCTCAAATATTCACGACTAATACCTAGCCGTTGTGAAAAACCACGGATGGTGTAGGCATCCCCTTTTTCGTGCATGAGTTCAGTGATCCGTCTTGGTAAAGTTACTTTCCCAATCTCTGAGGATTGAGTCACTTCTATTGTTGACATGAGCGGTAATCCTCCGTTATAAGAGGTATATATACTTTGTTGATAAACCATGTGTAACAACAATTCGTCTATAGATTATATCATTTGTTTCTTGATTGGAGTACATACTTTTGGTGATTACAATTAAAATGAAATGATAATTGTCGAATTGTAATGCGTTGATGTTTCATTGACGACCAATTTTGTGTGGTATATTGAAATCGTAATACTTAGAAATATGGGAATGATAAAATTTGTGTTAAAGGAGAGAGAGTCATGATGAATTATTTTGCTACTTGTGCATTGGGGCTTGGATTAATTCTTATGTGCTTTTTAAGGATATCCAGTAGTATTTCAATCAATGGATCCTATATTGTGTGTGCTGCTTTGTCATCATTATTACTAACTTTTTCGGATTTTTTGCAGTTTTTTAATGATTTGGAAGAAAACAAACAAAAAAGAGAAAGGCTTGAGGTGTTCTCGGCTATTTGTATCATTTTTTCTGTATTGTCATTAACGGTTTTACCTTGGCTAAACTTTCTTAACGAGCATTCCGGTAATTTAACGATTTTAGGGGATGCAATTTCATTGGGGGCACTTGGCATTGTTGTCATCCTATCATCAATCAAAGATATTTATTCTCAAGGAGAAACTAAGAGGTCTGTCATTAAAGAGAGAGATGAATATAAGCAGGAGATGGAGAAGTATAAGAAACTCTACGAAGAGTCGGTTGGAAATCAGTCATTGGATGCTTTTAATGAAGCCGCTGTGACTAATGAGACAGTTAATGGCTGAGACTATTCAAGACGCTTTAGAAATCCAGTAAATATTTATTGATAAAAAATTGTATACTACTGAGTAGTAATCCTTCCTTGTTGGAGTATTTGGTTGAAGGGAGGTGTACTTATGCGAGTTAGATTGGTTATTGACACAGTAAGAGATGGGGAAGTGAAAATTGACAGTGACCCCAATGGTATGGCATTAAAAATGACTGACGATGAAATACAAGCGTTAAGGGGTTCGGAGGTTATTTACGTAAAAAACTATGGCGTGAAACTCAATACAAAATTTTTGAGAACTACCTATGATTTAGATACAAAGATACTAAGTATAGAATTAGCTGAGATTAGAGACTAGGCACCCTTCGGGGTGCTTTTTTAATGACATTTAGTAAAAGGTGACATAAAACAGGTAGAATATTTGAAGATGAAAATATAACCAAGATGGGAATATTGAGTAAATTTATGTAAAAGTGTATACTGTTGAGAAGAATGGTGATGAGGTGATGTTATGTATTTTAAAAATACGCCAGTTTTTATTGAGGGTAACAGCAAGTTAAGAAGCCCACAAATCGAGGCATATCTTAAGATTCAGTCTCATTTTGCAAAATCAAATGAGGAGGCATTAGTAGTTCTGCCGACTGGTACGGGGAAGAGTGGTTTGATTGCAATTGCCCCGTTCGGAATAAGTTCAGGGAGAGTATTGATCATAACTCCAGGCAAAGTTACGAGAAATAGCATTGCTAAAACTATGGAAATACTCGAAGATAACTTTTGGATTAATACAGAGGTCATCTTCGACATTGAAGATAATCCAGTACTGTTGATGTATGATAACGATGTATTGAACAGTGAACTGAGAGCTACAGATATAGTGTACACCAATGTACAAAAGCTGAATAAGTCTTACTCAAATTCTCTATTGAATCGTGTTGACAGAGATTTCTTTGATATGGTTATTGTTGATGAGGCTCATCACGCACCTGCAAATACTTGGCAAGAAGCCCTTACATACTTTAACAAAGCAAAAATTCTCCATGTAACGGGCACACCCTATCGAGGGGATGGAGTAAAAGTTCCCGGAAAAAGAATTCATGAAACAAAACTTTCGGAAGTAATGCAACAACGATATGTAAAATGGCTACGAAACAAAACACTGTCCTCAGGCAACATTTCCTTTATTATGGAAAACGGAACTATTCTTTCAATCCAAGAAGCCCGTAAATTAAGAGACGAAGAATGGGTTCAAAAATCAGTAGCTATGTCTGATGATTGTTCATTGGAAGTGATAAAGTATAGTATTCAGAAACTGAAAGAGTTAAAAGAGCTCTCGCCAAATGTACCTCATAAGATAATGGCAGCGGCATGTAATATTAAACATGCTAACAGGTTGTTTGAGTTGTACTCAACGGAGGGTGCAAAAGCAATCGTAATTCATAGCGATTTGCCAGATGAGGTTCAAGAAAAAAGATTTAAAGATATCGAGCTTCACAAATGCGATGTTGTAATAAATGTTGGCATGATGGGGGAAGGTTACGACCACAAATATCTTACTATTGCTGCCTTGTTTAGACCTTATAGAAGCTTAAATCAATTTGCTCAAATCATTGGTAGAGTATTAAGAGCTATTCCAAGCAATGAGATCACAAAGCATGAAATAGATAACAATGCACTTGTAATTTACCATAAGGAATTAGGGCTCGATGAGAAGTGGAAGTATTTTAAGGATGAAACTGAAATTGCGAGCAAGTATGAAAAAATACGAGAAATAGAAATAAGTGAGGATGAATATGAAGAGAGAAAGTCAATATATGGCACAGCTATTGTTGAGGGGACACTAATCGAGTATGATGATTCGTACAGCGATGCGATAAACTTCAACCATGAGTTTGAAAAAGCAAAACAATCACTGTCTGAAGAACTCGAGAAGAAGAAGACTGACTTATTAAATCTCGGTTGGGCAGAAGATGATATTGATGAAGCTTTATCGAAACTAGGAAGGAAGCGAAGTAAAGCAAAGTCTGAGGAGCTGTCCAGACTCTATAACGAGAAGAGGCCTTTAGAACGAAGAAGAAAAATAAGAGAACTTCTTAATGAAAAAATTAATCAAATATCGCTAGAACTTCTTGTTGAGTTTGATGTCGACCCTAAAGGAACGAATCTGTTCTCTAAGTTTGCACGGTCTTTGCCCCGACATATTAAACCTAGTACTAAGAATGATGGTGTATTAGTTATTTTCATAAACACCAAACTGAAAGCTCGTTTTTCAGGTCGTAATGAATTGGATGTTGATGAGTTGATTAAGGTGGAGGAATACCTTGAAGATAGCCTCCTCGGAGAACTAAGGAGGATATTAAATGGAACCCGTTAATATCATAAGAGATATAATTCAGGAACTTGTTCATTTACGGCTAGATAAAGGAGTTAGTCCTCAGGAGTTATCAAACAATATATTTGAAGAAGGATATCAAGAAGTCCGTATTCAGAAAATATTTGAGGAAATTCATTGCATCTTGACTTTCGTAGACAATGACATGTTTTCCGACAAAAGAATAAAAATTAAATACAAATACATCTATAACCAAAATCAATATCTCCAGCAGATTCTAAACATCTCCAATAAAAATGTATTGAGTATCTGGAACAGAGACGAGGAAGAAATGCGATTAATTAAGTTGATAGAAGATCAGTATTTGTTGATGGAGAAAACAAGTGACGAGTTAGGTGCCTTCTTGAGATCTTTACCAGAAGATTTACAGACATTACTCTCTTATTCAGAATGCAAAACAGGGTGCTAATAGCTACCCTGTTTTTTTCTTAGTCCCAAAAAACGTAACAATAGTAGATGCATAATAGAAAGTCATTTGTTATATTTAGGTGGAAATGACTAATAGAGGTGGAAATATGCCAACTTATAACAAACTAATCAGGGATCTTATCCCTGTTATTATTGAACAAACCGGTCGGACACCTAGCGGCCGAATTTTAGGGGAAGAGGAGTTCCAGCAGGAGCTTCGTATTAAGTTGCAAGAGGAAGTTCATGAATATTTAGAAGATCAGAACGTCGAGGAACTAGCCGATATCATGGAAGTCCTATTTGCTCTAGCGAAAGTACACGGAGCAAGCGAGGAGCAACTATTGCAAATTCGACAAAAAAAGCTCGAAGAGCGCGGGGGCTTTGAGAAGCGCATCTTTTTAGAGAACGTTACCGAGTAACAGGAGGTACGGAATGCCATTACCAATGCATCTGCGGGGAATCTATCGAAAGAAGCAAAAGTCGTACATGATGATACTCATGCTTGCGATGCTCGACGAGATCGAGTCAATGGAAAAGCGAGTTGTTTTGGCCTCCGATGTGAAAAGACGGTTCCACGACTACTTAATCAAAAGAGAGCAAACCAATCTAGTCATGGACCTTCCTCCAAAGGGCTTTAAAAGCTGGAAGGACGTACTTCCTGGCAACATGAACGACATCTTTAATCAACCTATAAACGCTCTCGCTGATGTCCTGATTTATGATAAGCCAGCAGGCACATTGGAAATTCGCCCCACGGTATTAGACAAATTTGACGAAGATTTTATTGCCGAACTTCGCGATTTCACGCAAGCTGAGTTGCAGGACTATTACGACAAACTAGCACAGAAACAGAACTCTCTCCGAAGAGAGTTTATCATGTTCATGGATCAATACCCGACAGCAAGAAATGAGCCGATACTTGATCATTCCTTAGCTGCGCATTTCCGACAAGGCATTCCAGCTCAATTGAGACAACTTCGATTCATGAGCGATCTTCTGAAAGTAAAATCCTCCGTTGGCTTTTCAGACCGTTGGGCAAGAATGCCTTGGATCGCGATCATGGACAAGCGCCTTACAGCAGACCCTCAATCGCATTACTACGTTTGCTATATTTTTTCAGAAGATATGGAACATCTCTACTTGTGCTTGAAACACAGTGACGAGCCTCTTAAAACGTCTGGCATTCAAGAATACCGAGAAGCAGTAGAGGGAATTCGTTCGAAACTCCCCGCACATTCGTTCAGTTCAAAAGACATTCGCGAGTGGGGCACAACCAAGAGTAGTTTAGACTATCTTTCTGGTGTCATCATCCACAAACGATATGACCGTACGGACATGCCTACTGATGAAGTTTTGGTAGATGATCTATACTCCATGATCAAGTTGTACATGGAAACCGTAACAAAGGAGTTGGGTGAAATGATTCCTTCTGATACATCTGTAGGTGAACTGGATCAGGTCGTAGCCCACATCCGCCACTACATCAACTCCCGTGGCTTCACCTACCCAGACCACCTCATCGAAAACTTCTACCTCTCCTTACGCACCAAACCCTTCGTCATCCTCGCGGGCATCTCCGGCACAGGGAAAACGAAACTGGTCAGCCTCTTTGCAGAAGCACTAGGAGCCAACTATACCCTAATCCCAGTCCGCCCAGATTGGAGCGACCCGACCGATCTCATCGGCTACAAGAACCTCCCAGGTGACTTCCAACCGGGCGAAGTCACGAAGGTTTTAGTAGAAGCCTCCAAGCCTGAGAATCAACAACGCTCGTACTTCATTTGCTTGGACGAAATGAACCTCGCCCGAGTCGAGCACTATTTCAGCGACTTCCTCAGCATTTTAGAAACCCGCGAACACGCCAAGTCAAACGGGAAGATCGTAACTCGCAACCTCCTCTCCACAGCCGGTATGACAGAAGAGGACGAGCAGACCTACCAAGACCTCCACATCCCGCAAAACGTATACTTCATCGGCACCGTCAACATGGACGAGACCACGCATCCGTTCAGCAAAAAAGTGTTAGACCGTGCCAACACCATTGAATTCAATTACGTGAAACTAGACAACTGGGAAACGGAAGAACAGGGCGAGCAATCAGAGGAACAGGCATCCGTAGAGCCTTTAGATGCACGGTCCCAAGTCTTAACTTCCGACTACCTCACACTGCAAGACGCACTACCAGACCACAAAGCCCTCATCCGTGAAACCACCAACGAACTCGTCACCATCAACGCCATCCTAGAAAAAATCCATGCCCACGTCGGCTTCCGAGTCCGCGACGAGGTCTGTTTCTACATGATCTACAACCAGCAAATCGGACTTCTCGAACGAAACATCGCGTTCGACCACCAACTCTGCCAAAAAATCCTGCCCCGTCTTCAAGGCAGCTCTCAGGGTGTAAAACGAGTCTTGCTCGAACTCTACAAGCACGCTACCAACCAACCCAACTTGCGCATCGCAGACTACGAACACGACGCATCCGATCTCTACGACAAAGTCCCAACCAACGCCCGCTATCAAATGACAGCAAACAAACTAGCCTACATGCTCCGGAGGTTTGATGAGGATGGATTCACCTCGTTCTGGCTCTCCTAATCGCAGTACCAGCGTGGAACTGCTCCGAGTAGAAACCGACCTGTTCGATCTCTATATAAAAGGAAAGCCATTCCACCCCACGGCGGAGGCTCTACAATTACACCGCGACGGGGACAATTGGGTTCCGGCAACTTTGCAAGTCTCAGCCTTAGACAAAACCCTGCAAACCATCCAAATCCAAGCCTTCTCTCCAGTCGAGCAGAAACTAACCGACTTCACGGATCACAACTACCCATGCTTCTACGAACACCAAAACTACGAAGTCGTAATCCAAGCCCACAACCCAGACCGCCCTTTACAGTTCCACCACGAAAACGCCCTGCTCCGAGACGCCGTGAAACCCATCGGGTCAGGCAAGGGCTTGCTCACCGGCATCCTCAACTTCAAAAACGAAGTCGGCTACACAGACTTCGAGATCCGTGAGCAGGGTCGTCCGTTGCTCCAAGTGCGCTTGGAAGTCTTTCCGTCCAAGATGGACTACAAAACCGACTACGAGAACATCCTGCACGATGTCAACGAGCAGGTGTACAACCTCGCTTTCGACTTCCTGCGCAGAACCTACACGATGACAGGCACGATGCAACCGTCACAGCCTCAAACCTTCACGGAGTTTTTCTCCATCTTGCGCGGGATTTTCGATCACCTCGTCCGCTCGGTGGAACGCATCCAGAACGCACCTCACCACCGTCTGCAACAGGAACGCCGTGAAGTCGTTGCGGACAAAGTCAAACGTGCGGGACGAGATAACCACCGCTATCTACAGAAGCGACCGCACCTGCTCGCCCACGACCCCGTTCACGGAATTCTGCCCATCGGGGGCACTCGCTACCAGCCGACGAAATTGCTTGAGACCAAACGGCAAATCAACTACGACACCGCCGAGAACCGTTTCGTCCGCTTTGCACTCTGTCGCATCCAAGCCAAACTCAAAGACATGCGCAAGCGGTTCACGGGCAACCAGAATCGCAGGAGAACCCGTTCCGACGCCGTCACATCCGATTGGCTCAGCATGATCGACCGCATGCAATCGCATCTCGACCGCCTGCTGCGTCTTGATTTTCTGCAAGGAGTAGGGGAGATGAAGCAAATGTCTCTCACCCTCGTCCTCCAGATGGCACCGGGCTATCGCGACGTTTACCGAGACTACCTTCTCTTGCATAAAGGTCTATCACTCCAAGGCGATCTCTTCCGCCTCTCGCTCAAGGACGTCGCCCAACTCTATGAATACTGGTGCTTCCTCAAACTGCACAGCCTGTTCAAAAAGCACTTCACCCTGCTCTCCCAAGACATCGTGCGCATCAAGCATGGCTCTCTGTTTGTCATGCTGGACAATACCAGCAAAGCGAAGTCCAAGTTCCTCGACCCGAAAACGGGGGAGGAGTTCACGTTGTTCTACAACAGGGCGTATCACGACGGCCCGACCTTGGGGCAGAAGCCTGACAACGTCCTGATGATCCACAAGCAGTCCTCCCGCCGTGAAAAAACGAAGCAGACGTACCAGTACGTCTTCGATGCCAAATACCGCATCAACCCCGCTTTTGAGGGCACGGAGTATAAAAACGTCTACCGCACACCCGGCCCCGAGGTAGACGACATCAACACCATGCACCGATACCGAGATGCCATCGTGCATGATACCCATCAGGACGGCACGTACGAGAGGCAGATGTTCGGCGCGTACGTCCTCTTCCCGTACCATGACGAAGACCAATTCCGTGAGCATCATTTCTACCAAAGCATCCGAAAAGTCAACGTCGGCGCGTTGCCTTTCCTGCCCGGATCGACGGAACTGGTCGAGACGTTTTTGCAAGAGCTCATTCAAGACTCGCCGGAAAAAGCGTTCGAGCGTTCCACGCAGTCGAAGGGGACACAGAGCTACTTCCAAGACAAGCTCTCAACCAAGAACGTCCTCATCGGTTCGCTTGGAGATGAGGAGCAATGGGACGTGAACCGTGAACACCGCTTCTACCACATGCCCTTGAAGAATCTCAAAAAGAAGTTGGACGCTCTGAGCAACTTACAGTGGATCGGCGTCTACTTCTCCAAAAAGTTCTACAAGGCAGAGGCTGGCATTCACTGGATCGGCCGCATCACCGAATGGAATGTCGTGAAACGCAGCGACATCACGGAACGGTCTTTCAAGCCGGGCAATGGGGAGGAACTCTACGTCCGCTTCGAGATCGAAGAGTGGGAGCAACTCCAACCACCGATTGAACCTTACGAAAAAGGAGTCCGTACCTGTCTTCTCACCACGGACTATCTGCTCAACCGTGCCACCAACCTCGGAGAACTCCGCATCGAATCGCCCGCTCACCTCCAAGACTGGCGGGAGTTGCGACGCCAAGGCAATTTAACCGTAAGCCTCGATCACTCATACGTAGACGAAGCCACTGAAGTCCTCCGAATCGAAGTCACAGAGCCTACGTCATAAGCACTTCCCGAAAAAAGAGACAGGCCCACACGGCCCTGTCTCTTTTTCTTTTTCACACCCGCCCTGAAACCGCTTACCTCCCTCCCTAAACCCCACCACCCACCCACTAAAAAACCACACACAAAACTCCCAACATTCCCAATCCCCCGAACATATTTACTTCTCTCCCACCCATTGTCCCCCATCAGAATTATTGCTATCATTCAACCCATCCGAATCTTACAACAACCGTCATAGCCTTGTAACATTCAACCAGACCTACTACCAGGAGGGATTTCGGTGAAACAACAAAACAAATGGCTCAGCATCGGTCTCGCAGTGACCATGCTTTCTACCGTCGCACTCGTCGGATGCGGCAGCGACGACTCTTCCGGCAACTCTTCTTCCGGTCTCTCGGCAGACCAGTCCCTGAACATCGCCCTCTCCGGCGAACCGTCTACGCTGGACAGCTCCAAGACCACAGACTCCAACTCCAACCTCATCATCGGCAACGTCGGGGAAGGCCTCACCCGAGTGGACAAGGACGGCAAAGCAGCCCCGGGCGTCGCCAAGTCGTGGGACATCTCCCAGGACGGCCTGACCTACACCTTCCACCTGCGCGATGACGCGAAATGGTCGGACGGCTCCGTCGTCACGGCGCAAGACTTCGAATACGCTTGGAAGCGCACCCTCGACCCGAAGACCGCGGCGCAGTACTCCTTCATGGTCGCGTGGATCAAGGGCGGCGCAGCATACAACTCCGGCAAGGGCACCGTCGACCAAGTCGCCGTCCATGCCAAGGATGACAAGACCCTCGAAGTCGTCCTCGAATCCCCGCGTCCGTACTTCCTGGCGCAAACGGCGTTCCCGACCTTCTTCCCGGAGAAAAAGGACTTCGTCGAAAAGCAAGGCGACAAATACGGCAGCGACGCAGACAAAACGCTGTACAACGGTCCGTTCAAAGTCGTCGAATGGAACCACGAGCAATCCGTAAAAGTCGAGAAAAACGAAAACTACTGGGACAACGCCAACGTCAAGCTCAACACCGCGACGTGGCAGATCGTCAAAGACTCGAACGCGGCGGAGAACCTCTTTGAAGCCGGCCAACTCGACCGCTTCACCATCGTCCGCGACCAAGTCGAGCGCTACAAGGACAAGCCGGAATACTCCGTCGTCCCGGAGCTGACCAACGCCTACATCCAGTTCAACCAAACCAACAAAGCGCTCGCCAACGTCAAGATCCGCCAAGCGCTCACCTACGCGATCGACAACAAGCAATACGTCGACGTCATCCTCGCCAACGGATCGCAACCGGCGCAGGGCTTCGTCCCGACCGGCGTCTCCAACGGCAACGGCGGCGACTTCCGCAAGGACAACGGCGACCTCGTCAAGCGTTCTGAAAACGCAGCCAAAGCCAAAGACCTGCTCGCAGAAGGTCTCAAGGAAGTCGGCCTGACGTCGTTCCCGGCGATGAAACTGCTCTCCGACGACAGCGACACCGCCAAGAAATCCTCCGAGTTCCTCAAGGAACAATGGCGCCAAAACCTCGGCCTCGACATCGAGATCCAGTCCGTGCCGTCGAAGCTCCGTTTCCAACTGCAACAAAAGCACGACTTCGACCTCGTCATGTCGCTGTGGGGCGCGGATTACAACGACCCGATGACCTTCCTCGACATGTACACCTCCGACTCTCCGTTCAACGACGTCTCGTACAAGAACCCGAAGTACGACGAGTTGATCAAAAACGGCAACAACGAGCCGGACTCCAAGAAGCGCATGCAATACCTCTACGACGCAGAGAAGCTCCTGATCCAAGACATGGTCGAAGGTCCGGTCTACTTCCGCGCCACCCCGATGGTGCTCAAAGGCTACGTCAAAGGCTGGCAGAACAACGTCTCCGCCCCGATCTACGACCTCAAGCACGTCTACATCGAAGGCAAGTAGTAAGCAAAAAGAGAACCGGGCCGTCACGGCTCCGGTTCTTTTTTTTAGGTAAATCCCCCAACGCAGGAAATTCAATGTGAATCACACAAAAATATCAATTTAAATACTTCTGAAAATATATACAAATACGTTCATCATTGTTATAATAATTCCACAATTGCTGAAATTGAGTCATTTGAGGTGAAACGAACGTGGCAGTCGATCTAGATGTAGATGAGCGAAACCGCATCATCGGGGACAATCTTCGCAAGTACAGGCAGCTAAAAGGCCTGACACAGGACGAGTTGGCCGATGGGCTGTGCAGTGTCAGCCAATTGAGCAAGGTCGAGAACGGCAAGACCTATCTCAAGCGAACCATGCTCAAGCAGATGGCCGATCGCCTGGATGTCCCCCTCGAACGAATCGAATCAGCAGATGCCTTGCTCGAAGAACTGACGGAGCTGTTGCAGTTGGCGAAGGACTATTACACCGCTCGCAATGTGACCAAGTCCTTGGAGCATTTGGAGCAGGTTATCGAGAAGTGTGAGGAATTTGGCTATTCAAAGTTGCTGGTGGATGCTCTGCATGAGAAGTGCTACATTCTCTTGTTAGAGAAGAAGGCACACGGAGAGGTCATGAGATTGGTCGAGCAAGTCCTGGAGAGAAAACTCTACCAAACACCTTCTCAGAAAATGTTGATGTTGCTTGATATTGGACAAGCCTACGATATGTCAGGAGACCAACAGGCCGCTTTCGATTGTTATTTACGAGCAGATGAAGAATATGAGTTCATTGAAGCAGAGGGCGAGCACTCCAAACTGCGGTATGCAGTCTCACTGGGTTTGGCGAAGTATCATTGCATTATGGGGAACTACCGGGCGAGTATGCGTTATGCGGAGAAGGCAGAGCGTGTTGCCGTTCATACGAACACACACCTGTATCGAATTCGCAGCCACTACTTCAAAGCGATCCCCTTACGACGTATGGGCGAGACCCAGAAGGCGGAGCAAATCTATCTCGAAGCATTAAAGGAAACACATGACAACTCGTTACTGGTCGATGTCGCAATTATCTCCAACAACCTGGGGGAGATCTATCAAGAACGAGGTGAATTGGGACCTGCCTTGCAGTTTTACCAACGGTCCTATAACATGTTTAATTTGGTAGGTGCGGGTTTGCAACTCTTCCAACCCTTGCTTCATATGGCGGAATTGGCCTGCCAGAACGAAGACCATGGCAAAGCCCAGGAATTCATCCAAGAGATATTTACGATCTGCGATCAAGAGGAGGGCAGAGCATACCGGGAGCGAGCCAGTGGTTTACGATTGCTCGCACAGGTCAAACTTTCCCTTCAAGATACGAAGTCGTTCGAAGATCACATGTTGCAGGCGTTGAGAATCTACCAAGACCATAATGTCTGGGATGCGGCCTACGAGGTTGCTGTTGAGATGGCCGAACATTACTCCCAATTCGATTCTGCTCGGTCTGTTGAGTTGTTCAGACAGGCTGTGGAATATAACAAAACAGTAAAGTCGCTAAGGAGATGACAGCATGAAAAAGTGGGTAGTAGGTAGTCTGATGGTGGCAGTCCTATTGATGGGTGCTTCGATTGCGACCTTGCACACGAATCACGTAGCGGATCTGTACCCTCCGGTATATGGGATTGCATTTATCCGTTAATACTCAATGTTGCCTGTCACCCGCCGATCTCCTCGGCGGGTTTTTTATTTGCTGACAATCCTGTCCAAACTGGTAAGATAAAAAAAGAGCACGGCTCCGGGGGAGGGAGCCATGCTCGGGAACAAACAGATCTTAGTAGTTGGTGTAGTCGCGAACTTCGTTTCTCCAGTCACCGTGCCAGTGGCTGTAGCCGGCTTCTGCGAAGGATTCGATGTAGTCCGGACCTTCTGCGGAGAACAGCGAGTTGTAGTAGTTGTAGTCAGAGGTCGTCGTAGCCGGAACGTCTACTGCATCGCCCCACATGTGACGGGACAGAGATGCGCCGCCAACTGCTGCGTTGTGGTTCGGCGTACGGTAGCCGGAGTTGATCGACATCGCGGAACCTTTGCGGGTACGCGCGTTTTGAACGTGTTGGATCATCATCGGGTCAACAACGCCCGAGGTGATCGTGCTTTCCGCGATGAACTCACCCAATTGGAAGTTCGGAGCGACGTTTGCCGCTTTGGAGTTGGAATCCAACGTGATGAACCATACCGGCTTCTGGTAGTTCGAAGCCGAGGAGGTCGGGTAGGTGGAAGTCAGCGAGGAGTCGGTCTTCATGCGGATGACCGTACCGGTTTGGTACTTCGCTGCACCTACTTGGTTGGAGTACGCCAGCAGCGTGCCGGAGGAGTTGTACGCGTACACTTTGAAGTAGCGGTAGCCGACTGCGGTCGTCATTTGCTTGGACAGCGAGGTCCCGGTTGTGGTTGCCCAGTCAACATCGGCTTCGTCAACGTGCGGAGAGTTCGAAGTCTTGATGACGTACTTCGATGCGCCGGTTACTGCACCCCAGCTCATGTTGACCATGTAGTTGGTGGCGACAACGGTGTTGATGCTCGCCGAGATGGTTTGCGAAGCTGCGGAAGCTGCGTCAACGCCGACGAACGAGAATGCGGTTGCGGCGATGGTCAGGGCCAGTGCGCCTTTTGCAATGATAGCTTTCATTTTGAATTGCCTCCCTATTTTGTTTATCTGTGTGTTTGGTTATTAATGATCTGTACTTGTAGTATACTAGATTGGCAAAAAAAAGAAAGATGTTTTATAAATAATAGTCTTATAATCCTAAATAATAGTTTTCGACACGGGAACTTTTTATAATGAAAGAGGTGTTTACGATCAACAACCTACCAATGGACTATGTTCGACTGGAAACTCAGCAGGACTTACAGTTTTATGAGACTCCTCCGCTGCAAGCAGAAGGATGGGGGGAGGAGATTCGGGCTTTTTTGGAAAAACTACGGGAGGCTTCTGCGGAATTTCGCACGGTCGGGGGCTGGAAGGTCTCGACGGCAGACGTGCAGCGGGCGGCGGAGCGTCTGGTTGAGGTGGTACGCGAGGTGTTCGGAGCGCCGTTGTCGCTGGACGATGAGGACGGGACGCATTTCGATGCGTTTTTGAATTCGCATGTGATTGCGGAAGATCTGCGGGCGTTGTTTGACGGGGCTCGTGTGCGCGAAGGGTTGAAGGACGCGGAGTATGAGGGATTTGCCCGACGCATCGCCGCCAATTCGATTCCGGCGGAGGAATCTCTGTATTACTTCCTCGGGGCGTACTGGGGCGAATGGTTGGTTCGTCATCGCGGGGCGGTCTGGATGTTGCACGCGCCGCTCAGACCTCTGCAAGCGTTTCCGGACATGATCACGTCCAACGGCACCGTCTCCCTGCACCCTTTTTCTCAAGTCTTGAAAAAAATCGCCGACCCGATCGGCGACAATCTCGCCTACAAAGCCGGCGTGTTTCCGAATGAGTACATCCCGCCGTATCCGTTGATCGCGTCGATGGCAGATCATCGGGAAGCGACGCTTGCGCTGTTGCCAAGTGAAGTACGCGAGGCGCAGGGGGCGGTGAAGCAGGGGGACATGGAGGGAGCCCTGCAACTGTTGGAGCAAGCGGTGGAGCGCGAGCCGGGGAATTTGTTGCTGCTCCTGCAATTGCAGCAGACGGCGTGGCAAGCGCAAGAGTGGGAGTTGACGCACAAAGCGCTGACCTCGTTGCTCCGCCAGTATCCGCATGCGCGTTCGTATTACAATTTGGGCGTGTTCTACGCGCAGTTCGATTTGCTGGACGAAGCGGTGGAGTCGATGCGGCAGGCGATTTTGCTCAATCCGAAGTATGGACGAGCCAAAGTCACGATGGCGGCGTTGCTTGCCGAACAGGGGGAAGTGGACGTGGCACGGTCGATTTTGACACAGGTTTTGACCGAAGGATATGACTCGACTCTGCAAGAGGAAGCGCAGAGGTTGCTTTCGGAGTTACAATAGAGAGAGTAGGAGAAACACCGCGAGGGAGTGAGGATGCCATGCAAGACCAAATGACGAACGAAAAAAGACCCGGCCGATGGTCTTGGCTGGTCTTCTGCGTTCTTGTGACGGGCCTGTTGCAAGGGCTCTGGGATTCTCCGATCCACGCAAATCCTCAATCGTCCGCTGAGATTGAGACCGGGCAACCGGAGTCGGCCACGGCAGAAGCAACCGCTGCAGCGGCGCTTCCGGAACGGACTTTATTGAACGTACCCCTGATCTCCCAACTGCCGGAGTTGTATAATGGATGCGAAGTGACGAGTCTCGCGATGTTGGTCAATGTGGCCGGGCACCCGGTCGACAAGTTGGAACTCGCCCGCAACATTCGCAAAGACCCGGCACGAGAGCAGACGAATGCGCAAGGTCAGACCCTTGCGTGGGGCAACCCGAACACCGGCTTCGTCGGCGATGTGACCGGCGCGAGTCGAGGGTATTCGGTGAACCACGGTCCGATTGCCGAGTTGTTGAGCCGGTATCTGCCAAACCGCGTCGTCGATTTGACGGGGCACAGCTTTGATGAACTGCTCAATTCTGTGGCGGGAGGCAAGCCGGTGGTCGTGTGGACCACGGAGAATTTCGGTCCGACCGACGATTGGGTGACTTGGAAGTCCCCGAGTGGCGACGTGCGGGCGACGTTCAGCGAGCACTGCGTGTTGCTCGTCGGCTACGATGCCACCACCGTCACCGTCAACGACCCGCTCGACAACCGCCAAAAGCAAGTCAACCGCGAGAACTTCGTGCAATCCTGGGAGCAACTGGGCAAGCAAGCGGTGACGTATCAGTAAGGGAAAAAGAGGCAGAACCGCGCTGGCGGTCTCTGCCGCTACATAAAGGAGCTATTTCATGACGACGAATTCGTTTCAGTCTTACAACCTGCCGGACTACCAACAGCAAGCGCTGCAAAAAATCGGCATCGACATCCCGACGCCGGTGCAAGCAGAAGCGATCCCGCTGATTCAAGCGGGGCGCGATGTGGTGGCGCAGTCGCAAACAGGCTCGGGCAAGACGCTCGCGTTTTTGTTGCCGCAATTGCAGAGAATCGATACGGCGAAGCGGGATGTGCAAGTGCTGATCCTCGCTCCGACTCGGGAGCTGACGGTGCAATTGGAGTCGGCGATTCGCGAAGTGACGGAGGGTACGGAGATTCGTTCGCTGGCGTTGGTCGGCGGGGCGAACATCGACCGTCAGTTGGAGAAGTTGAAGGAGAAGCCGCACATCATCGTCGGCACGCCGGGGCGTATCCTCGAAATTCAGGGCCGCAAGAAGCTCAAAGTTCACGAGGTCAAGTCGATCACCGTCGATGAAGTGGACCAGATGTTGGAGCTTGGCAATATTGAGGACGTGAAAAAGATCATCGGCTCAACGCTGCGTGATCGCCAACTGCTGTTCTTCTCGGCGACGATGAGTTCGGAAGCGCGGGAGATCGCCAAGCGGTGGATGAACGATCCGGTGTACATCGAAGCGAAAAAAGGCGAGCACATGGGCCGCATCGACCACGTCTGGTTCGGGACGGCGAAGCAGGACAAGCCGGATACGTTGCGTCGTTTGGTGCGGGCGTATGATGTGAACCGGGCGATCGTGTTCGTGAATGAAGGAGACCGCGTGTGGTGGTTGGTGCGCGAGTTGAACGAGATGGGGTTGACCGCTGAGGGGATGCATGGCGATGCGGCGAAGATTCAGCGCGAGAAGGCGATGAATGGATTCCGCGACGGCAAGTTTCAGTTGCTCGTCACCACCGATCTCGGGGCGCGGGGGTTGGATGTGGAGGGTGTGACGCATGTGTTCCATTTCGATATGGCGACGGATGCGGAGCATTATGTGCATCGTGCGGGGAGAACGGGGCGCGGGACGAATTCCGGGCTGTCGGTGAACATCGTGGCTCCGGAGGAGAAATTCATCATGCGCAAGTTTGAGAATGCGCTGGGGATCAAGATCTTCTCCAAAGGCCTCGACCAAGGCAAGATCACCAACCGCCGCCCCGGTCAGAGACGACCCGCTCCCGCCCCGGCCGGCAAGAAAAACGGCAAGGTCAAAGTCAAATCCAAGAAAAAATAGGCCGTCGTAAAAGCGACGCTCGAAAGGCAAGCAAGCTCGAAAGGCATGCAAACTTGAAGGACATGCTCGAAAGCTCGCGAGGCACGATGTGAAAGAGACGCTCCCACTTGGGGCAGCGTCTCTTTTTTTACACCCTTTTTTACATCTCGAATCTTCCGAGGACTTTCTTTAGCTCGTGGGCCATTTGGTTGAGGCCTTCGCTTAGATGGTAGAGTTCGTCCATGGAAGCGAGCTGTTGTTCCACCGCGACGGCGCAGGTTTGGGAACGTCGTGCGGTCAGGTGGGCGATGCCGGCCGACTCTTGGGCGGAGGACGCCACTTGTTGGGTCGTTGCCGTCATCTGCTCCGCCGCCGCCGTGATCTCGCGAATTTGCCCCGCCACCAGATGCGACTTGGTCAAGATCCGCTGGAACGCCTCCCCCGCAACGTCCACCGCCACGATGCCCGACTGCACTTCGTGAATCACATCGTCCATCGTCTGCACCGTATCTTGCGTATCCTCCTGCATCCGCTCAATCAACTCTTCAATCTGATGCGCCGATTGCTGCGACTGCTCCGCGAGCTTGCGCACTTCCTCCGCGACCACCGCAAACCCGCGCCCCTGCTCTCCGGCCCGCGCCGCTTCAATCGAAGCGTTCAACGCCAACATGTTCGTCTGCTGCGCCAATTTCGTGATCACGCCCACGATCTGCCCAATCGCCGAGGAGTGCTGTCCCAGACGGCGGACTTTGTCGGCGGAACGGTCTGTAACCGTCGAGATCGAGTGCATCTGCGTCACCGCCCGCTGGATCGACTCCTGCCCGGCATCCGCTTCACTTGCCGTCTCCACCGCCGCTTGCGTCACCACGCCGGTATTCTCCGCAATTCGATGAATCCCGTCTCCCATCTCTTCCATCGACTTCGAAATTTGATCCGCACCGGCCGCCTGCACATCGACCCCCAACGCTAACTGCTCCAACTCTCCGGCAACGCCTGTCGTCGAAGCTTTCATCTCTTCTGCATTCTTCGTCATCACCTCGGACGTCGCGGCCACCTGCTCGGCGGTGACCGTCACTTGCTCGATGAGGCCCCGCAGATTTTTTACCATCTCATGCAAGGCGTTCGAAAGCTTCCCGATCTCATCGTTCGCCAACTTCGGTTGCGACGTCTCCCGCAGATCGCCCTGCGCCGCTTGCTCCATAACCCCAAGCGTCCGCCGCAACGACTTGCGGATGTTCCACATGAACAGGGCCATGAACGAAATCGCCAGCACGATGGCGATGACAATCGTGAGGACGATGCTCTGCGCCGCCGTTTTTTTGCTGGCATCCTTGCGCTCCACCGCATGCGAGGCGACCGAATCCAACAATTCCTTGGTTTCCCCCATGCTCCCAAGCGCCGCTTGGAACGTGTAGTCCACTTCGTTGATCTTGCCAATCGTTTCTTGGCGAGCGGAGATCGACTGCGTGGGCAGTTTTTCAATCATCCCTGCCGACACTTGCACCCACGTTGAGAAGTTGGAGTCAAAGTCATCGAAGTTCTGGAAAATGGTCCGCTGCGTCTGAGGATGCTTGAACGTTTCCCAGTTGGATTTGTCCTCCTCCGCGAGCTTGCGGGCACTGTGCACCTTCGCACGGGCATTGACCGCGTGTTCCTCCATGCTCGTTTTCAACTGCCCGAACGTCGGAGAGCTCGGGTCCGTGTTCAAAAGCGTGTGCTCCAGAAGCAAGGCATCGTGCATTTCGCCCTGTGCCTGTGCAATCAAATCGAGCGTCACATAGTCGTGCTGATACAACACCTGCGTCAGATCATCCGAGATCGAGTTCAAGTTTCGAAGCGCGATCTGCGACGTGACACCGAGCGCCACCAACGGGATCAACAACAGGCAGAGCAGCTTCGTCACCAACGGCATTCTGCGAAACATCCCACTTCACCTCGTCTATGTAGAGTATTAGCCATTCTTAATTATCCAAAAGTGTCCTTCACAGAATTATACCCTGAGAGTCAATTGATTAGCAATGTTTAACTGTACTGTGCGATATTTTTACTTTCTATAAGTTGCTACTGACTTTTTCCCGAGAAAAAGAGTAGAATCAGAGGACGAGAGTTGTGCGTGATTGGAGGTTTTTTACGTGCATGACGCATTGACCGGATTTCGTGACCGGATGAAAAATATCGCGGGCTTCTGGCCGCTGTTTCGTTTGCGCGAACTGCGCAAGTACCAGGAGTTCGATTTGTTGGCGTTGGGGCTTGGCGTGCTCCTGTTGATTTTGGAGCACATGTTGATTGGACGCGTCGAGTGCGACCACGGAGACGTGGCGCGTTTTTTGCGAGAATCGATTCATGAGGCGTACGGGCAGGAGATCACCGAGGAGGAGAGCCGGGAGCTCGCTTCCTATCTGCTCTCCCAACTGCGCAACGACGGGCGGGCGTTCGAGTTCCCGTACCGCAACTTGGAAACGCGCGAAGATGACAGGCACCTGTTTCACCTGATCGAGAACGGCACCTACCACGTCGCCAGCGGGCAGATTCGCTTCAAGCTCTCCGACGTGGGTCTCGACCTGCTGTTCAAAACGCGCGAGATGTACAAGGAACTGCGCATCTCCATCTCCCAGATGCTGCTTCGACAGCAGATTGAAAAGGGCGTATTCGAAGACGCTCTGCACACCGTCGAAACCCTCGGCCTCGACGTGCGCCAATTGCGCGAAGAGATCGAGCGGATGAAAATGGGCATCAAACGCGACGTCTCGCAGTTTTCGCTGACGAAGTACGAAGCAATGCTCTCCCTGATCCGCGAGCAGTTTGACAAAGAACGGCAGATGTTCGAGGAATTGAACAACCTGATTCGCGACACCCGTTCGAATTACGAGATGAAGGGGAGCGGCGAGCGCGAAGAGATGGCGCTCAACCGCCTCGTCGAAGTGTCGCAACGATTGAACCAAGTGCAGAACCTGCACAACAAACTGCTCGTCGACAAACTCGATTTGCAAGAGTTGGTCTTGGAGTCGCTCGAAGAGGGCATCGTCTCCGGATTCCGCTCCAAAGTCAACTTCGAGCGCGAATTTCTCGATCCGCTGGTGCAGAACGGAGTCCAGTTGGAGAACGTCCGCCGCTTGATCGAGCCTTTGATGAGCTTGAACATCCGCAAGCGCTTCAACGTTCACAAAGCGTTCGCTTCGCAACCGGTGCAGAAGATCGTCGAGGAAAAACAATCCGACACCCCCGACGTCCCGACCGACGAATGGCAGCCCTCGCAGGAAGACCCGAAAGTCAAGCTCAAAAACATCCGCGACGCCCGGTACAAAGACTATCTGCGGATGATCTTCGAGCCGCTGGTTTCCAATCAGACGTTCAACCTGCACGACATCCTGCAAGCGCTGGAACCGCAGAAGCTCTACGACGTGGTCAACGCCCGCGACTTCTACCCGTTCCTCGTGCAATTGCACCAGATGAGCCCGATCAATTTCCGGCTGGATGCCGAGACCAAAGCGAAGATCCTCGATTCGGACGAAACCAACCTGCCGTACTTGCTCGTCCAACTGTTGAACGAGCAACCGGAATTTGAAGTGCTGGGCACGGTGCTGGTCGAAGTCGAGCACAACGGCGAACGCAGCCTGCGCCTCGCCGACGAAGAGGCGTGGACGGTGTCGAACTTCCGCTTTTACAAGGAGGGATTGTATGTATAGCAAAGAGAGCGTGGAACGTGCGATCAAACTTTTTATACTGCTGTTGGAAAAGGGCGAGACGGACGAGAAGGACCGCGACTTGGTGTTTGCGTACAAGGAAGACCCGGTCGCCCAAGAAATCGTCTCGCAAATGATTGAAAAGGAAGCCGGGATCAAGATCCTCCACGTCGGCGACAAGCTCTACGTCACGCCGTCGCTGGACAACAAGGTCTTCGGCTATTCCAATGAAGAACTGCGGGTCAAAATGGGCCTGCGCAATGACAACGTCTCGATGGGCTTGAAGCTCTACCTCGCCTATTTCATCATCCTCGCGACCCTCGCGATGTTCTATAACTCGGACGACCTGAACACGAAAGTCCGCCAGTACGTGCCGATTGAAGAGTTGGAGCAGTATGTCACGGAGAAGCTCCACATGCTCGGCACCGGCGATTACGGGCAATACCTCTCCGCCGAGTACGAGTTCAACTTCGCCCAAGTGGCGGAATACTGGCACTCGATGCCCGCGTACGACGAGACGCTGACCAACCAGCGCATGGGGCACAAATCCCGGGTGAGCTACATCCTCAAAGTCTGGTCGTTCCTCGAAGAGGAGAACCTTGCCAAAGTCGCCGTCGATTCGGAGATTCACCCGACCGACAAACTCGACCACATGGTGCGCAAGTACTACGCCCACCAAAAGCGCAAGGACGAACTGCTCGCCCTGATCCAGCAAAAGGAGATCTTCTATGCCTAGCATCAATCGAATCCGACTGGTCAACATCCAATATGACAAGGGCGGCAAGCAATACGCCGACGAACTTTTTAAACTGCACGGCAAAAACACCCTGATCAACCTCGCCAACGGAGGCGGGAAAACACTTTGGCTTCAACTCGTCATGCAAACGCAGCTCCCCGGCGGCCACATGGGATCGCGCCGCATGGTCGACTTGCTGGCTCATGAGCGGTACACGGGGCACATCCTCGTCGAATGGAAACTCGATACGCAAGGCGAGCGCGAGTTTTTGCTGACGGGCTTCTGTTTCACGAAAGCGTCCGATGAGGAAGGGGAGCTGAAGTATTTCACCTATGCCCACCCGTACCGCATCGGCGACGAACTTTCCATTGCGAAAATGCCGCTGGTGGCGGACGGCAAAGTCATCGGCTATCAGGATTACTACAACCTCCTGCGCAAAGAGTCGAGCGTGCAGACGTTCTCGCAACACGACCGTCGCAAGTACATCCAACACCTCGCCAACTACCACATCTATGAAAAAGAGTGGCTGTCGATTCGCACGACGAACGGCTCGGAGGGCGGGATGGACGGATTCTTTGCCCGCTCGAAAACGGAACAGTCGTTGCTTGAGAACCTGTTGATTCCGACGGTGGACCAAGCGCTTTTTCAAGATGACAACGAAGCGCAAGACTTGGCGAATTCGTTTTTGAAGTACAAAGACAAGCTCTTGCGGATTCCGCAGATTGAGAAAAACTTGGAGGAGTTCCAAGAGATCGAGTCGGCCGGCCGTTCCGTCGTGGACAAAGTCGCCGCCTATTCGGAAGCGCAGAAAGTCCGCTCGACGTTGGAAGGGCAACTGGTCTTCGTCAAGAACCGTCTGGAAGAGATGGTCGGCGAGCGCGAAGAGGAAGCGGCGGCGCTGACCGAAGTCGTCACGATGCTCAAGGAGCAGATTCGCGAGGAGGAGTTCAAGCAAGCCTCGCTCGACGTCAACGCTCTGCAAGCGGAGTTCCGTGCTGCGGAGCGCAAGTTGGCAGACCTCGCCGTGCGTCTGGAAGAACTGGACGAGCAAGAGACCACCGCTGAGAAAAACGTCCGCCTGCACCGGGCGATCCCGAAGTTCCTCCAGATCAAGGAATTGGAAAAACGTCTCGCCCGTGACCGCGAGACGCTCTCCGGACTCGACATGCAGAACGAAGACTTGCTCACCGAAGTCGCGACGTATCGCGGGCAGTTTCTGTCGTTATGGCAGGACAAGCTCACGAGTTTGCAAAGCGAGTTGAAAGCAAAGCAAGAGGAGCGCGAGACGTGGAAGCAGGCGGAGGTTGATGCGGAGAAGGAACACGACCGCGTCGCGGCGCTTTTGAACGATCTCAGCAAGTCGGGCGGGGAACTGGAGAACTGGTTCAAGCAGTATGAGAAGCAAAAATCCGCCGTGCGAGACCTGTTGGGCGACGAAATTGCAGAGGAGCCGACAGCGGAGCGCGACAATTTGCGTTGGCAGGAGCTTGAAGGCAACAAAACCGTTCGCGAGTCTGACGCGCAGGTAGAAGCGTGGGACGCGGAGATCGAGAAAGTCCAGAAGCAGATCGAGACCGAGCGAGACGATTTGCGCAAAGCGATGCGCGACCAAGACAAGTTGGAGGGCAAAATCGAGCTGTTCGAATCGGAACGTTCGAAACTCGCGGCGCGTCTGGAACTCGTGGACTTGGCGCGGGAAGACCTGCATGGTTCGCGGGCGGAGCTCGAGCTGAAACTGACGGAGAAGCGGGAAGGGTACGCGTATGAGTACAACAAACTCGCGGCGAAAAAAGGTGCGTTGGAGGAAAAAAGGGCCCTGCTGAGCAACGCGGACTACTACGTCCCGTCGCAAGAGCTCTTGCGATTCCAAGCGGTGTTGTCCGACTGGGGGATCGAATCCTCGCTGGGCTCCCAATGGCTCCAAGCCCAAGAGCCCTCGATCCGAGAAGCGCACGTCCGGACCAACCCGATGCTGCCCTACGCGCTCTTGCTCACCGACCCCGACATGCGCAAACTCCGCGACCCCCGTCTCGACTGGGAAGGCCTCTACTTAGAGAGCCTCATCCCGCTCCTGACGTTGCCGGACCAAGAGTCAAGTCATGAAAGTGCCACAGGCACAGGGGCCCTCGTATCCCTCGGCACGGAGACTGCATTCCTCACGCTCCACGGTGGCTACTCTCCATTCCTCTCCCAAGAGGCCCTCGACCGCCGTCGAACCTCATTGGAGACCGAAATGGCAACTCTCGTGGAAACCATGGACGTCGTCGAAAAGTCCCGCCGTCACATCGAGCAAGTCGCCGACGAACTGCTCCGCTTTTTCGAAACGTACAAGAAAAACCCGATGACCGACTGGCAAACCAAACGCGACTCCCTGCAACTCAAAGTCGCCGAGAAAAACGAAACCATCACCACCCAAACTCATCACATCACCACCCTGCGCACCCAAATCACCGACACCAAAAAATCGGTCAAAGATACCCAAGAAACACTCACCACCCTCCGCGACAAACTCCGCGTCCTCGACCCGCTCGCCACTCTAGCGGCCGAGCTCCCGGACCGAGAAACCTCGCGGAAAAACCAAGCCGAGCAGGAAACCGCACTCCAAGCCGAGCTCAAGGAACAATCCCGAATCCGCCACGACGCCCGCGACCAAGAGAACCGCCTGATCCCGGCCGTCTACGCACTTGAATCGGAAGAGTCCGCCCTGCAAAAAGCGCGCACCCAATACCTCGGCACCGACGCGGACACCACGACCCCGCTCCCCGCAGAGGAAGGTCTGACCTATGACACCGTCTGCGGCAAACTCGAATCGCTCGAAGGTCTGCTCGCTCAGAAATCGGTCGGTCGCGACGAGCTCATCCGCCTGATCCAGAACCACGAAGAGTCGATCAAGCTCAACCAAGCCTACATCGACGAGCAAGCGATCAACGCCGACGAACTCGCCGCCCACACCACGCAACCCCCGGCGTCCGAACTCACCTTCTGGGAAACCAAACTCAAGGAATCCCGCGCCGAGCAAAAACAAGTGGAAACCGAGCGCACCGACCTCCAAGCCGACCAGAAAAAAATCGAAGGCAAGATCGAAACCGAAGAGAAAAAAGTCAAAAAAGACTTCGACCGCGCTCCCTACGCCTACGACGACACCATCGACCTCGGCACCGAGCGCGACCGACTCAAGCTACTTCTCTCCGACCTCTGGAACCAACGCAAAACCAACGAGGGAGCTCTCGCCGAAATCGAGAAAAGCCGCGAAGAAGCCAAGTCCCTTTTCCAAAAAACGGACACCCTGCTCTCCGCCTACTCCATCGAACGCGACCCGCTCGACCTCGCCGAAGACCGTGCGCAGAAACTCGAATCCGAGCCGACCGCCGTCGTCACCGAACTCGACAAAGGTCTGCAGCGCACCGCCAAACAAACGGAGGAGCGCCGCCGCGAGATGGAGGATGAGTTCTTCCGCTTTGAGCGTTCGATTGACAAGTACGAATCAAAAATCGTCCAGAAATTCATCCGCTCCGTCATCGACTCCAAAGCGGAGGGCGACATGTCCGACATCGAGCAAGTGCGCCCCGTATTCGAGAAGTGCTTCGAGATGATGAAACTCTACGTCGAAAAAGCCCATCTCGAACGCCAAGAGCTGGAGGAAGCCAAGGAAGAACTCGTCCACCGCTGCCTCCAACACGCCGAGCGCGTCTACGACAACCTCAAGTCGATCGCCCAATACACCAAGATCGACTACCGCGGCAAAAAAGTTCAAGCGATCGACATCCAGCTCAAGGAAAAATGGGAGACCCCCGTCGGTCTGAAACTGATGTCGCAATACTTGCACGCCCTGACCGAAGAGTTGCAACAGAAATCGGCGAAGGACGAGGACGAAGACGACATCGAGAAATGGCTGATGATCAAACTGTCGTCCAAGCACCTCTTGAACGTCGTCGCCCCGATCTCCGAAGCGCGGATCAAAGTCTTCAAACCGCAACAGGTGCCGGGTGAGAAAGTCCGCTACGACCACTGGTCTGAAATTATGAAATGGTCGGGCGGCGAGCAATACACGGGATGCTTCGCGATGTTCATCGCCGTGCTCTCGTACCTGCGCGCCAAGATGTCCGGCCTCGACAACGCATCGAAAGTCCTGCTTGCCGACAACCCGTTCGGCGTCGTCTCGTCGCCGCATCTCTTGCAAGTCATCTTCCAATTGGCGCGCGTCAATCGGGTGCAGATGATCTGCCTGTCCGACCACAACAAGCAGTCGATTTACGATCTCTTCGAAGTCGTCTACTCGCTGAAACTGGTCGCCGCCCTCGGCCGTTCCGTCATCCAATCCAGCGAACGCCGCCCGGAGAGCGTCATGGAAGCCGGCTTCTATGAAATCGACTTCGACCAAGAAGTCGAAACCGAGCAAAAATCCCTCCTCTTATAGAACACATGGAGTGAACGAGATGCATATCGGCCTGAGAATCAAACAATATCGAGTTCAAAGAGAAATGCGCCAGAGCGAACTCTGCGAGGGAATCTGCTCCATCTCTCAACTGAGCAAGATCGAAACCGGCAAGACACAGATCAAACCGGACGAATTACAAGCTTTTGCAAAACGGTTAGGCGTAACGGTCAAGGACCTCGAATCAGACAGCGCCTTACACGCTGAGATTCAGACCCTGACGGAATACGCCAAGCAAGCGATCCAACTCGCTCGGTTCGATACCGCCCTGTCCTTGTGTAAACAAGCAATCGCAAAAAGTCTGGTCCTGCAAGACCGAACCGTTTATGCCAAGATGGTGCTCTTCGAGATCTATCTTCGTATTCGTTCCGAATCGTGGGAGGCACTCATCGAAAGCAGCAAGATTCTCTTGCAGGAGGAGTACGAACTTGAGACGGCTGAATGGGTCATGTTTTATTACTGCACGGCCCAAGCTTACCAACACACGGGCGAGTATTCGAAGATGTTGGAATATCTAGTTCAAGTGCTGAAGTATATGGAACGAACCCCATTGGACGATGAGGAGGCTGCCCGAGCATACAATGTGGGGTCCAACGCCTGCTTCTTTTTACGCAGGCCGAGAGATCTCTATCGGTATGCGAAGATCTCTGAGAAGCTCTTTTTGGAAATGGGCTCGTTCCATTGGGCGAGCGTCGCTCTCAACAACTCCGCGCATGGTCTGTTGTTGATGGGGCGATATGAAGAATCGAGCGAGATCTATGAAGCAAGCTATCAAAAGACATTGGCGAACATGATCAATATGTCATGTGGTACTTCTTCTCACAATTTAGGCTGTATCGCGTTGTTGACCAACAATTTGTCACAGGCGCGTCTGTACTTCGAACGGGCGTTGCATCATTATGGATTGGAGAAGACCCTGAACATGTTCGTGCAAGCGGAACCCAGCCTCGAATTGGCGACCGTCTCCGTTCGTGAGCACAAGTTTGCAGAGGGAGAGCGGTGGTTGCAGGATGTCGAGGCGATGTTGCCGGACCTTCCGGGTGCGAAATACCTCTACCAAGCCCGCATCGCCCGCACCCGCGCCGAATCCTGCGGGTTGCAAGGTCAGTCGGAGGAACAACTTGCCCACCTCCGCCATGCCCTCGACATCTACGAACGCCACACCGTCTGGTACGAAGCCTACGAAGTCGCCACGGAGCTTGCAGAACTCTTGGAAGCCCACCGTGAAGCAACCGCCCTCGACTATTACCGAAGCGCAATTCAATACCATGACTCCTTCGAAGTCGCCTGTGGACGCAAAATACTGGAACATCAGTAAAATATTAGAATACTACAGAAAAAAAGCGTCGTGAATGCGGCGCTTTTTTTTGTTTTAGGACTTAATTAATTTGTGCGACCTAGTATAATAGAGAACAGATGCAGTGTAACGAATGAAACTTTAGGAGTGTGAAGGGCTTGCCGCCACTTGCAGGACAGACGATGACCGTCGGTGAGAACCTGAAACGGATTCGGTTGCTAAAAGGGCTAAAACTTGACGAACTCTGTGCGGGCATCTGCTCGATCTCTCAACTCTCCAAGATCGAAAACGGCAAAGCGCAAGTGCGTGACGAGCAGTTGTTTCGATTTGCCGAACGGCTCGGGATGTCTGTGGAGATGTTGCGGGCGACAGATTCGTTCTTGGACCGCTTGCGGGACCAACTGAAACTCGCCCAACGGGCTTCGGCCGTACAACAAGATGAGCGTGCAATCGAGATGAGCCGCGCTGTAGCGGAGCAAGCCAAAGCACACGGGTACCTCGACCTCTTCGTCGAGGCGACTTTTTTGGAAGGAAGCCTCTTGCGCAAACTCATGCGTTGGCAGGATTCGGTTGCGCTTTTGAACGGGTTGTTAGACTCCGAACTTCAACTGGAATTGTACTGCCGGGGCGAGATTTGGGGTGAACTCGGTCACGCTCATCTGCAGGCAGGAGACAAGGCGGAATCGTTGCGTTGCTTCATGAAAGCGGTTGAGTTGATGAGCGACGTCCCGCAGGGACATCCTCGTGAGCTGACGATCTGCTTCCAACTCTCGATCATCCTCTATGAGATCACCGATTACAGAACGTCCTTGTACTACGCACGTGAAGTCAACCGCATTGCGACGGAACAGTCCATGAATCTCTGGCGTCTGCGGTCGCATACCATGAGCGCGTTGAATTTGTTTTTCATGGGGGAGCAAGAACAGTGCTTCGAGATTCTCACCGCGATGCTCCAAGAAGCGGAGAAAAACCAACTGGTCGGGCAGATCGGCAGCGGCTGTGTCAACCTCGGACACCTGCACAAGCTCGCCGGCGATCTCGTCAAGGCGCGGAACTATCTGGAACGCGGTGTGATGCACTTGGAACTCATGGAGATTCAGTACATGCACATGTCGACCTCGCCCTATCTGGAACTGGCGGACGTGTCGGAACGTCTGGGGCAAGACGAAAAAGCGTTGCACTGGCTAGGGCGGGCGGAGGAATGGATGGTGTCCATGCCGGCGCCGACGTATCTGTTCGAGTCTTCAGGCGCACGCATTCGGGCGAAGATTCACGTCAAGCAAGGCAAGTGGCAACAGGGTCTGACTTGCCTGCGGAAAGCGTTGGCGTTGTATGAGAAGCACAACGCTTTTTTGGAAGGCTATGAGACGGCTGTGGAAATCGCCGAGCTCATGGAGCAACAGAACGACCCGCAAACACCGGAGATGTACCGTCGGGCGTTTCAGTTGTATCGTAGATACCAAGAGGCCGTTGGTTGGAGTCACGGGCCGGTGTTTGAGAGGAGAGCGTACTTATCATGACAGATACTCAAGAGCTCATGCATTACATTGGCGAGAACTTGAAAAAGTATCGCTTGCAAAAAAGCATGCGCCAAGAAGAACTCTGCGAAGGGCTCTGCAGTGTCTCTCAGCTCTCCAAGATTGAGAACGGCAAAGCGCAAGTCAAAGCCGAGCACTTGAAGATCATGGCCGGGCGTCTCGGCGTTGAGGTGGAGCAGTTGATGAGCACCGACGCGATCCACGACGAACTTCGCGACCAAATCGAGTTGACGAGAAAAGCGACGATCGCCCGCAATTACAAGCTGGCATTCGAAACAATCCGCTCCGTCCTCGTCCGCGCCAAGCAAGCGGGCTACCAAGACCTGTACGCCGAAGCGGTGCTCTTCGAATGCTACTTGCTGAACCTCGCGGAGCACAACCACCAAGCGGCTCTGCAGAAACTGCGCGAGACGTTGCACGACGGCGGGGAGTTTGATCCGGTGACCCGCGCCGCGTTGCAGATCGAATATGGACGCGCCTATTCCTACACAGGCGATCTCGTCGAAGGGTTCCGTCAATACTTGCAAGCGGACACGTTGCTTCAGCGCGTGGAGCCGGTCGACGATGACCTCTACGCCCGTGTGTTGTACCGCAGTGCGGAGTGCATGTTCTACATGCAGAATTGGCGGACCGGCTACCGCTATTCCGAACAGGCGGCACGCGTGGCCGAAACGCTTGGCAAGCATCAATACCTCACCCGCGCCAAGTCGATGCAAGCTGCGTTCGCCGACAAACTGGGCCGCCCGGACGAAGCGCGGAACCTCTACGAAGAGTTGTTGCAAGATGCGGAGAACAACAACTTGATCCTCGACATCGGAACCACGGAGAACTGCCTGGGCCGTTGGTACCTCGATCATGGAGACCTCGAAACCGCCTACCACTACTTGCAGCGTTCGTTGACCTCCTTCGACCTGCTGAACGACAATTACAACCTGCGTCAGCCGCTGATGGACCTCGCGGAGTGGGCGCAGAAAGCCAAGCAATTCGAATGGAGCCTGCACTATGCCGACCGCGTGCTGGAACTGATCCGCGAGGGCGGGATGCCAGGGCTGAACGAACTGCTCCAAGGTCAAATGCTGGCCATCAACGCCAAGACCTACGGCGAACTTCAAGACGACGAGCGCATGATCTCGCACTATGAACAAGCTCTCGAACTCTTCGACCGCAACCGTGCCGTCATCCCCGCCTACGAAGTCTGCGTAACGCTCGCCGACCTGTACTACGGGCGGGACAACGGACGTGCTCTCACCCTGTACAAGCAAGCGGTGGGGTACAACCGCATCATCCACGAACTCGGCGTCAAAAAGTAAAAAACCTTCTTAGAACAACAGAGCCTCCGAAGTGAGAGGCTCTATTTTTTTATTTTTTTCATAAACTCTGAAAAATCAATAGACAGACGTTAATAAATGTAGTATATTGTTATCGAAAGAGAGTTATTGCAACATTATTAAGAGTAAATGATTACTTCTTTATGAAAGGGGTTCTGTTACAGATGAGACGCATGCGCTGGTGGATGGCGGTGCCTTGTGTAGTGGCAATGCTTGGCGCAGGAGGGTGCGGGGAAAGTGCGGACAGCGCGAAACCTGTATCGGCGACATCGTCTGAGCAGACGGCATCTGCTGCATCGGCTGCACCCGTCACTCAGTTTCACTTCACCAAAGCAGACTCGACGTCGCTGGCGGAGAACTTCCTCTGGGACTACTTGGACGCGTTGGATCGCGAGGACATCGACAAAGTCATGGACATGATGAGCGACGAGATGCAAGGGGTCTACCAATTGGATGACCGCATCGCGTTGCGCAACTTCAAGAGTGTTCACGTCAAGCGCATCTACGACATGACAGACCAAGCGCCCAAGGACACGAGGTACGTCGAAGCCCGGTACTTCTATGTGGAAGTCAACTACGAACTCTACCATTATCTCGAAGACAACGACTCGGACGGCGAGAACTACCGCATGGGCGTCATCGCGCGGGAGAAGCAAGACTCTCCGTACAAAGTCGTGGAATATTCTCACGTCCCGAAACTCAAGGAAGTTTCGGCTGACCATATCGAACAGCAGGGCGAAGCGCTTACGCCGACCCCGAACATTCCCGTTTTGCTGGACGGGTTGCGCTACTAGGGTACAACTTTCCGATCTTTGGTCGGAGAAAACCATAATGCAACAGAGAAAAGGGAGGAACTACAAATGAAAAAGGCTTCTGCACTGCTGCTCATGACCGCAGCAATGTCCCTCGTGGCATCGTCCGCGATGGCAGCACCGGCAATCAAGGAAGTAAAAGACTCCAACGGCAACGTTGTCCGTCTCGACGTGGCAGATCGTCCGTCCAACGGAACTCCGGGCGCGATCCAATCCGGCGGCACCAAACTGATCGTGGACAACTCGATCGTCGCAGCTTCCACCTACACCAAACCGACCTCGATCCGCGTAGGGATCCGCGCGAACAACAACACCGCGAACCCGATCTCTTCCGTATCGGTCGTTCCGTGGTACAACTACAACATCGACGTGCTCCCGAACGAGTGGATCGGCTCCTGGCCGGCACAATCCCTCAACGCGGGCGCAATCGCGGTAAAAATGTACGCTTGGTATCATATCCTTCATCCGAAATACTCCAACTGCGACGTTGACAACACCGTAAACTCCCAAGTTTACAAAGCGGGTTCTTCCTACTCCGCTACGACGACCGCTGTTGACAACATGTCCGGGATCGGGATCTTGAACTCCTCCGGCGTCATGTTCGAAACCCAATACCGTGCTGGTTCCTACGATTCCACCAAGCCGGGCACCAACATCATGTCTCAAAACGGAACCCACTACTTCGCAGACCTGGGCAAAACCTGGTCGTACATGACTTCCTACTACTACAGCGGCTCCACCCAATTCACCTACTAAGGTTGAAAAAAAGCCCCTCGCCGATGTCGGCGGGGGGCTTTTTTGCTATTCGCTTTTCTTTTTCTTCGGCTTGGTTTTGCGTTTGGACAGGCGGATCTTGACGATGGTTTCCGTGGTGGTGTGCTTGGAGATCATGTCCGGCGAGAGCTTGCCTTGCGACGTGAGGATCGAGTAGTCGAACGGGGTTTTCAGTTCGTCCTTGGCGATCAGCAGTTCGTTGGCGAGCGAGTCTTTGTCGAACACGTCCTTGACGTATGCTTTCTTGGCGAGAATCGCGTATTCGCCGTTGGGCAACGCGAGCACCAAGTCGTCCTCTACGTCCTCCATGCCTTCGAAGAACGCCTCGATTTCTTCGAAGAGGACTTTGTTTTCCTCTTTGCGTTCCTTCTCAATCTCTTTGTTCTGGAAGTAGCGCAGGATCTTCTCTTCCAGTTCGAGTTTCTTGCGCTCGGCTTTCTCGACGGTCATCTCTTCGGACATCTCTTGAGTCATCTCTGCCATGCTATATTCACTCCCGGTGAGGTTTTTCTCGTACAAAAGACACCCTCTCATTCTAAACGATAGGTTCCCCAAAAGACAAACTTTTCGTCAATTTGCTAAAATAAATCTTTCGTAAGAATGATAATTGTTGTATATTGCAATTGGCATAATAGTGAAAGTGGGGAATTGAGATGGCACGGAGAAACAAGATCGTTTGCGGCCTTGCGTTGGTCGCGGGATTCGTCCTGACGCAAAGCGGGATGGCGGGAGCAGACACGTTGCAGAACACGGGGTTTGAGACGTACACGAACACCATGGGCATCGCCGATCAGTGGGTGGGGTACCAGCCGTCCACGGCGAGTGGCGGGTATCAAGTTGTGGGGGCGCCCGTCTATGAAGGGATGCAGGCGCAGCGGTTTGCGTTTGGCAACATGGGCATGCTCGAAAAGTCGCACATCGAGCAGTTGTTCAACATCGAACCGGGTGCAGAGTATGAAGTATCGGGGTACTTCAACATCGAGAGCTTGAATCGCTCGTACATGCAGTTGATGATCGAGTATTTCGATGCCGAAGGGAACCTCGTGGACAGCAACGTCACCAACCAAGTGCAACGAACGAACGGCTACATTCGCTTCCAGAACATCAAAGTTGCGAATACGCAAGCTGTGTACTGCCGCGTTTCGGTGGGCTTGCTTGCGACGGCGGATGGTGCGTCCGGCGCTTTTACCGTGGACCAAATCGCGTTGCACAAGGCAGGCGATGTGTTGGTGAACGCGGGGTTTGAAGACTATCACGGGATGTACGACGTCGCAGATTCGTGGCGCTTCGGATACAGCCCCGGCTCTACACACAGTCAAAAAGTCGTGACCTCGCCCGTCGCATCCGGAACCCTCGCCCAAAAAGTGTCGGCGTCCGGCTTGCCCTACTGGGGATATGCGCACGTCATGCAGGTCGTCACTGCGCATCCGGGAGAGAGCTACACCGTCACGGGCAAGTTCAACGTCGCGGAGCTGAACGGTTCCAAAGTTCAGTTGTACATCGACTATTACGACGCGAACTACAAGCATCTGGGCTCCGACTATATCGACAAGCGTTCCGTTACCGACGGCTATGTGCAAGTCACGAACAAGACGCGGGCACCGAAGAACTGTGCTTTTTTCCAAGTGTGGGCGTTGCTGCGTTCGACGGTGAACAACGGGTCGGGTACTTTTTACGTGGATGACTTGAGCGTCACGTCGGATACCTACATCCCGCCGGAACAGCCGGTCGTCGATTTGACGCAGACGATCAGTGACACGTCAACCGCCAAACTGGGCTCGAACAATCGGCAAATCGGAAACTCTGCCAATTCGAACCTTGTCTCCACGGACGGTACGTGGACTTCTGTGTACGACTTCGAAACGCCGTCCGTCGTCCGCGAGTATGCGATTGCGCCGAGCTTGGGAGTCGATCTCTCGCGGGAAGCCAAGAACTGGACGTTCGAAGGGTTCGACGGTCAAAGTTGGACGGTGCTCGACACGCAGTCTGAGGTCACCGATTGGACGGCCGATACGGCCAAAACGTTCACACTCGACAACAAACAAGCGTACTGGCAATATCGTCTGAACGTCACCGCCAACAACGGCGACACCCGCTATCTCGATCTCGACGGCGTCTCCCTCAACGGCTACTTCGACCGCCCGAACACCCCGCTTGACGTCTGGAATTCGGACAAAGGGGATGGAACGGTGACGCTGAGTTGGTCGCCGAGCAACGGAGTTACTTCCTATAGAGTCTACCAAGACGAGCAACTCGTCCAAACCCTGCCCGGCGACGCCTCGACGGTGACGCTGACAGGACTGACCAACGACCGCGTCTATCACTACAACGTAAGCGCTGTCAACGGAGCGGGCGAATCTCTGAAATCGCCGGAAGTCGACGCCATGCCGTACTCCTCCGCCCAAAGTCTGGACCCGATCGTCACCAACGATTGGCAAGGCAACGCTCCGACAGCGACGATCACCTACGATTTCACGAAGCCGACCCGCGTGCGCGAATACACGATGAAGCCGGGACTGAATTCGAAACAGGCGCCCAAGAACTGGACGTTTGAAGGGTTTGACGGCTTGCAATGGGTCGAGCTCGACAAGCAATCGGACATCACCCAATGGCCTTCCAAACACCGCCGCTACTTCACGCTGGACAACTCGCAATCGTATCTCAAATACCGTTTGAAACTCTCGACCGACTACGGCATGGTTGCACCGCTCAAGAAAAACGACATTCAACTGATCGGGAACTGATTCGATTGAACCTAGAACCTGGAGGACGCCACGGCGACTTCAGGTTTTTTCTATCGTTTGACAAATTTCTGCAAGATAGCTAGAATATCCCATATAAATAATAATAATTATAAAGGGGAGCGAGTAGTGAACAAAGTTAGAAATAGAAAATCAACTGTTGTATTAAGTTGTCTTGCCCTGGCGGCGGGTCTCATCGGATACACCGGATTTGGAACGATCCCGTCTGCCTCGGCTTTCACTCCGGTGGTGAACGCAGGTTTTGAGACGTACACCGGAACGAATGGAGTGGCAGACGGTTGGACGGTCAACGTTCCCGCGACGGCTACCGGAGGCTTGCAAGTAGTGGACTCTCCGGTGAAGGAAGGATTGCACGCCCAGCGAGTTTCCGTCGGCGGGTTGCTGACAGGGGAAACGGCAGGGATTGAACAAACGGTGGACGTCGATCCCTCGTCACAGTATGAACTCTCAGGGTATTTCAACATTGAAAGTCTCGTTCACGCCAACGTGCAGCTGTACATCGAGTACCAAGATGCGGCGGGGACTGTAGTTGACAGCAACACGATCCAGCAAGTGCAGCTGACGAACGGGTATGTCCGTTTTCAGAACATCCGAATCGCAGACTCCACGGTTGTAAAAGCCAAGATCGCCGTCCGACTCGCCGCGACGGCAGACGACGCATCCGGTACGTTTACAGTCGACCAGCTTGCATTTGCCAAAACGGGCGACACGCTCGTCAATGCAGGGTTTGAAGACTACAACGGGATGTACGGCGTGTCCGACATCTGGCGTGTCGGGGTGAATGCAGGCTCCCAAGGCAGCTACTCCGTTTTGAATTCGCCGGTCTATACCGGCTATCGTGCGCAGAAAATCGCCGCCACGAATCTGCTCTACCCGGGATTTGTTCACATGCACCAAGTCGTAACGGCCGTACCGGGCCGGACCTATGCAGCGAGCGGTATGTTCAACATCCCGCAACTCACCAACTCGAAGTTCCAGTTGTACTTGTTGTTCATGGACAAGGACAACAAGTTAATTGAAACCGAAGAGCCGTTCGTGCAAACCGATCCGACGAGCGGGTACCAGTGGATGAAAACCGGCGTATTCGCCGCTCCCGCCGATGCGGCGTTCGTGCAAGTCGATGCGTTGATCCGTGCAAACGGGGACGGTGCCTCCGGGATGTTCTACGCAGACGACATGCGGATCACACTGGACCAACCGGTTCCGGTTCCCGACCAACCGATCGTGGATTTGATCCCGAAGATGACGTCGAACACCCAACCGCTCGGCGAAGTCACAGCGACTCCGGTTGCTGCGACCACCTACCAAGCGTTCGATGACAATAACACAACTGCGATCACGCAGCCTGCATCAAGCGGTACGCTGGGCTTCGATTTCAAAACGCCGGCTGTGGTTCGCGAGTATTCCATCTCGAGCAACAGCACCACGAAAAGCCCGAAAGACTGGAAATTCGAAGGCTATGACGGCTATCAGTGGGTCACTCTCGATGAGCAAAGTGACATCAAGGACTGGAAGTCTTCGGTTTTGACCAAAAAGTTCTCCATTCCAAATAAATTGCCGTACTTGCAATACCGAATCAATGTCACCGCGAACAATGGAGATGCCTCATCCCTTGTCACAGCGGAGCTCGCCATGTACGGCTATTTCGGAATTCCGGCAACGCCGAAAGGGTTGGCGAACACTGTCAACACAGACAAATCGGTTACGTTGAAATGGTCTTCGCAATTGGGGGTCACCGGCTACTACGTCTACCAAGACAACAATCCGACCCCCGTTCTAACCGTAGCGGCGGGGACGACGACGGCAACGTTGACCGGGCTTGAAAACAACCGTGTCTACCACTACAAGATCAGTGCGTACAACGCGGTTGGAGAATCGGTCAAGACCAATGAAGTTTTGGCGATGCCGTATGAGGCAAACCAATGGTTGAATCCGACCATGACCTCAAACACGGTACCCTCCGGCATCGTCACCACGAGTGTCGCGCCGGCGAACGGCTTCAAACTTTTTGACCACAATGGCAATGGGACGTCTTGGGCAGGGGCGGATTCGAACCCTGTCACCATCGACTATGACTTCCAAACCCCGACGATTGTGAAGGAGTACGCGCTGTATACGTATGCCGGCGCGTACTCGACGTCCGCTCCGAAAAATTGGACGTTCGAAGGATTTGACGGTACGCAATGGGTGGTGCTGGACACGCAATCCAACGTGTCGGACTGGGCGACGTATACAACCAAGTACTTCACGACCACCAACACGAAGCCGTACTTTAAGTACCGACTGAACATGAAGGACAACAACGGAAGTCTCGTCAACGGTGTGCCCAATTACCAACTTTACGAGGTGCAATTGCTCGGCTCGTACGATGTTCCGGCGATGCCGACCGGGTTGATCGACACCGCCAACTCAGACGGAACGGTTTCGTTGAAATGGACGCCGCAACTGGGAATCACGAGCTACAACATCTATCAAGATTACCAAGATGCAACCAGTATTCCGGTCAAGACGGTTCCGGTAGGCACGACGACTGCCACTCTGATCGGGCTTGAGAACAACCGCGTCTATCGATACAGAATCAGCGCGGTGAACGCAGTCGGGGAGTCGGCGAAAACGGCCGACATCATCGCAATGCCCTACAGCGCCACCCAATGGGTGAACCCAACGATGACCTCGAACACGGCCCCCTCCGGGATCGTCACCACGAGTGTTGCGCCGGCGAACGGCTTCAAACTTTTTGACCACAATGGCAATGGGACGTCTTGGGCAGGGGCGGATACGAAGCCTGTCACCATCGACTATGACTTCCAAACCCCGACGATTGTGAAGGAGTACACGCTGTATACGTATGCCGGCGCGTATGCGACGTCCGCTCCGAAAAACTGGACGTTCGAAGGATTTGACGGTACGCAATGGGTCGTGCTGGACACGCAATCCAATGTGTCGGACTGGGCGACGTATACAACCAAGTATTTCACCACCACCAACACGAAGCCGTACTTGAAGTACCGATTGAACATGACGGACAACAACGGCGCTCTGACCAGCGGAGTTCCCAACTACCAACTATTCGAAGTGGTATTGCTGGGTTCCTATGACGTTCCAGCGATGCCGACCGGGTTGATCGACACCGCAAACGGTGACGGAACGGTTTCGCTGAAATGGACGCCGCAACTTGGAATCACGGGCTACAACATCTATCAAGATTACCAAGACGAAACCAGTGTACCGGTCAAGACGATTCCTGTAGGCACGACAACCGCGACTCTGACCGGGCTTGAGAACAACCGCGTCTATCGATACAGAATCAGCGCGGTGAACGCAGTCGGGGAGTCGGCGAAAACGGCCGACATCATCGCAATGCCCTACAGCGCCACCCAATGGGTGAACCCGACGATGACCTCGAACACGGCCCCCTCCGGGATCGTCACCACGAGTGTTGCGCCGGCGAACGGCTTCAAACTTTTTGACCACAATGGCAATGGGACGTCTTGGGCAGGGGCGGATACGAAGCCTGTCACCATCGACTATGACTTCCAAACCCCGACGATTGTGAAGGAGTACACGCTGTATACGTATGCCGGCGCGTATTCGACGTCCGCTCCGAAAAACTGGACGTTCGAAGGATTTGACGGTTCAAAATGGGTGGTGTTGGATACGCAATCCAATGTGTCGGACTGGGCGACGTATACAACCAAGTACTTCACGACCACCAACACGACGCCCTACAACAAGTACCGATTGAACATGACGGACAACAACGGAAATCTCGTCAACAATGTTCCCAATTACCAACTTTTCGAGGTGGTATTGCTGGGATCGTATGATATTCCGGCGATGCCGACCGGGTTGATGAACACGTCAAACGGAGACGGAACGGTTTCGTTGAAATGGACGCCGCAATTGGGAATCACAAACTACAACATCTATCAAGACGATGGCAACGTACCGGTCAAGACGATTCCTGTTGGCACGACGACTGCGACTCTGATCGGGCTGGAAAACAACCGCGTCTATCACTACCGAATCAGTGCCGTGAACGCGGTTGCCGAATCGAGCAAGTCCTCAGAGGTCATCGCAATGCCTTACAACGCCACCCAATGGGTGAACCCGACGATGACTTCGAACACAGCTCCCTCCGGGATCGTCACCACGAGTGTTGCGCCGACGAACGGCTACAAACTCTTTGACCACAATGGCAATGGGACGAATTGGATCGGTTCCGCTGCGACTCCGGTCACGATCGACTATGATTTCCAAACTCCGACGGTTGTGAAGGAGTACACGCTGTTTACCTATGCCGGCGCGTATTCGACGTCCGCTCCGAAAGACTGGACGTTCGAAGGATTTGACGGCACGCAATGGGTCGTGCTCGACACGCAAACCAATGTGACCGACTGGGCGACCTACGTGACCAAGTACTTCACGACCTCCAACACAACGCCGTACACCAAATACCGACTGAACATGACGGCGAACAACGGAAACGCCAACTTCCAACTTTACGAGGTGCAATTGCTCGGCAACCACTAACGCCAAGCTCGTAGAAAAACCTCCCGACCCACGGGAGGTTTTTTTTTCACGTTTTCCCTCCCACGTGCGTAACTTGTAAACCCATGATAGAATCATCTACGGAAGCGTTTTATTTAGGAGTATTCAGATAGGAGTTTTTTCCGATGACCTTTATAGAGACTTTGCAAGTACAAGTCCGTCACGAGAACCTCGACGTCCGCTTGGGCACCATCGCGGACGAGATGGAACGTGCCGGGAATTCCGTACATGGCGCCAAGGTGCGCGATTTGATCAAGAAGCTCGACGCAGGCGAATTCTCCATCGCCTTCTGCGGACATTTTTCGGCGGGGAAGTCCACGATGATCAATACCTTGCTCGGTGCTGACATCCTGCCGTCCAGCCCCATCCCGACGTCTGCCAACGTTGTAAAAATTCGCGGTGGCGAGTCTTTCGCCCGCGCGTACCTCACCGACGGCGACTACCTCGAATTCGATGTCGCCAAAGACTTGGAGAAAATCAAAAACTACGCGGTCGACGGCACCACCGTCGAATCGATTGAAATTGCTCACCCGACCGACCTGCTCGCCCCGAACCTGTCCGTCATGGACACGCCGGGCATCGACTCCACCGACGACGCGCACAAAGTCGCAACCGAATCGGCGCTGCATCTCGCCGACGTCGTGCTCTACGTCATGGACTACAACCACGTCCAGTCCGAGTTGAACTTCTCCTTCACCAAAACCCTCAAAGACCGCGGCAAGCCGGTGTACCTCATCGTCAACCAGATCGACAAGCACATGGACTTCGAGCTGTCGTTCGACGACTACCGCGACTCGGTCATCGAAGGCTTTGGCAACTGGGGCATCGAGCCGGACGGTCTGTTCTTCACCACCTTGCACGAGCCGGACCACGAAGAGAACATGTTCGAAACGCTCCAAGCGAAAATCAGCGAGCTGTTCGCCGAGCGCGACACCCTGTTGGTCAAAAGCGTCGTGTCCTCCGCCGCCTATCTCATCGACGAACATCGCAAAATCCAAGCGGCGATTCACGCCGAAACGCGCAATACCCTGCAAGCGCGTCTCGATGCGGCCGACAACGCCGACGAACTGCTCGCCGGAGCGGAGATCGCCCGCCAGCAACTTCAACAACTGCAAGCAACCCCGCTCGACCTCCAAGAGCTCTTGAAAAAAGAAACCAACTCCCTGCTCGACAACGCCAAGATCACGCCGTTCCAAACCACGGAACTCGCAGGGAACTACCTCAAGAGCCGCAAACCGGGCTTCAAAGCGGGCTTCCTCGCTTCGGCACGCAAGACGCAAACGGAGATCGAAAACCGCCTGCAAGCGCTCTACGAAGACTTCGCCGAGAAAGTCAAAGCCAACATCGACTGGCACATCCGCGAACTGCTCGTCAAAGTGCCGGAGAAGTTCGGCATCCGCGATGAAACCTACGCGAAGTCGGTCTACGAACAATTCGACGTGAAGTACGGCCCGGACTTCCTCGCCGGCGTGGTCAAGGAGGGCGGTCTCTCCTCCGACGAATACATGTACCAATACGCCAAGGACATCGCCGCTGAAGTCAAGCAACTCTACCGCCGAGAAGTGCAGCGTTTTTCCGACATGGTCGTCGGCATCGCCAAGGATCAAGCGGAGGAAAAAGGCGCGATGCTGCGCCTGCAACTTCAAGCAGCCGAAGACCTCACCCACGCACAACAAGAACTGGCTGAACTCCAACAAGTGGAACAAGACTACGTCGCACGCCTCCTGCGCGTGTTGACCGGACAAGGGGAATAAACGCACGATGGAAGATTTCAAGTCACAACTGGGTCTCACGGCCGCCTGCCTGCGCACGGCGGCCGAAGTGACCTCTCAATTGACCGGCCTCAAGTCGATGGCGCAAGGCATGAACCAACGCGCCGACCGCTTGGAGCAAAACCTGTTCACCGTGGCGCTGTTCGGCGCTTTTTCCGCAGGGAAGTCGTCGTTCGCCAACGCCCTGATGGGGGAGATGGTCCTCCCGGTTTCGCCGAACCCGACCACGGCGGCGATCAACAAAATTCTGCCGCCCACCGAGCAATACCCGCACGGCAGCGTCCGCGTCAAGATCAAATCGGAGAGCGACATCACCACCGACGTGCAGCAGTCGCTCGGTGTCTTCGGTCTGTCCGCTCCGTCGCTTGACGCCGCTCTCGACGAGATCGTCAAACTCGACCCGTCGCAAGTGCTCTCGACGGCGAAACCGCACTTCTCGTTCTTGAAAGCCGTTTCCAAAGGTCTCGCCCCGATTCGCGAACACTTGGGCCAAGAACTGCTCGTCGACATGAAAGAGTTCAAAGCGTTCGTCGCCAAGGAAGAAAAAGCCTGTTTCGCCGACTGGATCGAACTCTATTACGACTGCCCGCTGACCGCCCAAGGCATCACCTTGGTCGACACGCCGGGGGCCGACTCGATCAATGCGCGACACACCGGAGTCGCTTTTAACTACATCAAGAACGCCGACGCCGTGCTGTTCGTCACGTATTACAACCACGCGTTCTCCAACGCCGACCGCGACTTCCTGACGCAACTGGGCCGCGTGAAGGACACGTTTGAAATGGACAAGATGTTTTTCATCGTCAACGCCTCCGACTTGGCGAAGGACGAGGAAGAACTGCACGGCGTCGTCGATCACGTTCGCAAAAACCTCGTCGCCTGCCAAATCTCCAGACCGCGCATCTACCCGGTCTCGTCCCAAACCGCCTTGCTTGCGCGCCTGCATGAAAAAGGCAAGCTGGCAGGCTCCGCGGAGAAAGTCTACCGCCAGCGCACGAACAGCATCGAAGGCGACCTGATGCCGGCGGGCGAAGCGCTCACGCTCTCCGGACTCAGCGCCTTCGAGCGAGACTTCCTCTCGTTCACGATCCAAGAGCTGACCCAGATCGCCGTCAAATCGGCGGTCGCCGAAATTCGCCGTGCCGTCACGACGCTTGACGACCTGATCTCCACCGCCAACGAGGACGAATCGGTGCGTGCGGAGAAGTTGCTCGCCGCCGACACCGCGAAGCAAAAAGCGCTCGACGGCGTCCGCGCCCTCGAAACCTCGTCCGAAGAACTGGCCGTTGTGAAAGAAATCGACGAGCTGCTCTACTACGTCAAGCAACGCCTGTTCTTCCGCTTTGGCGACATGTTCAAGGAAGCGTTCAACCCCGCCGTGCTCCAAGACGACGGACGCGATCTGAAAAAAGCGCTCCGCTCGTCGCTCGACGAACTGGTTCGCTACATCGGCTACACGCTCGGTCAAGAGATGCGGGCGACGGGTCTGCGCATCGAGAAGCATGTCAACCACAGTGCGAAGCGGCTGAGCGACCGCATGGGGGACGCCGTTCACCAAACGGCGCCGAAATTGGAACTGGAGCCCTACCAACCCCGTTCCTTCGAGTCGCCGGAGTTTGACGAAGTGCTTCCGACGTATCGGATCGAGGACTTCCAAGGAGCACTCGGGTTGTTCAAATCTGCCAAAGACTTTTTCGAGAAAAACGGCAAGCAAGCGATGCAGGAAACGTTGGACAAGCAGATGCAAGCGCCTGTACAAGCCTACCTCGACGAAGCGAGCTCCCGTTTCAAAGACCTGTACACGCAGGCTCTGCTCACCACCGTTCAAGACGGCAAGCAAAGCGTCTCCTCCGAAGTCGAAGAGTACTTCGCCGGGATTCTCGAAGCGCTCTCCGCGAAAGTGGATGTCGAGAAGCTCACAAGTTCTCGCGAGAAGCTTTCGAACTTAATCGCGTAATAAGGAAAAGGTCACCTTCAGTTGCAGGTGACCTTTTTTCTATGTTTAATAAGTGTTTGATAATACTCTTTTTTCATGTTAGTATATGGTAAAAATGCTAGATCCAAGAAGGGAAGTGATGCTGATGCAAGGAAGACCAAGCAACAAAGCGCGTCTGAAGGCGTTGACTCTCGGCGTGGCCGTGGCAACATCCGGTTGGTTGGCGGTCGCGCCGATGGCCTATCCGGTCGCGGTGTATGCTGCGACGAGTCCCGCCGACACTTCGACAATCGGACTTACGTTGACGAGTGTTGCAACGACTCCGTTTGCAGCGACCGGTTCGAATACAACTCCGATTTCCTACAGCCTGAAAACGGCGGCCAACGTCACGCTCGTCGTGCTCGATGCAGACGGGAACATCGTACGCACGGTTTTGAATAACGTCTCCACGACAGCCGGTTCCAAGTCGACGACATGGAACGGCAAAAACGACGCAGGGCAACTCGTCACAGACGGCGTCTACACCTATAAACTTTCCGCTGCAGACGCGGCAGGTACCACCGCGACTCCGCAAACCAATCTCATCACCATCGACCGAACGGCTCCGGTGATCTCGGGCAACAGCGTAGATCAAAGCCTGTTCGCTCCAACGGGGACGAACCATGTAAATTTGAGCTACTCCCTCTCCGAGACGGCGAAAGTCACCGTCAACATCTACAACAGCAGCAACACGCTGGTCAAAACGCTCGCTTCAAACGTTCAGCAGAGTGTAGGCACCAACACGCTGACTTGGGATGGCAAGAACTCCTCCAACGTGCTCTCGCCGGACGGGGTCTACACCTATAAAATCTCCGCCGTCGACCTCGCAGGACTGAACGCCGTGGCGGTGAGCGGCACCACGACGATTGAACGGTCGGCTCCTTCGATCACAGCCGTCTCGGACACGCCGGACCCGTTCAAAGTGACGGGCACGACGAACAGCACGATCAACTATACGTTGTCCGAGGCTGCGAATGTTTCACTCAAGATCTATGACAAAAACAACCTCCTCGTTCGCACGCTGGTGGACGCAAGACTTCCCATCGGCACCAAATCGGTGACATGGAACGGCAAGAACGACTCCGGAGTTCTCGTCGACGACGGGTTGTACACATACAAGATCAACGCAACCGATTCCTACGGCAACCAAGCAACAGAAGTGACGGGTACGATCACCACGGACAAAACCGCACCTACGGTCTCGTCGCTCAACGTGGGAGATGCGTTTGCGCCGGGTCAAAGCACGTTGCCGATTTCCTATGAGCTGTCAGAGAACGCGAAAGTCACGACCACCGTTTCCAACGCAGCAGGGACTGTCGTTCGGACACTGGAAAGCTCCGTCGCGAAGCAAGCGGGACTGAATTCTTTGGCGTGGGATGGCAAAAACACGTCCGGCGTCCTCGTGCCCGATGGAACCTATACCGTGAAAGTCAACGCAACCGACGCAGTCGGGTTCACTTCACCTGTTACCTCGGGGACCACCAAGACGGAAACCGGGGCGCCGGTGCTCACGGCGGTCAAAGACTCGACCGACCCGTTTAAAGTCACGGGAACCAGCACCTCTACGATCTCGTACACGATTTCCGAAGACTCCAACGTCAGCGTAAAAATCTACGGCGCAGACGGCAGGCTCGTTCGCACGCTCGTCAACGGTCTCGTCACCTACGGAGCCAAATCGGTGACCTGGAACGGCAAAAGCGAAGCCGGAGATCTCGTCGTGGACGGAACCTACACCTACAAAATCAACGCCACCGATCTGACCGGCAAAGCGGGCGTGGAAGCAATCGGCACGATCACCACCGACAATACGACGCCGAACGTCATGCTGCTCACTGTCGGAGCAACCTACGTACCGGGTTCCCAGCTCTTGCCGATTTCCTACGTGCTCTCGGAATCTGCCAAAGTGACGACCACGATCACCAACAGCGCAGGAACGGTCGTCCGCACACTCGAGAGTGCAGTCAGCAAAACTGCAGGCGACAACAACGTGACATGGGATGGAAAAAACGCATCCGGTGTCCTCGTGCCGGATGGTACATACACCGTGAAAATCACGGCAACAGACGCTGTCGGGTTCACGTCAGTACCGGTCACGGCCACTACACAGGCAGAATCAGGTGCCGCACAAATTACAGCAGTCAAAGTTTCTTCCAATCCGTTCAAAGTGACAGGCACCGCGACGACGACTCTCTCGTACACGCTGTCGGAGGATGCCAATGTCGACGTACAACTCTGTGATGCCAACGGTTGGATTGTTCGCACGCTTACCACTGGCCCGCAAACCTTTGGAGCGAAATCTTTCGCATGGAACGGCAAAAACGATGCCGGTTTCATCGTGGCAGACGGAACTTATACCATCAAAACCCAAGCAACCGATCGGGCTGGCAACGTTTCTACAGAAGTGTTAGGCACGATCACAACTGACAGTGCAGCTCCGGTCGTAACGCCGACAGACACGCAGCAGGTGATCTTCGTGCCCGGTTCCGAGAATGCCGTCATCGGATACTCCCTCAGCGAAAACTCGAAAGTGACAACGGCCCTCTACAACAGCTCGGGTACGCTCTTGAAAACTCTCGAAAGCAACGCAGCCAAAAGCGCGGGAGCCAACACCGTGACTTGGGATGGCAAAAACTCCTCCGGAGTCCTCGTTCCGGATGGCCTGTACACGGCGAAACTCACCGCCACCGATACAGTCGGTTGGGTCGCGAATCCTACGTCGATCCTATTCAGGGCAGATAGAGGTCCGGCATCTGTGACGAATGTCTACATGCATCCGTTCAAATTTACGCAAGAGAACGCCCAACTGGACTACACAGTGGGGGAAGAAGCGAACGTGAACGTGGAAATTTTCGACGCAAGCGGTATGCTTGTGAAGACTGTCTTCCAAGGCCATGTTTCGGCGGGCAAACAAGTCGCCCAGTGGACAGGACGAGATGAGTCGTCTCAGTTCGTGCCGGATGGAATCTACACCTACAAAATCAATGTGACCGACATGGCAGGCCACGTATCACCGGAAGTGACAGGAACTTTTGAGGCGGTCAATCGAGCTCCTCAGATTACAAACGTGTCGGCTGAACCTGCCGCGATCAATCGCCAATCGACTTCCACAATTACGTACACGTTGTCGCAGGACGCGAATGTCGAACTTGACATTTTGAACGCCTCAGGATCGTTACTTCAACGTCTGATGAACGCCGTACCCACGACTGCGGGTGTACACACGGTCAAATGGGATGGGAAAAATCCCTCGACCGGCACTCCATTCGTCGATGGAACCTACACCTATGTGCTGACTGCGACGACATCAGATGGCTGGACGTCCGAATCGGCAAAAGGCACGATTCAGCTAGACAATGTGTTCCCGTCCTTCAGATACCAATTTGAACAGCACTTTACTCCTTTGGTCAGACCGACTCCTGTGTCGTTTACACTCGAGGAAAGCGTCAATTCCCTCAAAGTCTACATTACCGATAAGCACACGGTTCAAGTAATCCGAACGATCTATGCAGGAGGTCCGCACGCTGCGGGAACGTACAGTTTCAATTGGGATGGTTTGGATGATAACGGGAATCTCGTACCGGATGAACTCTACTCTATCATGCTGGAGGGAACAGACCTTGCGGGGAACCGCAGTGCAACAGGGTCGTCTATTTTTGTGGAGAACCACGCGCCTATACTCTCCAATTTGACTTTTGACCAAGTTCCCTATCATCTGAACAGCAATGTTCCGCTCAAGATCACGTGCAACAATTCCGGTTATGGGCATTTGGAAGCCCAGATTTACAATCCGGATGGAACTTTAAATGCAAGACTCATTGATCATGATGACCCGGATATTCCGTTTGAATTCCAATCCAAAGACAGAGTGTTTTCTTGGTACGGTGTCAATGCAAGTGGTGTCACCGGCACCTACAAAGTCGTGATTCAGGCGACCAATTGGTCCGGAATGACATCTGAACTGACCTCTACCTTCGAAGTCAACTAAGGAAAACGTCCACCGTTCTCGGTGGGCGTTTTATTTTTCGATTAAACCGTTATTGAACCTACGATCTGAAACATGATAATATCTGAGTGTAGACAAAATTAAATCACCAGAAGGGAAGGGTTGCCGATGCAAGGAAGCAGAGGCACTTGGAAGTGGGTGCTCACCCTCGGAGCGGGCTTTACCGCTGCGAGTTGGTTCGCCGTCACTCCGGCACACGCGGACAACAGCAAGTTTATTGAAATGAACACGCTGTCCCAGTCACAACTTTCCGCTTCCGTAGACGCGATTCTCGCCGATTCCAGCAAGTTCACGGCGGGGGATTTGATCGTCAAGTACAAACCGGGCACGGATGCCGCCAAAATTGCGGGCAAGCACGCCGCAAGCGTTCAGAAAAGCAACAAAGGTCTGCGCCTTGGCAAGTTGGCCTTGACCAAGAACGCCAATCTCAAGCAAACGTATATGGACCTCGTCAACGACCCTGATGTCGAGTATGTACAACCGAACTATAAATACGATCTGACGGCCACTCCGAACGACCCGAGCTACAGCTTGCAGTGGTCGCTCCCGAAGATGCACGTCCCCGAAGCGTGGGACAAAACGCAAGGCGATTCGTCGATGGTCATCGCCGTCGTCGACACGGGCGTTCTGTCCTACCACCCGGATCTCAGCGGAAGTCTCCTGCCGGGCTATAACGCGATTACGAACGACGGCAACTACAACGATGACAATGGACACGGAACGCACGTCGCGGGCATCGCCGCCGGGATGATGGGCAACGGCGTCGGAATTTCGGGCGTGGCGGGACATGCCAAGATCTTGCCGGTCAAAGCGATGAGCGCATCCGGCTCCGGCTCTGACCTCGACATCGCTGAAGGCATCACATGGGCGGCCGACCACGGCGCGAAAGTCATCAACTTGAGCCTTGGCTCCGCTTCGTTCTCCCAGACGATGCAAGACGCGATCAACTACGCCTACAGCAAAGGGTGCCTGATCGTCGCAGCGGCCGGCAACGACAATTCCAGCGCGTTGCACTATCCGGGGGCTGACGAGCACGTCCTCTGCGTCATGGCCACCACGGAAACCAACACCAAAGCGACTTTTTCCAACTATGGTTCGTATGTAGACATCGCCGCGCCGGGCACGAACATCTATGCGACGACGTATGACGGAGCCTATGGATACAAGCAAGGCACTTCGATGGCGTCTCCGAACGTCGCGGGTGTGGCAGCTTTGGTTTGGAACTACCGCCCGACGCTGACCAACTTCCAACTTGAGCGCGTCTTGGAATCGTCTGCGCTCGACTTGGGTACCGCAGGCAAAGACACGACGTTCGGCTACGGACTCGTCAACGCGTTTTCTGCGATGACGGCGGCCGTCGATACGACGCCGATCGGTCTCACGCTGACCGGAGTCACACCGAATCCGTTTGCTCCGACCGGCTCCAACGTCTCGACGTTCTCTTACTCCATCGCAGAACCGGGCAACGTCACATTGAAAGTCCTCGACGCAAGCGGCAACGTCGTGCGGACGCTTTTGAACAACTCCGCCGTTACGGTCGGTGCCAAATCTGTAACGTGGGACGGCAAGAACGACGCCAAAGTTCTCGTGGCGGAGGGAGAATACACGTTCCAACTTACGGCGGTCGATTCGTGGGGCAACTCGGCGACACCGCTGACCCGCACGATCTCTGTGGACCGCACGGCACCCGTGATCTCGGGAAACACCGTATCTGCGAATCCGTTCGTTCCGACCGGTACGAACACCGTGGGTCTGACCTACGCGCTGTCCGAACCCGCCAAAGTAACGGTGGGCATCTATAACAGCGCAAACGCATTGGTCAAAACGCTTGTCACCAACGTTCAACAAAGCGCGGGTGCGAACTCCTTGACGTGGGATGGCAAAAACTCGTCCGGCGTACTCGCTCCGGACGGCATCTATACGTATAAAATCACCGCGACCGATGCAGCAAATCTGAGCGCCGTCGCTGTCTCCGGCGCCGTAGGACTCGACCGCTTCAAACCGTCGATCACCGCTGTCAGCGACACCCCGGACCCGTTCAAAGTCACGGGCACCGCGAACAGCACGATTGCCTACACGCTGTCGGAGGAATCGACGGTCGACATCAAAATTTATGACGCAAGCGGCACTCTCGTCCGCACGTTGCAGAACGCCAAACTTCCGTCCGGCGCGAAGACGGTCGCATGGAATGGCAAAAACGACGCCGGCACGCTCGTTGCGGACGGCATCTATACCTACAAAATCAACGCAACCGACAGCTTCAACAACCAAGCGGCCGAAGTGACGGGCACGATCACAACGGACAAAACCACACCGAGTCTCACGCTGACGACGTCCGCTGTGAAATTCGGTCCGGGCTCTGAGACGCTCTCTCTGAATTACACACTCTCGGAGAAATCCAAAGTCACGACGACCGTCACCAACTCCGCAGGTGCAGTCGTTCGCACGTTGGAGAACGCGATCTTGAAAGACGGCGGCTCCTACTCCGTGCCGTGGGATGGCAAAAACGCCTCCGGCGTCCTCGTCCCCGACGGCGTCTACACGGTCAAAGTCACCGCTACAGACCTCGTAGGCTGGGTTTCGAATCCGGTTTCTGCGACGGTTACGACGGAGACGGGAGCTGCCAAAGTCACGAACCTCAAAGCGACACCGAACCCGTTCAAAGTCACGGGCACGACGCTGGCGACATTCACGTACACGCTTTCGGAGGACGCAACGGTTTCTCTCAAAGTCACCGATTCAAACTCCAACGCGATCAAAACCCTCGTCAACGGCGTCCTCAAAGCGGGTGCTCAAACGGTTACGTGGAACGGGAAAACGGACGCCGGAATCTTGGTAGATGACAAGGAATACACCTACACGCTGACGGCAACCGATGCGGGCGGCAACGTGACGACGCTTTCGGGCACGATCAAAACGGACAAGACCGCTCCGACGCTCGGCAACTTGACATTCTCGCTCGCTCCTCCCGACTCGATCACGCTCGCGGTCGATCTGTCCGAAGACGTCAAGCTCACGGCCGGCGTGTACAACAACGTGGGTGCCTTGGTTAGGAATTTGACCGTACCGACGCTTGCCACCGCAGGCACGCTGAACCTCACGTGGGATGGCAAAACCTCGGCCGGCCAGATGGCGCCGGACGGCACCTATACGTTCAAACTCACCGGCACCGATGCGGCGGGCTGGGTGACGAACGCTTCGGCTCAGTTGTACCTCGAAACGGGTGCTCCGAAACTGACGGCGCTCTCCAATTCGCCGCTGATCTTCCGTCCGACGGGCACCAACCTCAATACGCTTGCGTTTACGCTTTCGGAGGATGCAACGCTCGTGATCAAGGTCGCCGATTCCAATGGCAACGTCGTGCGCACGCTCTACAACGCCAAGCAAACGCCGGGCGCGAAGACGATTCAATGGAATGGCAAAACTGACGCGGGCGTGCTCGTCGGCACCGGCGTCTACACGTACAAAATAGATGCGGTCGATCTCAAAGGAAACGTCGCCGCGACGGTGACCAGCAACGTAAGCGTTGATGTTACGGCCCCAACGTTTACAACTCCGACGTTCAGCGTGAACCCGTTCCATCCGACAACCGGCGCAACGACCGCGCTTTCCTACAATTTGTCGGAGGACGCAACGGTCACCGTGACCGTCGTCAACGCAAGCGGGGCAGCGGTGAAGACGCTTCTCAACGGTGTGAAACAGTCTGCAGGCAGCAACACCGTCGCTTGGGACGGCAAGAACTCGTCGGGCGTCGTTCTCGCAGCGGGGACCTACACCGTAAAACTCCGTGCCGTCGACGCGGTCGGACTCATCGGGGAAACCAGCTTCACCATCGTGATCAACTAGAACAGTCTGGGTACGAAAAGAGGCGGGAGACCCCCGCCTCTTTTTTTTCATTCCGGAATATGATATCATGATGATATCAAAGTGATATCAACTGAGAATTGTTGAGAATGAAAGGGTGAGGGGTTCATGCAAGAGCGTAAAGCGTGGGCATTCAACGGATTTGTCGGCATCTTGCTCGTCCTGCTGCTGTTCGTCATGGCGGGAGTTTTGGGATCGAATGGAGGAACCGGCGGAATTGTCGGAGCTCTCGTGTGTCTCCTGTTGGGCATCGTCTCGATCACCGGGTTTCAGATCGTGCAACCGAACCAAGGCTATGTCGTGATGTTCTTCGGACGTTACCTCGGCACGTTGCGCCAAGATGGATTCTGGTGGACGGTACCGTTTTCGCTTCGCAAGAAAGTCTCGATGCGCGTGCGAAACTTCCACACCTCGCAACTGAAAGTCAACGACGTGGACGGCAACCCGATTGAGATCGCCGCCGTCATCGTCTTCAACGTCGTCGATTCCGCCAAAGCGATGTTCGACGTTGACAACTACGAGCGTTTCGTCGAGATTCAATCGGAGATCGCCCTGCGTCACATCGCGAGCTACTACCCGTATGACACGATGGATGATCAGGGCGGCTACACCCTGCGTGCCAATCCGGACGAGATCGCCGAGCAACTGCAACTCGATCTCCAACACCGACTCGCCATCGCCGGCGTCAAAGTCATGGAAGCACGCCTGACGCACTTGGCGTACTCGGCGGAGATCGCCCACGCGATGCTGCAACGCCAGCAAGCGACGGCGATTCTCGCAGCCCGCGCCAAGATCGTAGAGGGCGCCGTCGGCATGGTGCAGATGGCGATTGAGAAATTGCAGAGCGAAGGCGTGGTGGAACTCGACGAAGAGCGCAAAGCTTCGATGATCAACAACCTCATGGTCGCCATCGTCTCCGAACGTTCGGCACAACCTGTCGTCAACGCCGGATCGCTCTACTAGACGGGCGGGATGAGCAATGGCCAAAAAGCAATTTCCGCTGCGCCTCGACCCCAAAGTCTATGAAGCGTTGGAACGCTGGGCAGGCGACGAGTTTCGCAGCGTCAACGCACACATCGAGCTCTTGTTGCGCGAATCGTTGAAGCGAGCGGGGCGTTTGAAACCTGAGGAGGACAAAGGAGAATAGAGAAGACCCACGACCGAGAAGGTCGTGGGTCTTTTTTTTTAACGAAGGGACAGGAGAGGGTAGTCTTCCATCTTGACGAAGCGGAAGCCTTTTTGTTTGAGTACGGGGATGGCTTTTTTCACCCCTTCGGCCGTCCATTTCTCCGGATGGTTCATGTGCATGAGCACGATGGAGCCGGGTTTGGCGTTGATCAGCGCGTTGTAGACTTGGTCGGTGTTGAACGTGGCTCCGGCATCGCCGAGCACGTTGTATCCCGCTACATTTTCGCCGAGGTCATTGGCGACTTTCACCCCGATCTCATCGTAGAACGCCGTGCCGGAACGGAAAAACTTCGGAGGATGACCGAGCAGTTTTTCCATCTTGCGGTGGTTGTTCAGCACTTCGTCGATCATGTCGCCGAGGTTGGCTGTGCCGTTGATTCCCCAAGCGGGTTTGCCGTTGACCGACAGCGGGCGGTGTTGCGTGCCGTGGTTCTCCAACTCGAACTGCGGAATCTTGGCCAGCGCGAGGAACGTTTGCAGGTTAGCATCAATCCAGCGCGAGTTGATGAACAACGTCGCCGGGATGCCTTGTTGCCGCAAGTAGTAGATCAACTCCGCATCGTAGCCGCTGCCGTGCGGGCCCCCGCAGGCGTCGAAGGTCAAGGCGATCACTTTGTCGGTGGTTTTCAGGGAGGTGCGGACGCCGGTGACGCTCTCGCCCCATTCCTTGGGGACTTGGTTTTTGTACTTGTTGAGCAGTTGTTGTTTCAAAGTGGCATCGCTCGCGGCGGTTGCTATCGCAGGGTTTGTGGTGGTTCCCGCGAGCATCGTCAGCGAACAGGTGAGCAAGCAGGCCCCGATCCAGTGTGTTTTTTTCATATCGTCACTTCCTTTTCTCTCTTAGAGCCACCATTTGCAGTTGCCGTGTCCAAACCAGCTCAGGAATCCGGTGGCGGCGATTTTTTCCTTCCACCACATTTTCCAATAGTACACATGACCGGCTTTGTAGGCGGCTGTATTGTCGCAAGAGCACGCGAAGTACCCTTTTTGCGAATAACAGATGTCATGGTAGTGGCAGATGCGGTCTAAGTGATAATGCTCTTCTCCGTCGCTACCATAGTTCGGACCGCACCAATGTCCCCAATAGCGCCAGTGCCCCGTCGGGTCGGTATACTTGATCGGATTGTCTGACGCATACGCATAGAGGTTGAGCGTTTCCGGTGCAGACAGGTCTCCCATCTGCTTGTCGCGGGTGAGGAAACGTCCGGTCGAAGCGTCGTAATAACGGGCGCGCAAATCGTACAGACCCGTGGCTTCGTCGTATCGATATCCCGCATACCGATACGGGTTGGCCGATGCGAGCGAACCAGTTTGCGACAGAATGTTGCCGTACGCGTCATACGTGTAGGTTGCCACGACAGCGCCTGTGGAATCCGTCAACGCGGTGACGTCTCCATGACCGTTCACGATGTAATGATACGTGTAGCCGCCTCGGGTCATCGTGATCGGGCTGCCTTGGGAATCGAACGTGTACTCCGCGACGATGTTGTTGTTGGCATCGGTCTCCGCGACGGAATTCGGCGAGCTCTCTTGCACATCGTAGAAGAAATTCAACGTGCCGGTCGGGGTGATCATCCGGGTAAGGCGCCCGTCGAATTCGTAGGCGAAGGAAGCGAGGACTGTGCCGCTTGCGTCCTTCACTTGCGTCAGGCGATCGGCGGCGTCGTACACATACGTTTTGGTTCCGTCTGAAAGTAGATTTCCGTTTTTGTCATAGGTATAGGTTTTTCCGCCTGCCGTTTGCATCTGGTTGGCCGCGTCGTAGGTGTAGGCGGTAGTCGTCGTGGTTCCGGATTTGGTCACCGCTTTTTGCGTGCGGTTGCCGGCGGCGTCGTAGGTGTAGACGATCTTCGTGCCGTCGGGCAACGTTTCTTGCGTCAAGCGATCGAGCGCATCGTATTGGTACGAGACCGCTCCTTTGTCTGTCGTGATGCCGGTGATGCTGTTGTTGGCATCGAAGCTGTACGCATACGCTTCCAGAGGCGTTCCGTCCGGTTTGTAGGTTTTGAGATTGAGCAGACGGTTGGACGTATCGAATTCGCGGGTGGTGATCATTCCATTGACGCGAATCGTGGAGATCGGATTGCCTTGGTCATCGTAGACGAAACGGCTTACGTTGCTTCCGTTGCGGGCGATCGTCAACATTTGCTTCAACGTGTTGTACGTGAAGGAGGTCGTCGAAGTCGTTGCCGCGTTTACCTCGATGGACGTCGTCTGTCCGTTCGGGTTGTACCCGTAATTCACAGTGGTCGATCCGCGCTTCTCTTGCGTGCGCAGCGTGTTGGTGTTATACGCAAAGGTAGAAGAAACGCCCGACGCATCTGTGAACGAGGTTTGGTTTCCGAACGGATCGTAGGTGAAGGTGTACTGAGGAGTGCCGTTGTACGCGATTTGCGTGTGTTCACGGGACTCGTTGTACGTGAAACCGATCGTGGTGCCGTTTGGATTATTTTGCAGAGTGGTGTTTCCGTTTTTGTCAAAATCAAAGGTGGTTTTGTTGTTCAACGGGTCTGTGGTGCTTGCTTGGCGACCGAGTTCGTTGTAGGTGATGGTCGTCGTGTTTTTGCGCGGGTCGGTGATCGATGTCACGTCTCCCGCGGGGTTGTAGGTGTAGCTGGTGACGCCTTGCAACGGATCGGTTACTTTGGTCAGCATGTTGCGCGCATCATATCCGTAGGCAAACGTTTGATTCGTCCCGCTCGTTTTGCCGGTCTTGGTATCGGACGCCGTATCGTAGGTGTACGAAACGACGGTGCCCGATGGAGATGTGATTTTGGTTTGGTGTCCGGCGTTGTCGTATTCGTAGAACGTGAAGGCATTGCCGAATTCAAGCCTGGAAGCATCGAAATACGCCGTACCGCTTTGGTTGTTGAATTGGTAGAGCAGGTCGACGGAGGAGAACGCTTTTTTCGGCACGACACGAGTTGCGACGTGTTGCCAGTCTGTCGCGGTCTTTGAGAATTCATTGGAGTTGGTCGCGTCGGTCGTTCCGTCCGTGTAATTGAGCGTCACTTGCAGCGAGAAACTGCCGCCGCTTGGATTTGCTCCCGTCTGCTTGCCCCAGCCGGACAACGTCAGAACGGTCGAAGCATCACCCGTGAGCGGGATGCGTTGGCTCAGCGATTTGTTTTTGCCGGATTCCCCGCTGAGTTTGAGTGCATTGGTGCCGGAGACGGTCGTCGAAGTGTCGATCCCGTCACCCGTTGCCAAGAGCGTTCCGCTCCAGCCGTCCGGCACTTTGTCACCGTCGGAGTCGCGTTCAAAGCCGGGATTCTCCAGCAGGTTGTATGCGCTGAGGACTTCGGCTTTTTCGAATTGAATTCCGTCAAAAGTGGCTGTTCCCGTACCGGGGTCCATGCCGACGGCGACGCGAATTTTCGTCGTGTTGGCCGGCACCGTGTCGAGCACCGCTTGGATGCGTGTCCAATCTTGCGTGCCGACGATCTTGTTGGAAATCTGTTGGCCGAGCCAGGAATCGCTTGCGTTCAAAAACTCCATCTTGATGATGGCGGAAGACGTGGTGTTGGCGGTTTTGATATACCCGCTGACCACATATTTGTCACCCGCCGTGTAGGGAATGGTGACATCGGTGTTCACCGTGGCCCATCCGGTCGGGTTGGCGATGGAGATCGCTTTGTTGCCAAAGCGGCCGCCGTTCGCCCATGTGAACGTCGCGGTCTTGCCGGTTTCGGTGTTGCGGACCCAGTGATCGGGCCAGCCGTCTGCGTTGGCGTCCGTTTCGAAACTGGAATTGACGGCGAGATTGTCGACGATGGAGAGCGGGTTGGTGTTGCCGGTGAGACGGCCCTTGTCGTCATAGCGTTTGGCACCGACCGCGATCTGCGGCGTGGAGATTTCGGTCAAATTGTTTTTGACGTCATACCCGTAGTTGGTCGTGATGTCGAAGAAATCTTTGCGCGTGACGATGTTATTGCGCTCGTCGTATTGCGCCGTCGAGGTTTCCGTGCCGGGCAGTTGCACACCCGTTTGGTTGGAAGCCGCATCGTATGTGTACACGTACTTTGCATTGGGATCGGTTTTGTTGGCATTGGGATCGATCATCGACGTTTGGTTGTTGTTGTTGTCATACGTGTACGTGCCAACCGATTTGGCGGCCGGAACCGTCGGGTTGCCGATCAGTTGAATGACGTTCCCGTTGGGGTTGTAACTATAATCGGCGCGTGTTCCTTGGGCGTCTGTGTAGGTCGTGACCGCATTGGCAGTGTCATACGCGATCGTCCGGTCGGAGCTTTGCTGAGTGCCGCCGATCGTGATCGGATAATGCAGCGCCGTGACGCGGTCGGACGTGTCGTAATCAAGGGTGTTCGTACTTCCGTTCCAATTGGAGAACGAGGTCATGCGGTGCGTGCTGTCATACGTATAGGCGACCGATTGATTGACTTGGTCGGTCACTTTCGTCAGATTGCCCGCCGTGTCGTACGTGTAAGAAACCGTATGATTGGCCGGATCGACGAGGCTTGATACGTAGCCGTTGGTGCCGTAGTTGAATGTGATGACGCGATTGTTTGCATCGGTGAGCGTTTTGACACGAGTGGAGGCGTCGTAGCCGACGGTGACGAGGTTGCCTTTTTCATCGGCGATCGAGGTGAGGCGTCCGTTCGTGCCAAATTGGTAGACCCTGTTCTCTTTGTCTGTGATCGTGTAGGTGTTGTCGGCGTTTTTGACCAAGGTGAAGTCGATGCCCGCAGGGGGGTTGAACCCGCCGCCGACACGTTGTCCGAAGATATGGCGCGTGCTGTCTTCGTCGATGACGGTGATCGGGCCTTTGCCGGCGTCGACGATGCGCATGTCGTAGTTGCTCACCCAGCCCCAGCCAAATTGACCGGCGTACCAGCCTTTGCGGCTGTTGTAGGTGCGGACGACGGAGATTTGCGGAGTGCCCGTCAATTCGATGTCGGTCGTTTGCTTGACGAGGTTGCCGTTCGAGACGTTGACGCCCTCCGGCGTATAAGTCCAAAAGTGCTCAAGCCCGGCCGGATCGACGGAATAGTTGATCGTCAGGCGCGGAGTGTTCGTCGTGGCATTGACCGAATTGAATTGACGTGCCGGAGCGGTCGTTTCATTTTGCGACTTGAGGGTGACGCCGAAATTGCCGAGCACCCCGTTGTACCAATCTTTGACGAGTGACGTGATCGTCCACGTCCAGTAGGCGTTGGTTGTGTTCGAGTTTACGGTGTCTTCAGGTGTGGCATTGGTGGTCGGGAGGGTATTCCAAGTGGCTGCGGAGCTGAAATCGGCGGTATTGCGGAGCACGTCGACGGCGGTATTCGTCGTGTTCGTCGCCGTCTGATACGCCGAGAAGGTCGCAGATGTAATGCGGCTGTCACTTGGCAAACTCGGCAAGAAAAACGAGAACAGCGCGCGCGTCGTGCCATAGGTGGGGTCTTTGCCCACGAACAAATTCGGGTAACTCCCATATGTGGCGGTCGGATTTGCGCCGGAACCGAAAGTGTCGACCATGACATCCCACGAGTTTACGGTCGGGTCGAGGGTGACGGGGAATTTGGTTTGCGGATCTTGCAAAAAGGCAGTGTCGGCCTGCAAATCGACGAACGTTTTGCCGGCTGCCGTGCGCAGAGTTTGCGTGACTTTGTCCGACTGCTTGCCCGCAGAATCGGAGAGGAACGGTTTGCTCATCACCCATGCGACTTGGTTGTTTGCATTGCGAAACGTGATTTCGCCCGTTGGCTCCTGCTTGGGCGTCAGACCCGACAAGCGCACTTCATAGGAAAACTTGTTCGGTGCGGCAGGCGTTTGCAAGATCAAGTTTTCCTTGACGAAGTTGCTTTTCAACACGTATTCGGCGTTGGTGTTGGCAAAAAGTCCGGGGTAGGTGACGACGTTGTCTTGCGTCTTCGCTTGGACGGCGATGGCGCCGACCGGTTCAAGCACCATGCTGTTTTTGTCGTTTTCGATGCGAATCAACTCGCCGCTTGCAGCTTTTGGGGAAAAGCGAACGGCGAATTCGTTCGCTTTGTTTTCGTACTTGCCGTTTTTGAGGGAAACGGTGTTGTCGATCATTTTCATTTTCTTATCAGATTTGTCTTGGTAGAACTGCGGTTCTGCATACACTTCCTCGGTGAACGATCCATCCGGATTGACGAAGCGCGTGGAATGGCGGGTGCGTTTGCTGGTTAACTCCAGTTTGGTTTTGGGCGGTTTGTCGGGCAGTTCGCCGATGTCCGGCTGCCAGCGTACATTTTTGGCGGCGGTGTGCAACCGCTCTTTCCCAATCTGTTGGACCTGACTCCGGCCGTCGGGGACTCCCGGCTTCACGGGCGGCGGTGAGGATTGGGGCGAGCACCCTGTTGTTGTCAACAGCAACAACACCAGAGTGAGCGAGAGGGTAGTGGTCGAACGTTTTGAGAAAAAAGCCATGAAGTACGCTCCTTTTCGTAAAGTATCAGGTTTACATTCCCCCTGAAATGTTGGAAATATGTCGGTTTTTGTTAAGGTTGGAGAGGGATTTCCTTGGCACCGGAGCCGTCGAGTTGGACTTGCATCAAGACATATTGGTTTTTCTGACGCGATTTGTCCTTGTTTTTCAAAAACAGCACGGCCGGTGAGTGGTGCAGCGCGATCGGCTTCAACGAGGCGTTGTCGAGACGGGTGATCTGCCGTACTGTTTTCGAGGGCAGGTCCATTGTGAACAATTCAAACGCGGGTACATCGCCCTGCTTTTGTTGAACGTCGGCAGAGTAGAGGATGCCGGTTGCAGGGCCTGGCAACCACGAGGGGTCTTGAAGTTGTTGATCGGGATCATGCGGCGGGAGGAACGAGATCATGTCGAGTTTCTTGTTGAGGGACAACACCCGGAACCGCGTTTCATACGACGTGGGATCGATGGTTTGGTACAGCAGGGAAGTCCCGTCATCGGAAAGCGACAGATGTTCCATCGTGTCGTGTGCCAGTTTGGTGATGCGTTGCCGATTGGCGCCGGTTGCTTCCATCGAGTACAGATCGAGGTCGACAGGGCGGTAGGAAGCTTTCTCTTCGAAGCGTTGTGATTGCACGTAGTAGATGGTTTTGTCGTCCCGTGCGTACAGGGCTTCGGTAATCAGCGTGTCTCCCCCGGACAGGAGTTTAAGCCCGCTGCCGTCCGCGTGGATCTCTTGCAGTGTGCTCACATGAAGTTTCGATTTGACAGGCATCGAGACGAATAAGATCTTGGAGCCGTCTGAAGAGAAGCGGGGTTGGAGATAGCTTGCTTTGTCACTTTGCGACAAGCGCGTTACGCCCGTACCGTCGACGTTGGCGATGTAGAGCGATGAAACCCCGTTTTGGACGGTGGTGTAGGCGATGTGTCGGTCATCGGGCGAGATCGCGAAGTCCTCTCCCAGCCCTTCCGTCGGTTCTCCAAACCGCCCGCCGCCGCCGCAACCCAGAGAGAGGCAGATGGCGAACAGGAGCAACATCAAGCGTTTCATCGAATTCCTCCTTCGTACGAAATCGTACCGTTAGCTTTTCCCAACTCATGAAAAAAGGTCAGCCCTGTGTGAGGGCTGACCTTTTTAGGAATCTTGGGTATTGACCATGTGGTACGCCGTCTGGGTGAGGCGGTCGTACACAAATTCGCGCAGTTGGCCTTGCAGACCGAGTTCGTCCAAGGCTTCGCTCATGCAAGCGAGCCACGCGTGGGCGCGGGTCGGTGTGATTTCAAACGGCATGTGGCGCGCGCGGAGCATCGGGTGCCCGTATTGGTTGGAATACAGGGTCGGCCCGCCAAAAAACTGCGTGAGGAACAGGTATTGTCGATCCGCTACCGGACCGAGGTCGTCCGGGAAGATCGGTTTCAGGTCGGGATGCTCCCCTACGCGCTTGTAAAACGCGTCCACCAACTTGCGGATGGCGTCTCCTCCGCCGATCATTTCGTATACAGTCTTCTCAGGTGTGTCGTGCATGCGGAAGACTCCTTTCGGTTCACTTCAATTCAAGTATTTATTCTAGCATCATTGACAGAGAGAAGCGAATTTGATTATGATCTAATTAGATGATCATGAAAATGGAGGGGCGAAGATGAAAGACCTGTATCCAGAGGAATACGAGAAAGCGGTGCGCGACTTTTTCACAAGAGACGGCAAGTTGAAGAACATCCCGAGTCAGCGCAAGAAAAAGTTGTTCATCTTTGAACACATGATGGCCGGTCTCGACCCGGAGCGTGCGTATCAGGAGAAGGAACTGGATGCGTACATCCATACATTTCACGACGATCACTGCACGATCCGCCGCGAGTTCATCATCAACAAGTACATGTCCCGCGAAGACAATGTGTACAAACTGAACCCTTCGCCACTGTGGGCGAAAATTTAGGGAAGGGAAATGGTTGCGGGAAGCGAATACTCCTTATGTGGAAGTTCTTACATATGGAGGTGCATGTTCACTATGACGCAAATGAAGTACCGCAACCTCGGTCGCTCCGGGCTGAAAATTTCGGAGATCGGTCTCGGTTCTTGGCTGACCTACGGCGGCACCGTGGAAGACCAAACCGCTGAGATCTGCATCGACAAAGCGTATGAGTTGGGCATCAACTTTTTTGATACGGCGAACATCTACCGCAAGGGCGAAGCGGAGATCGTCGTAGGTCGTGCGCTGGCGAAGTACCAGCGCGATTCGTTCGTGTTGGCGACCAAGGCGTACTGGCCGATGGCGGAAGGCCCGAACGACCGCGGCCTGTCCCGCAAGCACATCTTCGAGCAAGTTCATGCTTCTCTCAAGCGTCTGAACGTGGACTACATCGACCTCTGGCAATGCCACCGCTTCGATGCGGAAACTCCGCTGGAGGAAACGTTGCGTGCGATCGACGACCTCGTGACCCAAGGCAAGATTCTCTACGCGGGCGTGTCCGAGTGGAGCGCGTTGCAAATTCAAGAGGCGTTGCAGATTGCAGACCGCAAACTGCTCGACCGCATCATCTCGAACCAACCGCAATATTCGATGCTTGAGCGTTATATTGAGAAGGACGTCCTCCCGCTGTCTGAGCGTGAGGGTGTCGGTCAAGTCGTGTGGTCCCCTCTGGCACAGGGCGTCCTGACGGGCAAGTACACCAAGGGCCAACCGGCTCCTGAGGGCTCCCGCGGCACGACGGATGCGGCGAACATGGTCAACCGCTTCCTGACCGACGAAAACTTTGCGAAACTCGACGGGCTCAAAGCTGTCGCAGAGCGCAAGGACTGCTCGCTGGCGCAACTCGCGCTGGCATGGGTTCTGCGCAAGCCGAACGTGGCGTCGGCGATCATCGGCGCATCTCGCCCGTCGCAAGTGGAGGAAAACGTCAAAGCAATCGACGTGGAACTGACCCACGCAGACATCGAAGAGATCGAGACCATTCTCTCCGGCCAAGCGGCGAAGTAACACAAGCCATCTCAAGGGCGAAAAAAGGCAGGCACCCACAGGGGAGCCTGCCTTTTTTTTAGATCGTTTGTTTTTTGAGCTCTTCGATCATGTGTTTCGACGTGCGGGCGGCGAGGGCCATGACGGTGGCGGTGGGGTTGCCGCTGCCTGACGTGGGGAAGACGGCGGCCGAGCAGATGAACAGATTCGGCACGTCGTGCGCTTGGCACCAGCCGTTCACCACCGAATCCTCAGGGTCCGCCCCCATGCGCGTCCCGCCCATGAGATGCGCCGTATCCGAGACGACGAACTCCGGTTCACCGCCCGCCGCTTTCAGAATCGACTTCATCTGCTCCACCGCATGGTCGATCAGTTTCAAGTCGTTCTCTCCATAACTAAACGTCACGTGTGCCATCGGCATCCCGTACTCGTCCACTTCCTCTGCGAGCGTCACCCGATTGTTCTCATCCGGCAACACTTCGCCGACCATCGTCAACCGCCCATAGTGGTTGAAGTCCAGCATCGACTCCCGCAAACGCCGTCCCCAAACGCCCGCATCGCGCGCCAACCCCGTGCTCATCGCCACCGGTCGAGCCCCGTGCGCATGGAGCGTATACCCGCGAATGAACCCGCGATCCAACTGCGTTTCATAGAAGTCCTGCGTCGTCGCCATCACCGGCGTGCCTTTGTACAGACGAATCTCTTGCTCAAACCGCGCATACACGTCATGGCTTGAATGCGGCATGAGATACTTCCCGACCGTCCCGCTGGAGTTGCACAACCCGTCCGGATGCCCGGTCGTCTTGGAATTCAGCAACAACCTCGGCGTCTCAATCGCGAACGACGCCAACACGATCACTCGACCGCGCTGCCGATATTCCACCCCTTCATGAGTAAAAATCACACTCTTCGCCCGACCCCGCTCATCGAGCTCCACTTGCGTCACCATGCAATCGGTCAAAAACTCCGCACCGTACCCGATCGCTTTGGGCACATGATGCACCAGCGAGGAATACTTCGCATTGGGCATGCAACCCTCGTTGCAGAACCCTCGATTGATACAAGGCGGCCGCCCGTCAAAAGGTGCCGAATTGATCGCGAGCGGCGTCACCACCGACCGAATTCCCAACCGCTCACACCCGATGCGAAACATCTCGGCGTTCGCAGAGATCGGTTCGCGCTCCGGATAGGGGAACGGCCCGTTGAACGTTCCCCACGGAAACTTCTTGGGTCCTGAGACGGCGATTTCTTTTTCGATATACCGATAAAAAGGGGCGAGCTCGTCGTACCCAAACGGCCAATCGGCCCCGACCCCCTCGACAGTTTTCATCCGGAAGTCGCTTTCATGAAACGGCAAATACACGCCCGTCCAATGAACCGACCCGCCGCCGACGCCACGGCCCGAATTGTTTTTGCCAAGCTTCAAGGGATTCTGGCCGTCCACGAGGCGCGTGTCCTGCCAGCCCAAGTGCTTCATCGTCAATTCATCGGACGCAAAATCGCTCTGGGGATTCCAAAACGGCCCCGCCTCGATCACGACGACGCGCAGGCCGACTTTGGCCAACTCATAGGCCATGATTCCGCCCGCCGTGCCCGCACCGACGATGACGACGTCCGCTTCCTGCGGGTACTTGCGGTGGTTGAGGTCGTCGTAGCGAGCTCCGTCGTAATGACAAGCATGGTGGTGATGTGGATCTCGTTCCTCAGGCATCTCGTTTCGCCTCCCACGGATCGGTCAAGCCGAATTCGATCCGAACGTACCCGCGCGGATAGGCGGGCCCGCCGTAGCCGATTTCCGACCAAACCTGCGGATGTGAATAGTACGCGCTCACCGTCTCGGTCAACATCTTGGAAAAAAACGCCGTCGCCGGCACCACCGTGCCCTCCGTCGTCCGAAGTGTCAAGATATCGCGCTCCAACCCCACCAAGATCGTCGTCTGCTTCTCAGGCGTCAATTGCACAAACGATGTGCCGTACTCCGACTGTGCGAGCACTTCGAGCGCCGCCAAGCCGTTTTTGATCAAGTCCTTCTGCTTGGGCGTGCCGAGTTTGCGCTGTTCCTCGCCGATATCGGACGCCAGTTTGTTGTCAAAGTGCTTCACGACAAAGTCGAGCAGGGTCGAGCGGTTGTCATCGACGAACAGCGCCGCCATCGCCCGAATTCGGTCCGCTTCCTCGCCCGTTAATTTCGGAAGCGACCCCACCAAATCCAAGCGCTTCTCCACAATCTCACTCGTGTGCTCGTCCCAATGCTTCTGCTCGTGCATCACGTTGTACGCGGGATAGTGCGTCCGCAGACGTTCGTACTCGCTCATGCCCTCACCTCCAGAACAGAACGAGCAACCCGATCAAGCTCGTCACTGTGATCATCGCAGGCAACGCCACGGGCGGCCCCACGAGAAAATTGCGCATCTCATACCCGCCGACGCGCTCCCCGACGCCGCGCCAATGCAGGAACGAGCCGACCATCCCGCTGAAAAACGCCGCCGTCAGCAGAACCACCAACGTCAACCACACCCACGCCGGCGCAAAAAACACATACGTCACGCAAAAAAGCGCAGCCAGCGGCGCTTCAATGACAGGAACCCACATCGCCCAATGTCGGAAGTTCTGGCGGTAGTGAAACAGGGTCACCTGCACAAAAATTGCAAAGAAAATCAGCCCCAAGAGCAGCAACAACACGCGCTCCAACGGCCAACCGTACCATCCGTTTCCCATCAGGAGTCTACACCTCCAAGAAAAATTGAACTCCTTACCAAGCATTGCCTGACAAACTCTTGCGCAGACTGTGGACAGACACTATAATTCTTGTTGGCATTCATTCTTGGACAAAGGTGAGACAAACCCATGCGCATTCGCGGACGCGACAAGTTTTTGCGACAATATCATACCTACATCGAGCAGGGCCGAATCATCGAAGACTCCCCGAACTACAAGGGACGTTGGCATGAACTGTTCGGCAACGACAACCCGATCTACATCGAGATCGGCACGGGACGCGGCCAGTTCATTTCGCAACACGCGGTGCAGAACCCGGATATCAACTACATCGGCATCGAGCTGGAGTACCTCTTGCTCGGCCGAGTCGGTCACAAAGCGGAAATGGCAGGGGCGGGCAAAAACCTCGTCGTCACACCCGCCGACGCCACTCGTCTGACCGACATCTTCGCACCGGGCGAAGTGTCCCGCATCTATTTGAACTTCTCCGACCCGTGGCCGAAGAACCGCCACACCCCGCGTCGCTTGACGCACGAGGGGTTCCTTCGTCTCTACCGCAACGTCCTCAAACCGGACGGCGCCGTTCACTTCAAGACGGACAACCGCCCGCTGTTCGAGTTCTCGCTGAACTCGTTCGCCGACGACGATTGGAAGCTCTCAAAGATCACGCTCGACCTGCACAACTCGCAATGGGCAGAGGGCAACATCATGACCGAGTACGAGCAGAAGTTCTCCGAGCAGGGCGTGCCGATCAACCGCCTCGAAGCTCGTCCCTTGCCGAAGCTTCAAACGGAGTAACAACGGGAGTAAAAAAGCACCCTCGCCACTGTGGCAGGGTGCTTTTTTTGTCGAAAATGTTTTGAATATTCTTTTAGTGAATACGCAAGAAAACGTTAAAAAAAAGAACGAATTTGGAGGCCATCTCCTTAGATTGGAGAATTTCAAAATTGCCAGTCATAATTTGTTATGTTTATACTTTGAGTGTAGAGTTAACTAACTCACAAACACTAAAAAGAGAAACGGGAGGTTTCACAAAAAATGGCGAAATTCAACAAGAAGTTGGTTGGTACCTTGGCAGCATTCGCAGTGCTCGCATCGGTCGTTCCGGGCGTGGCATCTGCAGCAGATCAAACTCAACCGGCAGTCGCAACGGCTAAAGCAAAAGCGTCTGACCGTCTCCTAGTCAAAACCAAGCAAGGCATCGTGCAAACGGACATCGCGTCTGCGCACGGCCTGACCGAAGGCAAAGTCATCGGCGGCAACTGGAAAGTGATGCACGCACCGGCGGGTCAACTGGAAGCGAAACTCGCAGAACTGCAAGCAGACCCGAACGTCGAATCGGTTGAAATCGACCATGTTCGCACCATCGACGCAACTCCGAACGATCCGTCCTACTCGTCCCAATGGCACCTGCCGAAAGTGCAAGCGCCGGCAGCTTGGGACATTACCAAAGGCTCGACGTCCCGCACCATCGCGATCATCGACACCGGGGTTGACCTCAACCACGCAGACTTGAAATCGAAAATCGTCCCGGGCACCGACATCGTCAACGGCGACTCCACCGCGATGGACGACCACGGCCACGGCACGCACTGCGCAGGGATCGCGGCGGCTCTGACCAACAACGCGACCAACACCGCAGGCATGGACTGGAACGCAAAGATCATGCCGATCAAAGTTCTGGACTCCAGCGGTTCCGGCTACGATTCTGACATCGACACCGGCATCTACTGGGCGGTTGACCACGGCGCGAACGTTATCTCGATGTCGCTGGGCGGCGCAGCGTTCTCCCAAGCTTCTCAAGACGCGATCAACTACGCGTACAACAAAGGAGTAATCATCGTAGCGGCTGCCGGTAACGAATCGACGTCGGCGAAATCGTACCCGGCTGCGTACAACAACGTCGTTTCCGTTGCTTCGACCACTTCGACCGATGCGAAGTCCTCGTTCTCGAACTACGGTTCTTGGGTCGACGTGGCAGCTCCGGGCTCCAGCATCCTGTCCCTGCGTCTGGGCGGCGGCACCACCACGATGTCCGGCACCTCGATGGCCACTCCGCTGGTGGCAGGTCTGATGTCGCTGACCTGGTCGAAGAACTTGACCTACTCCAACACCTCGGTCATCAACCGCGTAGAAACCACGTCCGATGCGATTTCCGGCACCGGCACCTACTGGACCTATGGCCGTGTGAACGCTTACAAATCCGTCAACGGCTTCTAATCCCAAAAAGTACCGAAAGGCCCACTAAAAAGGTGGGTCTTTTGTACTGGCAAAAAGTCAGAATATTGAGTATAATAAAACCAAGGAGGGGATGAACATGCAAAACAACTTCCACCAAGCTGAGTATTGCGACATGAACTTGGTACTCGGCAAGACGGACTTGGAACATTTTATCGGTCAATTGGCTTCCGGCGGGGTCTCACTCTATTGGAAGGACCGCCACGAAGACATCGTCCTCGTTGCCACCACGGGCATTGAGAAGAAGGAATTTCATTTCCAACCTTCGGACCAAGGGTTCGTGTTGAAGGGGTCGGTGGTCTTGCAGGACAAACGACTGGTCAACGCCCTCCAGTACACACTGATTCGCACCAAGGGGCAGGCCGTTGTGAAACAAATTTCCGAAGGGCCGATCTTGGTTTCTAAATTCCACAACGGGGAGGCTTTGCAAATCATGGAACTTCATGGGCCGCGCAAAAAAGTCGTGTATGAAAAGCCGATCCGGGTATCGAGCGAAGATGTGATCCGTGCCTTTAAGAGCCGGGAGATCGAGGAGCGCATTCCGGTTTTGAAGATGGAGATGGATTATGAGCTGGTCACGCTGTCCGATGCAATCGAGGCGAACGACCAAGAGGGAGTGCGCGACGCGAAGATTCGTCTCGAAGAACTGCGCCGTGAACTGATGCTCTTTGAAGCGTTTGATCAACAGATCCCGGAGGTACTCCACTAAGACGATGACCCAGACGACGATCGAAACCCAAACATAGGCGGCAGGCTCTATCCGAACACGGATGAGAATCTGCCGCCTATTTGTGTGTCTTTTTTTAGGAGTAGGGGTCTTCACTGCGCGTTTTGACTTCGGAGTAGAGCGCGGTGAGGAATTTTTTGATGTTCAAGCGGCAACGGGTGGTTTTCTCGCCGTCTTGGATTTCCTTCATCCGTGTGCGCACGTCTTGGAAATCGAACAAGCGCGGAGCGTACTGTTCAAACGTCGGGTTGGCGTAGTCGGTCAGCCCGATCGAGGCGATGTGTCCAAGCGCTTGTAAAATGGTGCGGCGCAGGCGTTGCTCCATCGCTTTGATCTCTCGCTGCAACTGCTCGTAGGAGATGCGCGGGTCGATGCCGATCAGCACCGCTTGGTAGAGGTCTTTGAGCGCGGGCATCTCTCGCCAGATTTTTTCTTGGTCGTGGAGGTATTGCAAGATCTTCAAGAGGTCGCCGGAACCGGATTCCCCCGCGATGCCGAGCGTGGTCAGCACATCGTGCGCATGGTCGGCAAATGTTTTGCTCACCACGGTGGACATGGCGCGTCCGGGGCTGGCGTGTCCGTCGAGGACGGAAAGCGAGCGGCGAATCGTGGACAGGGATTGCTCCAACTGGAGGTGCTCCATCACCCGCTTGAGCACGGCAAGCACTTCGAGTCGGTTGACAGGCTTGTGGATGAACGTGTCCACGCCGCTCTGGTACGCTTCGCCGACCATCTCTTTGTTCTCCACTTGGGAGATCATCACGAAACGGCCTTGATAGCCTTGGGCACGCAGGTCTTGGATCGTCTGGATGCCGTCTTTGCCGGGCATGAGCAGGTCGATCAGCACGATGTCGGCGTTGCGCACGTCTTCATACGTAACGTGTTGGCCCGACGGAGCAGAGCCGATGACAGTGCCGACGTCGCCGTCCTCTAAGATGCGTTCCAGCATGCGGCGGGTGGCCGGATCGTCCTCGATGAGATACATGTTCATGAACTCCACTCCTCTCTCTGTTTTTGCAAAAGCTCCGAGGTCGGCATGCGCAGGAGAAATTGCGTTGTGCTTCCTGAGCGCGTCATCTCCAACGTCCCGCACAGCGACGCGGTGAGATCGAGGCAATGCGAGAGTCCGATGCCGGTCGACGGGTTGCCTCGCGAATCGTACTTGGTCGTGTAGCCCGGTTGGAATACATACTCGGCCTCGCTGTCCGGAATGCCGGGGCCCGTGTCCCAGACCATCCATTCTACAAACGCTTGAGACAGGCGAACTTCAACTCCGATTGAACCGGCCCCTTGGATCGCTTCCACGCTGTTGGCGACGAGGTTGTTCAAGATCGAGACCAGTGCGTAGGTGCGGTTGGTCGTCAAGTTGATCTCTGCGTGTTGGTGGAAGTCGATCTCCTTGCCAAGCATCTGCGCGTACTTGGAGTTGGCTTGCACGACGAGCCGCGTGAGTTGCTTGAGCTCGATGCGTTCTTCGATCGTATCTTGGCGCAGGAGTTTGTCGAGACCCGCGAGGATGCGCTGCGAGTCTTTTTTCAACTCGTGCACTTCTTCGGCGATGGAGAGAGCGTGTCGCGAGTAGCCGGAGGGCAGGCGGCCGCTTTTTTCCTCCGTTTTAAGTTGTTTGTAGAGCTCGTAGGAGTTGCGGGTGATGTCTTCGATGTGGCCCATCGATTTGTGCAGGTAGAAGCCTTCTTCGTAGAGCGAGGCGTTGAGCAGGAGCAGGTGTTGAATCTGTTCATTCTGCTGGTCCCCGAGCAAGCGCAGTTGGCGGATCATCAACATGTTGTAGAGGCCGACGACGAAGAACGAGCGCAGGCAGCCAAACAGCGCGAGAATCAAAACGGTGTGCGTATCCAGCGGGTACGCCGCTCCGAGCAGGTTTCGAAAGGTCAGTTCTCCGATGTTGGCGAGCAAATCGCCGCCCGCCCCGATGATCCCGACCATCAAGGGCTTCTCCAAGCGGCGGCGCAAGTTGGTGAGGGTCAGGGTGAGGGCGAACAGCAAGTAATAGATCGTGGAAGGCAAGTGGTGCAGGAGTGCATCGTCCCAGGCGACGCCTTGGTTGTGAGTCAGCAGGGCGCGAAAGAGCAGCAGGGACACGCCCACCCACACCCCCGTCTCAAACGGGCGCAGTTGTTGAAACCAAATCAAGCCAAAAAAATAACAGGTCGTCCCCAGCGAGAAGCGAAACGTCTCGCCGAACGGGTTCATTTTCAGTTCACCCAAAAAAGCGGTGGCCGCCATGATCAACAGCAGATGGACATATCGATTGCGCACTGAGTTTCCTCCGAACAAGGTAAAAAAGCATCTCCCCCCATTTTACCACGGGAGGAGATGCTTGTTCAGAACTTTTCGACTAGACGTTGAACCGCTTCTCCAAGCGACCTGCGATCAACGAGAGCGAATAGTTGATCACAAAGTAGCAGAGGGCGACGAAGATCAACACCGGGAATACGTAGTCCACTTGCTGGCTGTAGACGATCTGCGCGGCGCGCATCAACTCTTCGAGCGAGATGATGATGACGAGCGAGGTGTCCTTGAGCAGCGAGATGAATTGGGAGACCAACGGCGGAACCATCTTGCGCAGCGCTTGCGGCAAGACGATGTAGCGCAGGGTCTGGATGTAGGTCAGACCTGACGAACGGCCCGCTTCGATCTGGCCCTTGGGAATCGAGTTCAGACCGCCGCGGATGATCTCGGAGATCATCGCGGTCTCGAAGATCGTCAGCGCGGTAATTGCCGCCGTCAACGGCGTGGTCTTGATGTCCAGAACTTCCGGCACGGCGAAGAACGTGAAGAAGATGATCAAGAGCAACGGCAAGTTGCGAACGAGTTCGACGAGGAGGAAGAGAAGTTGCGAGATCACCGGGATGCGGGCATAGCGCAAGATCGCGATCAAGTTCGAGAAAACAAACGAGAGCACAATCGACCAAACCGCGATCTCAAGCGTCACGCCAAGGCCGTGCAACATGTACTTGATGTTGGCGGCGGAATAGGCACCGAGAAAGTCCATGTGTCAGCGCCCCCTTTCCTAATAAGCCCGGTTCAGCCGGCGTTCGAGGTAGGACACGAACAAGCTGAGCGGGATGGTGAGCACGAGATAGAAGAGACCGACGAAGATGTAGGTCGAGAACACGTCGAACGTTTCGGAATTGATGATGTCCGCTTGGTACATGAGATCGAGTCCAGCCACGACGCCGAGGATCGACGAGTTTTTGACGAGGTTGATGAATTGGTTGCCAAGCGGAGGGATGACGACTTTGATCGCTTGGGGCAACACGATGTAACGCATGGTCTGGATGTAGGTCAGGCCCGACGAGCGGCCGGCTTCCATCTGGCCTTTGGGCACGGCGTTGATCCCGGCGCGGATCGCTTCGGCGATAAACGCAGAAGTGTACACGGCAAGTCCCAGCGTCCCGGAGGCAAACCCGCTCAAATTGATGTGCAGGGCGGGCATCCCGGCGTAGAACAGGAACACGGTGATGAGAAGCGGGATGTTGCGCAGAAATTCAACGTACGCGGTGCCAAACCAGCGCAGCGGCTTCACAGACGAAATCCGGAAGACGGCGATGATGACGCCGAGCACGAAACTGCCGAGCAAGCCGAGCAGAGACGCTTCGATGGTGGTCAAGAAGCCATCGAGGTATTCACTGAAATGGTCTGTCAAAATTGTAATGTCGATCATTGGGATCACCCCTTTCAAGGAGCTTTTCAAAAAAGAGCCTTGCTAAAAATGTCTTACTAAAAAAGGAAGGAGCGGAGGTCGCTCCTTCCGGTCAGGCGAGCCGGTCATTCAGTTGTGGCTGCTTGGGGTCGTTCTTACTTCTTCGGATCTTCTTTGAACCATTTTTTGTAGATCGTAGCGTAGTCGCCGCTGTCGTTGATTTTCTTGAGGAAGGTGTTCAGGTATTTGGTGAACTCGTCATCGCCGTGCTTGGATGCGATGCCGTACGGTTCGTCGGTGAACAGGCCGCCGGTCAGGACGTAGGACGGATCTTGTTGGGACATGCCCATGAGGATCGCGTTGTCGGTGGTCAGCGTGTCGCCTTTGCCGGACTTGAGTGCGGTGAACGCTTGTGCGTAGTCGTCAAATTCGAGGATTTGCGCATCCGGTGCTTTTTGCTTGATGTTGATTGCGGAAGTCGAGCCTTTGACGGCGATGACTTTTTTGCCCGCTTTCAGGTCGTCGATCGACTTGATGTCGGAGCCTTGCTTGACGAGCAGGGATTGACCCGCTTTGAAGTAGATGTCGGAGAAGTTGACTTGCTTCTTGCGGTCTTCGGTGACCGTCATGGTTGCGATGATGATGTCGATGTCGCCTTTGTCGAGCATCGGGATGCGGGTCTTGGAGGTGACTTCCTTGAACTCGATTTTGCTTTCGTCGCCGAGGATGTCCTTCGCCAGAGCTTTCGCGATGTCGATGTCAAAGCCCGCGACAGTGCCGGTTGCCGGGTCTTTCAGGCCGAACAGGTTGGTGTCGAACTTCACGCCTGCCACCAATTTGCCGCGCTGTTTGATCGCGTCGAGAGTTGCGGACGTCGCGGTGCCCGTTTTGGAGCCGGAGTCGGTCGTTTTGCCGCTGTCAGAGGAGGAGGAGCCGCAACCGACGAGTGCGAGAGCTGCAACAGACGAGACGAGAAGCAGGGAGAGTGCTTTTTTCCAAGATTTTTTCATGAGTGAGAAACCCCTTTCTAATGGTTGAGTCGGGAGAGGAATTGACGGGCGCGTTCTTCACGCGGGTTGGCGAAGAATTCGGCCGGTGTATTTTCCTCCAAGATCTGGCCTTGGTCCATAAATACGATGCGGTCCGCCACTTCGCGGGCAAAGCCCATTTCGTGCGTGACGCAAACCATCGTCATGCCTTCTTGAGCAAGCGATTTCATGACGTCGAGCACTTCGCCGACCATCTCCGGGTCGAGCGCGGAAGTCGGTTCGTCGAACAACATGATCTTCGGCTTCATCGCAAGCCCGCGCGCGATGGCGACGCGTTGTTGCTGACCGCCGGACAATTGGGACGGGAACGACTTGGCTTTGTCCGGGATGCCGACTTTGGTCAGGTACTTCATGGCGATCTCGGACGCTTCGCTCTTGCTCAGTCCGTTGACTTTGGTCGGTGCGAGCAAGATGTTGTCGAGAACGGTCATGTGCGGGTAGAGGTTGAAGTGCTGGAACACCATCCCGATGTCACGGCGAAGTTTGTTGATGTCGGTGGCTTTGTCGTTGACTTTGGTGCCGTTGACCACCAACTCGCCGCTCGTCACGGTCTCCAAACGGTTGATGCAACGCAGAAGCGTCGATTTGCCGGATCCGGACGGTCCGATGACGACGACGACTTCACCGGGTTTGATGTGCAAGTCGATGTCGCGCAGGACGTGGAATTGACCGTAGTGCTTGTTGATCTGCGAAAAATGAATCATGGTGTGTGTGACACCCCCTTGCATTTCCTGTCTAGAAAAATGACTGCATTAAGAATAGTGGCAATACTACGGCAACATACGCAAACCTACAGAAAACTATTTCGGAAGTTTTTCGTGGGTCTGGGAAAACTACGCAAAAACCCCTGCGGGGTGGGAGGAGGCGGTCTGTGATGAATTTGGTGGATCAGATGTATGAACTGTACAAAGACCAGTTGGTCGGCGACGAGGAAGACGCGATCATCATCGTTAGCGGAATTCTGGAAGACCTCGAACCCGAGCATATGTTGGAATGGATTCAGGGCATGTCCCGAATGGAGCTGTTCGAGATGCTCGGCAATTACTTGGTGGACAAGTTGAAAAACAAAATGGCGGAGGAAGGAATCGGCAAGCACAACGGGGACTTCCCGCACGACGGGGTGATCCATTGAGCGGCGGTGTGAAGCAGCGGGGACGGTTCATCCGCCGAAACGACGCGAACACGATCCAAGCGTCGGTGTCGCTCGCTGAGAAAAACGATCGGATGAAGCAAGGCGAGCGCGGAGCCTGGGTTTCGATCTTCGCGTATCTGTTCCTCTCGGCGTTGAAATTGTCGGTCGGGCACTATGCGGGGTCGAAAGCGCTGTTCGCCGACGGGCTTAACAACGCGACCGATATCGTAGCTTCTGTAGCGGTGCTGATCGGCCTGCGCATCGCCCGCAAGCCGGCCGACGAAGATCATAAGTACGGTCATCGCCGAGCGGAGACGATCGCGACGTTTGCGGCCGCTTTTATCATGGCGTCCGTTGCCGTCGATGTGCTTTGGGACGGCGTGCAGAGTTTGATGCGGGGAGAGGCGATTACGCCCGACCTCATCTCGATGTGGACGGCGTTGTTCTCGGCGGGCGTGATGGTCTGCGTCTATCTCTACAATTCGCGGCTTGGCAAACGAATCAAATCGCAAGCCCTGCAAGCGGCGGCGGCCGACAATCGGGCAGACGTCTTGGTGTCGCTCGGGGCCACGGTCGGCATCCTCGGAGCACGATTCGGCTGGCATTGGCTCGACCCGGTGATGGCGCTGGTCGTCGGAGTCATCATCGCGAAAACGGCGTATGAGATTTTCTACGAAGCGGCCCATGCGCTCAGCGACGGCTACGACGAACGGGAGTTGGGCGAGATTCGGCAGTTGATTCAATCGTCTGACGGCGTGTTGGAAGTGCGCGACTTGAAAGCGCGTCGTCACGGAAGCGACGTGCATGTCGATGCGGTGATTGCGGTCGACGCCAATCTGAGCGTTCAAGAAAGCCATTGCCTCACCGATCAAGTGGAGCAAACGCTGACCGACAGGGAAGAAATCGAGCAAGTGATGATTCATGTCGAACCGTTCGTCCCGACCGGCAGTGAGACGGAAACTCAAAAATGAGGAATTCAGTCTGTTGCCCATTGGTGTCGTTGGTAAGGTATAATGTCAGGTATCTAAACCAAGTACAAGTGCCTGAACGTATAAGGGGTATGAGAATATGCTAACAGTCGTGCAGGGTTTCCGTGCCCGCATGCAGGAGCGCATTCGGGAATTCACCTACCGCTGGTGGACGGATCGCCATGAAGACAATCAGAACTTTTTTTACCATGTGGAAGACAAATTCTACGAGCAGACGCTGCGACAGGAAGCGGAGGAGCTCTTGGACATCGTGTTCTCGTCGTTTTTCGGGCCCGCTCGGGAAAAAATGCTGCAGTGGGCCCGCGAGACCAGCGCCAAGCGTGCCGTACAGGATGTCCCGCCCGAAGAGGCGATTGAGAGATTTCGGATGTTCCGCCGCGTGTTGCAGCAGTTTTTTATGGAGTATGCCGAGGAGCAGCAACTGGATTTGCCGCTGAGCTTGCAAGTGGCCGAAGAGATGACGCACAACGTCGAGCTCGCGATGCAAAACTGGATGGCCTGCTACATGGAGCTGAAAAACTCCTACCTCAACGAGCAGAAAAAACGCTTCGACGTCGAACGTCTCGCGTCGATTGGACAGATGGCGGCGGGTGTTGCGCATGAGGTGCGCAATCCGTTGACGGCGACGCGGGGATTTTTGCAACTGCTCGCCGAAGTGCAGCCGCATGCGTTTTTGAACATCGCGATGGAGGAATTGGATCGCGGAATCGATACGATTTCTTCGATGCTCGACGTCGCCAAACCCCCGGTGCCCGATGCGCCGAAGTCGCCGTTGCTCATGGCACCGCTGTTGAAGCATACGGTCGATCTGTTTCACGACAAGCAGTACAAAAAGCGGGTCGTCTGTGAGTTTCAAGACGAGGACTGCACGGTCTTGGGACGGCGCGAGACGTTGAAACAGGCGTTTTTCAACGTGATCAAGAACGCGTTGGAAGCGATGAAAGACTTGGAGGACCCCGTGCTGACCCTGCGACACTTTCGGCGGGGTCGGACGTTGGTCATCGAAGTGCAGGACAACGGCATGGGGATTCCGGCGGGCAAGCTGCACTTGCTGGGCACGCCGTTTTTTTCCATGAAAGACGCGGGGAACGGGTTGGGGTTGACGATGGTCTACCGCACGATGCACGAGCATTTCGCCCATGTCACCGTCGAAAGCGACGAAGGGCAGGGCGTGTTGTTCCGCTTTGAGTTTCCGATGGAGAGCTCGGTTCAGGTTTTGTAATAATTCGTTATTTGCAATTTCGTGTGACTTTGCCCATACTAAAGACTGTCATTCTTATGACTAGACTTCTAACGAGGAGGTCTCTCCGCATGCAGAAAATCCACTTTGTGGGGATCAAAGGCTCCGGGACGAGTGCCTTGGCGCAGATCTACGCGCGTATGGGGATTCAAGTCACGGGTTCGGACAGCGCGGATGTTTTTTTCACCGACGCTTTGCTGAACGGAGCCGGCATTACCCACATCGTGACTCCGTCCGCTGACAACGTGACGGACGTTGACATGGTTTGCCACTCTCCGGCGTATGGAGATGACCATATTGAGATCAAAGTTGCGAAGGAAAAGGGCATTCCGGTGCTTTCTTATCCTGAGCAACTCGGCCAGTTGATGAACGACAAGCGCACGATTCTGATCTCGGGCACGCATGGCAAGACCACGACGACGTCCATGATCAGCAACCTGTTGTTGAAGACGGGGCTCGACCCGATGGTTGTCATCGGGAGCAAGAACTATGACATCGGCTCCAACTCGCGCTTTGGCGAGGGCTATCTGGTCGCGGAGGCGTGCGAATACCGTCGCAGCTTCCACAACTACAATCCGACGATTGCGATCGTCAACAACATCGACTTCGACCATCCGGACTATTTCCATGACTTGGAGGACGTGTTCTCGGCGTTCCAGACGTTCGTGGACAAAGTTCCGGCAGACGGCGCGCTGATCGCTTGGGGCGACCAAGAGCTGTGCCGCAAGTTGAAGACGGAGGGCCGCACCGTGTATTTCGGCCTGAACACCGACAACGACATCTATGCGACTCATGTGGAGGAATCCCGCGGTCGTTTGAAATTCCGCGTGTGGGAACGAGATACGGAACTCGGCGTCATCGAAGTCCGTGCCTTGGGCCGCCACAACGTCTTGAATGCGTTGGCGTCCGTCGCGGTGACGCGCTTGCTGAACGTTCCGTTCTCCGATGTGCAGGCGGCGTTCTCCGATTTCCGCGGCGTGTACCGTCGCTTCGACTACCTCGGTCAGTTTGAGGGGTTGGAGCTGTACGATGACTACGCGCATCATCCCAGTGAGATCGAGACGACGCTTCGAGCGACGAAGCTGTCGTTCCCGGAGGACACGTTGCTGACGGTGTTCCAACCGCACACGATCTCGCGGACCAAGAAGTTCCTTGAGGACTTCGCTCAAGCGTTGACCTTGTCCGATGAAGTGATGCTCGTCAAGATCTTCCAATCGGCTCGTGAGAAAGGCGACGAGGCGGAAGCGTTGACTTCAGAATTGGCAGAACAGATTCGCTCGCGTGGCAAGAAAGTCATCGTCGTCAACAACCTCGAAGAAGGCGCCGAGTGGATTCGCCGGGAGAAATCCTCGCAGCGCGGGTTGGTTTTGACGATGGGCGCAGGCGATGTCCGAGGCATCGCCGAGCAACTTTTGTCGGTAAAAGCATAGGGAGTGGAGAGACCGGAGGTGTGTGTCCGGTCTCTTTTTTTCTATGCCAGCCATGTTATAATGAGAGACGATGCTTGTTCGGAACCTGCGGGGCTCACCCGCTTACTTAAAGGGGATAGACAAATGCAACAATTCAAAGAATCCATGCTCAAATTGATCATCGAAACTTCGACCAACCTCCCGTCCGACGTTCGCGTGGCTGTCACCAAGGCACGTCTCGCCGAAGAACTGGGCAACCGTTCCTCGCTGGCTCTCGACACCATCGCCGAGAACATCGTCATGGCGCAAGAGGAAGAGTCTCCGATCTGCCAAGACACCGGCATGCCGACGTTCCACATCCATGTCCCGGTCGGTGCCAACCAGATCGTGATGAAAAAGCAAATCCTCGAAGCAATTGCCGAAGCGACCAAACTGGGCAAACTGCGCTCGAACTCCGTCGACTCCTTGACGGGCGAAAACTCCGGCAACAACCTCGGCCCGGGAACTCCGGTTGTTCACTTTGAACAATGGGAACGCGATGACATCGAAGTCAAGCTGATCCTCAAAGGCGGCGGCTGCGAGAACAAAAACATCCAGTACGCACTCCCGACCGAACTCGAAGGTCTGGGCAAGGCAGGCCGCGATCTCGACGGCATCCGCAAGTGCATCTTGCACGCGGTGTACCAAGCGCAAGGCCAAGGCTGTTCCGCAGGTTTCATCGGCGTCGGCATCGGCGGCGACCGCACCTCGGGCTATACGCTGGCGAAGGAACAATTGTTCCGCCGCGTGGACGATGTGAACCCGATTGCAGACCTCGCGAAGCTCGAAGAGTACATCATGGAAACCGCGAACCATCTGGGCGTCGGCACCATGGGCTTCGGCGGCAAAGTCTCCCTGCTCGGTTGCAAAATCGGCGTGATGAACCGTCTGCCGGCTTCGTTCTACGTGTCGGTTGCCTACAACTGCTGGGCATACCGTCGTCTGGGCGTCGTGCTCGATGCACAGACCGGTGCGATCAACGAATGGCAGTACAAAGAAGAAGTCGACGCCATCGACACCACGAAGCGTCAAGTCGAAGGCGATGCAGGCACGCGCACGGTGGTTCTGCAAGCTCCGATCACCGAAGAACAAATTCGCGATCTCAAAGTCGGCGACGTTGTCATCTTGAACGGCGAGATGCACACGGGCCGAGACGCGTTCCACAAATACATGATCGAGCCGGAACACACGACTCCGGTCGACTTGAACGGCGGCGTCATCTACCACTGCGGTCCGGTGATGTTGCAAGACGAAACGGGCGAATGGCACGTCAAAGCGGCGGGCCCGACCACTTCGTCCCGCGAGGAACCGTACCAAGCGGACATCATCAAGAAGTTCGGCCTGCGCGCGATCATCGGCAAGGGCGGCATGGGTCCGAAGACGTTGAAAGGCCTGCAAGAGCACGGCGCGGTCTACCTCAACGCCATCGGCGGCGCGGCGCAATACTACGCGCGTTGCGTCAAGAAAGTCAAAGGCGTCGACCTGATGGAATTCGGCGTCCCGGAAGCGATGTGGCACCTCGAAGTCGAAGGCTTCGCAGCGATCGTCACCATGGACTCCCACGGCAACTCCCTGCACGCAGAAGTCGAGCAAGAGTCCCTCAACAAACTCTCCGACTTCGCAGCGAAAGTCTTTTAAGCAAAAAGAGCCCCTGTCCACTTCAAGTGGGCAGGGGCTTTTTTTCATCGTCGCTCACTCCGGAAACTTTTTGAGTGCCTGTACGTACATACTAGTAGATACGCCATGTCAAGGGAGGGAGTTTCCATGAACAACAAGCCCACATTTTTTCAAAACGTCGCCGGGATGTTCAAGGACAAGCAGACGGCGTTTCGCGACAAGTTGCTGATCGTCGGCGGGATTCTCTACATTCTCTCCCCGGTTGACTTGATTCCCGACTTCATCGTCCTGCTCGGCTACACCGACGACCTCGCCGTCGCCATCGGGACGTACCGCCTGTTCCGCCGCGTCTACAACGACTTCGTCCGTCGCTCGCAGATCGTCTCCGAACAGCATTTCAATCCCATAGACAAGCCCAATCATCGGTAAAAGTTGCATCCCGCAATCCCTCTGGATATAATAGGTCAAGAACGTCTGCGATGAGGAAAGTATCCAGCCTGCGTTGACACACAGCGAGCCGGGGATGGTGGGAGCCCGGTCAGGAGCAAGCATGGAGAAGCGCACCTCGGAGATGCCCCCCGAACAGGCGGGGCCGGGTCTGCCCGTTACAGCGCAAAGCGGCTCCTTTTTTTCTAGGTAGAATCAGGAGCAACAAGAGTGGTACCGCGGGAGCAACAGCTCTCGTCTCTTATCTTTTTAAGAGACGGGAGCTTTTTTTATTTCATACAAAAAGGTGAGTGTTCACACATGTCCTACAAACATCAAATCGCGGGCGTCATCGCCCACGCGGCCAACATGGAGGAGTCTGAAGCCCTCCGCCTCCTGGAAACTCCGAAAGACCCCAAGATGGGCGACATCGCATTCCCGTGCTTCCAACTGGCGAAGACCCTGCGCAAAGCGCCGCCGATGATCGCCGCTGAACTCAAAGAAAACATCCAACCGGCTCTCCAAGAAGCGGGCGTTCCCGTCGGCAACATCGAAGTCGTCGGCGCCTACATCAACTTCTACCTCGACCAACAAGCGGTCACCTCCGACGTCATTTCGAACGTCCTAACCGCAGGCGACGCCTACGGCGCGACCAACATCGGCCACGGCGGAAACGTCACCATCGACCTCTCGTCGCCGAACATCGCCAAGCCGTTCTCCATGGGCCACCTGCGTTCCACCGTCATTGGCAACGCGCTGGCGAACATCCTCGAGAAACTCGGCTACAACCCGGTGCGCATCAACCACCTCGGCGACTGGGGCACCCAGTTCGGCAAACTGATCGTCGCGTACAAAAAGTGGGGCTCCGAAGACGCCGTCCGCCAAGCGCCGATCCCGGAACTGCTCCGCCTCTACGTGAAATTCCACGACGAAGCGGCCAATGACAAAACCCTCGAAGATCAAGGCCGCGAATGGTTCAAAAAGCTCGAAGACGGCGACGCGGAAGCCACCGCTCTCTGGCAATGGTTCCGTGACGAGTCGCTCAAGGAATTCAACAAAACCTACGAACTCATGGGCATCAAATTCGACTCCCTGCACGGCGAAGCGTTCTACAACGACAAAATGGACCGCGTCGTCAACCTGCTCGAAGAAAAAGGTCTGCTCGTCGAGGACGAAGGCGCTCTCGTCGTCAAACTGGACGAATACGACATGCCGCCCTGCCTGATCAAAAAATCGGACGGCGCGACCCTCTACGCAACCCGCGACCTCGCAGCCGCGCTCTACCGCCATGAAAACTTCGACTTCGCCAAAGCGCTCTACGTCGTCGGCGGCGAACAACGCCTGCACTTCAAGCAAGTCTTTAAAGTGCTGGAAAAAATGGGCTACGACTTTGCGCAGGAGATGCACCACATCCCGTTTGGCATGATGCTCAAAGACGGCAAAAAAATGTCCACCCGCAAAGGCAAAGTCGTCCTGCTCGACGAGGTCCTGCAACAAGCGATCGACGATGTCCGCAACGTGATCGCCGAGAAAAACCCGAACCTCGAAAACCAAGACGAAGTCGCCAAAGCGGTCGGGGTCGGCGCCGTGATCTTCCACGACCTGAAAAACTTCCGCCTCAACGACATCAACTTCTCGCTCGAAGACATGCTGACGTTCGAAGGCGAAACCGGCCCGTACGTTCAATACACCCACGCACGCGCCTGCTCCATCCTGCGCAAAGCGGGCTACGAACTCACCGCTGAAAAAGTCGAGCTGCCGTCCGGCGCGCTTGAAGGTGCAGAATCGTGGGCGGTCGTCACGATGCTCCTGAACTTCCCGAACGTCGTCCAACGTGCGGGCGCCGACTTCGACCCGTCGGTGATCGGCAAGTACGTCATCGACCTCGCGCAGGCGTTCAACAAATTCTACGCGCACGTCCGCGTCATCGACGAAGACCAAGCAGTCACCACCGCGCGTCTGCACCTCGTCGCGGCGACCGTTCAAGTTCTGCGCACGTCGCTCCACCTGCTCGGCCTCCAAGCCCCGCAGGCGATGTAAGCGAGTATGCTCACCCGGTTCGGCTTCACCGATTACGAGAACAAAGTCTACGAGACTCTGCACCACGTCGGCAAACCGATGACCGGCTACGCGCTGGCGAAGGACTCCGGCGTACCGCGCGGCAAGATCTACGAAGTCCTGCACCGCCTCGTGGACAAAGGGATCATCCTCGAATCGATGACCGGCAACAAAAGCGAGTACCAAGCGGTAGACATCGAGATCGTCATCAAAGCCCTCACCCAGAATTTCTACCAAAACGTCGAGAAGTTGCGAGACGCCTACCGCGAAGATCGTCCCGAAATCGACGACCGCGTCTGGATGCTGAAGCAAGACTCCTCGATGCTGCTCACGATGGAGGAATGGATCAAAAAAGCCACCTCCTCCATCCGGCTCTCGCTCTGGGCGGACGAATTCGAAACCATGCGCCCACTGCTTGAACAAAAACAAGCCGACGGCATCCAAGTCGAAGCGCTGTCGCTCGGCTCCGTTTCTTCCGCACTCCAACACTTGACGACATTCCCCGTTCCGCAATGGGAACATCATTCCTTGGAGCGTTGGCGGTTGTTGATCGTGGACGAAGCGCGGATTCTGCTCGCGATCTTCCACGGGGGCGAGATGAAGGGCGTGATGACGTCGTCGCCGCAGTTCGTGCAGTTTTTCCTCGACTTTTTCTACCATGACGTGGTGTTGACGGAGATCACCAACCGCTATTACGACGACGTGTTGGTGGAGGACGAACACATTCGCAAGTTGTTGATCAAATTGCGTTATTAAATGAAAACAACCGATTTCTCAAAAGTTGTCTACAGAATTTAGACTTTCGCAGGAAATAGGTCTGATCACAGCGAATCTGTATCCTAAGTTGGAATCCCGACGTAGGAGGGATTGTATGGCGATCCTCACCTTTGGCTTCTATTGGTTGAACACGGCGGTTTGGTGGGGTGTCATGTGGTTGTTCATGCAAAAACGCAAGCACTCCACGTCCAGCAGCATCCGAGCCATCGAGGGAGTTTTCTCCGGCGTGGCTTTGGCACTGGCACTCGCGTACCTCATGCTGGCCTTGCATCGGTCGGCGTTGCTGGGCGTGATCCCGTCGGCATTGGCTCACATCTCCGACATTCCCGTCGTTCCGTTTGTGATCCATTTGCTGTTACTCGCTGCGGGTGGAGCGGCGTTGCTCGTGTTGAACTACCGCTTTGACCACCTCGACCGTGAGGTAGCGACGGTTAGCTTGCATTCTCGATACCGCTATATGATTATGGCCGACAAACGAGCGATCTTGGTGTTCAGCACCGATGGCAGCTTGCAAGAAATCAACCCGCGGGGTTGTGAATGGATGCGCGATTCGGAACACCAATTGATCGGCCGGCCGGTGCTTCAGGTCTTGGAGCGCTTGGAACCGGAAGACGCCCACGAAATGTTCGAGCAGATCATCAAGGGGCAGGTTGTGGAATTGAAGCGCGACGACCGCATCTTGGGCGATTTCGAGTGGACGGAACTCTTGGATGAGGACGGACATCCGGCGGGGCAGATGCTCTGCTTCTCCGATGTCACCGAGAACAAGAAATTCCAACGCGAGATCATCCAATCGGAGAAACTCGCCGTCGTCGGGCAATTGGCGGCTGCGACCGCGCATGAGATTCGCAACCCGCTGACCTCGATCAAAGGCTTTCTCCAATTGTTTGAGCACAAGTTCAAAGGAGATCAGGGCGACACCGAGATTCGCGAGTATACGCGGATCATGGTTGAGGAAGTCGACCGCATGGAGAAGATCATCCGCGATTTTCTGCTCATGACGAAGCCCTCCGATGTCACCCGCGAACGGGCGGACGTCAACGGGGTGATCGAGCGCTTGTTGGTCTTGGTGCAGAACCAAGCGACGCTGCGCAACATCAACGTCGTGACCGACCTCGGGGAATTGACGCCGGTCCTCATGCACAAAGAAGCGATTCAGCAAGTCTTGCTCAACCTCATGCAGAACGCATTCGAGGCGATGAACATCGGCGGGACGCTGACGATCCATACCGAAGAGGATGAGAAGTACGTGTCGAGCACGATCCAAGACACGGGAGTCGGCATGACGGAGGAGGAGGTTGCCAACCTCGGCAGCCCGTTCTACTCCACCAAGACCGAAGGCACAGGCCTTGGTCTTACCGTCTCTTCGAAGATCATCCACGAACACGGTGGCATCCTCGACATCCGCAGTGAGAAGGGCGTCGGCACCACGATCACCGTCAAACTGCCCAAGTAACCTCGAAGCAAAAAGAGACCCGGTCACAAGATTGTGACCGGGTCTTTTTTTTGAGGTAAGGGGTTCGATTATTCGCTTTTGTCCAGCGGTGTGACATAGAAATTGTGGTTTCCGGTTTCCCAGTCATACTCTCTTCCAAACAAAACGACATACCCACAGGATATACAGTCGAACGCATAACGAACTTGTTCCTCCCAATTCGGGTACGGTCTCATCTCAGAATCCCTCACTTGCATCCGAACCACGGAATAGATCCACTCATCGCCTTGACAGACAGGGCAATGAAACGGTTTGCCCAATACTTGCAGACGCACTTCCATGGTCATCAAACAAACTGCTTCACGAAAAACTCCGGGGTCAGCTCTTGACCGGTGGCATTTCGGATCATTTCGTTCCACGAGTAGCGGGCTCCCGGCAGGAAGACTTTCTCCGTGAGCCATTGCCCGACACGGGGCTCCTCGGTCACGGAAGTCAAGTTCAGGTCGCGCTCCATCGCCGCGAGGAATTGCGACGCGCAGAGTTCGCCGAGGATGTAATTCTGGTAATAGACCGGAGCGGTGCCGAGGTGAATCTTCGCCGCCCAATCGGGTGCGGTGCGGCCTTCCGGACGTTTGACCATCTGGAACTTCTCCACATAGTCCCACCACAGCGTGTTCAAGTCGCGATCCGGATTCTCGTACATGTCGCGCTCGAAGTACGTCATCACCAAGCCCCAACGCACGAAGATCAACATCGAACGCGTCAACTGGCGAGCGACTTCCGATGAGACGGCTTGCGCTTCCTCGGGAGGGACGCCGGCGATCTTCGTCAGCCAATCGGCGTCTTTGGTCAAACGACCGAACAGCATCGCAATCGCTTCCGTCGTCAACGTATGCGCCGGACCGCGCAACAACCACGGCAGGTTGGCGTCGAACTCCTGGTCATACACGGCATGTCCGAGTTCATGCAGCATCGTCGCCATCCAGTATTCGTTGGCGCGGACGTTGCAGAGAATTCGCACGTCGCCCTCACGGTCGATGTCGGTGCAATACGCATGCTGGTTCTTGCCTTCCCGCTCGTACAGGTCGGAGCGGTTGAGGATGTCTTGAATCTCCAGCCCGACCCCGTCGAAGTATACTTTGGAGAGCGCGACCACGTCTTGGTCGGCGAAATACTTGTTGAGATCGACGCCCTCCGACGCGGGAGCTTCTTGGAAGAACGGGTCCGCATAATGCCACGGGCGCATCTCCGAAACGTCGATGCCGCAGCGCGCCGCCAACTCGCCGTCCAACTCCGCTTTCATCGCGGCAAAAGGCGCGCGGGTAGCAACTTCCAACTGTCCGAGCACATCAAACAGCTCCGTACGGTCGATTTCCTGAAACGCCAAGCTCATCTCGTAGTAGTTCGAGTACCCGAGTTTCGCGGCGATCCCGTTGCGGAACTTTACCAACTCGATGACGTTGTGCGCCACTTCCACCCCGATCTGCTTGCTCGCTTCCCACGCCGCACGGCGCTTCTCAGAGGAAGTTTCGCTCCCGAGGATGTCATAAATTTCATTGTCCGAGACTTTCTCGCCGTCGATCAGCGCACGATACGAGGTGAAACGTCCCTCGATCTCCGTCTCGCGGCGCACCAATTCTTCGATGTCCTCCGCGTCAATCTGTTGCTCTGCATAACTGTAGTAGAGGATTTCCAACTGACGAGCCAACAGCGGATCGGTGATTTGACCCGATTCACGCAATTCGCGCAATTGAGCATAGGCGTCGCGGTCGGCGAACAACTTCAGCAAATCGGCTTTCAACGCGGCGTACCGCTCTTCGTCCGCCGGGTCGCCCGTCGTGGTGGCTTTCCAATACGCGTCGTTCGAGAGCTTATGTAAGTCTACGATTCGTGGAATCATACGGTCGAGAAATTCTTGCAAACGTGTCATCAAATGGTGGTCCCCCCGTCGCATGAGATTGGAAAAACGTGCTATGCTGATTGTAACACGCACTGGCTGTGAGGAGGAACTACGGTTGTTTGATCCCACTATCTATGACAATCTCAAAGTCGTCTTCGAAGGCGCACTCTATGATCTCGACCATGACAAACGCCTGCTGGTCAGCGGGCGAGAGGACCTCGTGGACCTCGCCACGATGTCGCGAACGTTTCGCATGAACGTCCGCAAGCCGGACAGCGAAATCCACGCGACCGTTGAGTTGAAAAGCGGGCTGCTCGACTTCGCGAGCGAACTCCGCCGCATCCGCACGGCCGACCAATTGCCCGGCTGCGAGTTGGAGTTCCAGTTCCGACTGCCCGCCGAAAAAGCGGCCCAAGCCGCCGAGTACGAACGCCACCTCGCCGACGTCTGGGGCGAAGTCGCGACCTCCCAGCACGAACTTTCCACCGTGCTGATGACCAACACCGGCGTCGAAGTCACGCTCGGGCACTATCGCATCACGCTGCAATTTCGCGGCAAGATCGACGAAGACAACATCAACGACGTCGAATCGCTCCTGCAACACTTGGTGGCAACGATGGAGTTTTTCGACGAGTCCGAGTAAACTACACCTATAGACGAAACGCACAGCGAAACAAGGAGAGATACATATGGCATTGAAAGTACAAGGACAAGTCGCGATCATCACCGGAGCGTCGTCGGGCATCGGCCGGGCGAGCGCGTTGCAACTGGCGGAAGCGGGATTCCAAGTGGCGCTGGGCGCACGCAATCTGGACAAGTTGGCGGGAGTCGCCGCCGAAATCAAGGAAGCCACGGGACATGAGCCGTTCCTTATGCAAATCGACGTCCGTCACCACGACCAAGTGAAAGACTTCGTCGCCGCCGTCAAACACCACTTCGGCCGCATCGACTTGCTGCTCAACAACGCAGGTCTCGCCAAAGGCACGACGCCGCTCGTCGAAGAAACGGACGTCTCGAACTGGGACGCGATGCTCGACACGAACGTGCGCGGGCTGTTGCTCATGACCCGAGAGGCGGTTCCGCATATGATCGAGGGAGGCAACGGGCACGTCATCAACCTCGGTTCGATCGCAGGTCGTGAAGCGTACGCGGGCGGCGGCGTCTACTGCGCGTCGAAATTTGCAGTTCGTGCGATCACCGAAGCTCTGCGCCACGAACTCTTGGGCAAGCCGGTTCGCATCACCACCGTCGATCCGGGCATGGTCGAGACGGACTTCTCCGTGGTACGCCTCGGCGATCAGGAAAAAGCGGACGCCGTCTACGCCGGCATGACTCCGCTTACCGCCGAAGACATTGCCGACTGCGTCACGTGGGCGGCGACTCGTCCGAAGCATGTCAACATCGACGCGATCATCGTCAAACCGCTCGACCAATCGGGAGCGGGCAAAGTCGCGCGTCGCTGACGAGCCTTTTTTACAAAAAAAGCGAATCCCCAGCCAAAGTTGAGCAGTTTCTAATGCGCCGGTTATATGGTAAATTAGAAATAGGAAAATTGTCACGAATTGTTGGAAAAAGGGGATTTCGCCCATGCGCCATGTATCGGTAGACACGGTGCAGCCCGGAAACGTGCTGGCCCGGTCGATTTACACAAATGACGGGAGACCTCTGCTCAACGCGGGGGTTCAATTAACGGTTGGGATGTTGAGCACGCTGCGTCGTCTGGGCGTCTCGATGTTGTTTATCCAAGATGCGCGGTTTGCCGATGTCGTGGTGGAGGAAGTCGTTTCGGAAACCACGCGACGGGAAGCGTTGAGCAATTTTGCCACGGCGGTGCAACATGTGCAGGGTGGCAGTGAATTCAACACCAAGCAGGTCTCGCAAGCGACCGGCTCGATTATTGACGAGATCATGAAGAACAAAAAAGTCCTCGTGTCGCTCTCCGACATCCGAACCAAAGACAACCGGGCGTTCATTCACGCGATCAACGTGACGATTCTGTCGCTGGTCATCGGGTCGAACATGGGTCTCAATCGCGGGCAGTTGAGCGATTTGGCGGTCGGCGCGATGTTCCACGATATTGGCAAGATCGAATTGCCGGAGAAGATGATGAAGGAAGAGAGCAACGATCTTCCATCCGGGCTCTCCAACGACCAAAACCACACGTGGCGCGGGTACAAGCGTCTGCGCAAGAAAAACGAGATCTCCATCATCGCGGCGCATTGCTGCTTGCAACATCATGAGCATATTGACGGAAGCGGGTATCCGCGCGGGTTGACCGGGGATGAGATTCACCCGTACGCCAAGATCGTGGCGGTGGCGAATGCGTTTGACAACTTGATTGCGGGCAACGAGGACACGAAGCCGATGTTGCCGCATGAAGCGACAGAGTTGATGATGAGTTTGGCGGGCAAGCAGTTTGACCATGAAGTGGTCGTGCAGTTCTTGCGTTCGGTGGCGGTGTATCCGACGGGCGTCTCGATCAAGCTCGACAACGGCCAAGTCGGCATGGTCGTCGCCCAACACAAAGGTCTGCCGTCCCGCCCGATCGTCCGCGTCTTCAAAAAAGAAGAAGGCGAATGGGAGTCCCACGATGTCAAAGAAGTCGACCTCGCCAAAGAAACGACCCTGTTCATCCAGAAAGTTATGATGGAATAGGACCCCCCCGTCCATTCAAAAGGGCAAGAGGGAATAGGCAATCCCCGTCCATCCAAATGGGCCATAGGGAATAGCCAACCCCCGTCCATCCAAATGGGCATGGAGGGAATAGGGACCTCCGTCCATCGATAGGGTCATGATGAATAGGTACCCCCCGTCCACTTGTGGTCGGGGGTTTTTGAATCTAGTTTTTTGAAAGGGTGTTGGTCTTGGCTTTTTTGCATGGGTTTTTGTTGGCGTTTGGGTTGATATTGCCTTTGGGCGTGCAGAATGTGTTTGTTTTTAATCAGGGAGCGCGGCAAGGGTCTTTCTTGCGGGCGCTGCCTGTCGTGGTAACGGCGACGATTTGTGATTGGTTGTTGATTTTGCTCTCGGTGCTCGGCGTCTCGCTCCTCGTCATCGAAGTGGCCTGGGTGCGCTGGCTGTTGATCGTCGTCGGCGTGCTGTTCCTGCTCTACATGGGCTGGTTGACGTGGAAAAGCGCCGCTTCCTCCGGCGACTCCCCTCAGGACAACGACAACGGCGAAACCTTCTCCGCCAAACGGCAAATTCTCTTCGCCGCCTCCGTCTCTCTCCTCAACCCCCACGCCATTCTCGACACCGTCGGCGTCATCGGAACCTCCTCGCTTTCCTATGCGGGCGGGGACAAAATTTGGTTCACCGCCGCCTCCATGCTTGTCTCGCTGCTCTGGTTTCTCTCCCTCGCCTTCGCCGGCCGTCTCATCGGCAAACTCAACCGAGGTGTTCTCCCTCTGATCAACCGAATTTCAGCTGTGATCATGTGGGGAAGTGCGGTGTACATGGTTCTCACCTTGTTGTAGACTAGAGACGTATACCCTTTGAAGGAAAGGAGTCACGTCTCGTGTCTGACCCAACGCGCACGCTAACTCGTGAACAAGCGATCCCGCTGTTCGAAGGAGTCGAACTCCGTCACAGCAGCCGTTCCTATACAGGCGAACCTCTCTCCACAGAGATTCGCACGAAACTTCTGAACTTCCTCGACTCCGGCTGGGAACCCTATCCGGAGTCGCACACCCGCGCTGTCTTCATCGAAGGCACCGACAAGACCTCGCGCATTTTCAAAGGCTTCCTCGGCTCCTACGGCAAAGTCACCAACGCCCCGGCCCTGATCGCGATCATCGCCGACGTAGACCGACCGCACTTCTACGAAGCAGCTGGCTACATGGGCGAGCAGTGCGTGCTCTACGCCACCGCTCTCGGCCTGGAATCCTGCTGGGTCGGAGGTTTCTTCCGCCCCGAAGAAGCAGGCAAGATCGCAGGTCTTGGCAAAAGCGAACGAGTTCTCTGCGTCGTCGCCATCGGAACCGCCAAGCAGGGCGGCATGACGTCGCTCTACGAAGGACTCTTCAAATTCGGCAGCACCAACCGCGGCAAACGCAAGGACGTCTCCGAGATTCACTACCTCGAAGACATCACCCCGCCGCACTGGTTCTTGCGCGCCATCGAAGCGGTGCAGATCGCGCCGTCGTCGTTCAACAAACAACCTTGGCACATCATGTACCATCGAGACGGCCGCATCTCGCTCTCCGCCACAGAAGACTACAAGGAAAAAGCGCCGCTCTACGCAGGCGCCCCCAACTCCTCCCGACTCTGCTGCGGCATCGCGATGGCCCATTTCAAAGTGACGACCCGCGCCCTCGGCATCGAAGGCCACTGGATTCCCGAAGTCGAACCAAGCAACCCCATCGCGTCGTTCTTCGTCCCTTCGGAGATCAAGGACAACCTCGACGCCTTGAACGATTTGGAGGTCACCTCATGAGCGACTTGCTGTTTGAAGTCAAGGACCATATCGCCACGATCACACTCAACCGCCCCGAGGCGCTGAACGCTTTCTCCGTGCCGATGATCCAAGCATGGGTCTCTGCCTTGGAAGAGTGCCGCGACAACGACGACATCCGCGTCGTCGTCGTCACCGGAGCGGGACGAGCGTTCTGCTCCGGCGGCGACGTGCGGGCGATGCGCGAAGGCAAAGGCTTTCTCGCCCAAGGCGACGACGAGATCGACACCTACACCACCGGCCTCGCCCGCAAGAACTCGCTGTGGAAACTCATCCAACGGGTGCCGCTGACTTTGGAGCAAGTCGACAAGCCGGTCATCGCTGCGCTCAACGGAGATGCAGTCGGTGCCGGTCTCGACATGGCGTTGATGTGCGACCTGCGGGTCGCGAGTGACACGGCCCGTTTTTCCGAAGGGTACGTGAAGCTTGGCATCGTACCGGGCGACGGAGGCGCGTACTTTCTCCCGAAGCTCGTCGGGATGGCGAAAGCGTTGGAATTGTTGCTGACAGGCGACAGGATCGACGCCCGAGAAGCGGAGCGAATCGGCCTCGTCAACTCCGTGGTTCCGGCAGAGCAAGTCTTGGACGAAGCCTACAAACTCGCCTCCAAGATCGCCGCCCAACCGCCGGTTGCCGTGCGACTGATCAAACGCGCCGCCTACCAGAGCCAACGCACCGATTTGCGTACGGCGCTCGACCTCGTCTCGTCGCACATGGCCATCGTCACGGAGACCGAAGACCATCTGGAAGCCGTGCGTGCCTTGCTGGAGAAACGCCAGGGCGAATATCGAGGGAAATAAAAGGAACCCCCTTGGCAGACAAGGGGGTTTTTCGGTGTGCTATAATGGTAGCTAGAGTGACTAGAACGGAGGAACAACACCTTGTTGAATAAAAGCAACTTTCTCGTCGTCGACGGCTCGTCTCTCCTCGTGCGTGCGTACTTTGCCAGCGCGTACGGCGGTCGCATCATGCAGTCGTCGCGCGGTGTCTATACGAACGGTGTCTTTGGGTTTATGAACATGCTGTTGAAAGCAGTCGAGCAGATGCAGCCGACCCATCTGTTTGTGGCGTGGGATGTGTCCCGCGATACGTTCCGTCGTGAACTGTACCCGCAGTACAAAGGCACGCGCGGCGAATTGCCGGACATGCTCCACCCGCAGTTTGACACGATGAAGGAAGTCCTCGACGCACTCGGCGTCCCGCAGCACTTGGACGAGCGCTACGAAGCGGACGACATCATCGGCACCCTGTCGCACATGGCGGCAGACGAAGGGCACGACGTATTGGTGTTGACGGGGGACCGCGATGCTTTGCAATTGGTGCGTGACAAAGTAACGGTCGCGATCATGAAGAAAGGCATCACCGAAATGAACTACTACACCCCGGCTTCGCTGTACGAAGAGTGGGGCCTGACCCCGTCGCAAATCATCGACCTCAAAGGTCTGATGGGCGACACCTCCGACAACATCCCGGGCGTGCCGGGCATCGGGGAGAAAACGGCGAAGAAACTGCTGGACGAGTACGGCACGGTCGAGAACCTCATCGAGAACCGCCATCTGCTCAAAGGCAAGATGAAGGACAAAATCGAGGAGCACCAAGAGATCGCCCGCCTGAGCAAGTTGCTCGCGACGATCGTCCTCGACGTCCCGCTCGTCCACACCGTGAACGACTGCCGCCTCTCCATCAAGATGGAATCCGCCAAGGAGAAGCTCGCCGAGTTGGATCTTAACCGCGTCTGGACCCAACTGACGAAAGTAGTCGGCTAGAAAAAAGGAGACCTGTCCTCTGAGGAGGCAGGTCTCTTTTTTATAGAAACGATGGCGACGGCAAGACTAGGATTAGTTCCAGACGTCGGTGATCGGCGTTGCGGTGGTCGATTTAGACACCGTCGGGAGGGCGTACATGTCTTCCAGCGTTCTCAGGACGTTGAAATGGTTGATGTTCTCGCTGTAGCTGCCCGCTTTGACCATCGGGCCGACGAAGAGGGTCGGAATTTGGTTCGAAGTGCCGAAGTCGTCCTCGTCCCATTGGACGATCAGCAGGGAGTTGTGCGTTTTCGCCCATTGTACATAGGAGTCGAGGTTGGTTTTCAACCACGTATCCGCTTGGTTGATCGTGCCGTCATGCATGTCGTGGTCTTGGTTCGGGATGACGAACGAGATCGTCGGCAGTTTGGTGAAGTCGGTTGGGAACGAGGTGAACGGCATGTTGATCGAAGTCGGCAAGTTCGAGAAGTTCACCCACGGAGCGTGTTTGCGGTAGTATTTCAAGTTCGAGCAGCCCGTAAATCCGGTGTACGGCAGGTCTTCGGAGTAACCGCCAAACGTAAGTCCGGCCCCAATCAGTTGTGATGCAAGGCTTGGCGTCGTGAACGTGTGCGGGCAGGTATCAGAGGTGACGCTGTGGTTCGTGCCGGAGAACAGGTCGAAGTAGTTCGGTTGAGACGGATGCTCAACGCCGTGCGAGTCCGAGAACGAAGCCCCAAGTGTTTTCAGCGAGTTGATGTACGGCGCTTCGGTGGTGTTCCCGATCACTTCGCTGTAGGAATGGTTCTCCTCCATAACGACGATGACATGATCCGGGCGCGGCACGGTGCCTGCTGCAGTCGCGGTCTGCGGCTGATTGACGGTGGCTCCGACTGCGGTGACAGCAGTCAGGGCTGCGATGAGGGCAAATGCTTTTTTCATTTGGGTGTTGCCTCCCTATTTTTATTTGCAAGTTCGAAATAAACATGGTGCACATAGAATTTATCAAACTTTTATCTTGTTGTCATCCTGATTTTCATTACAAGATTGTAAAAAATACAAATAGGAAAGACTATCCATGAGGTGAGAACCTGTGAGAGTAATCGTACTTCATGGAGACGCCCGACGGAATTTTGGGATCGCCGCTTTGCTCGTGCTTGTCGGGGTGGGCGGACTGATCTTCTCGGCGGTACAGGACTTTTTTTACTTGGCGATTGTCATGGTGACGGCGATTATGGTGGGGAGTTTCATCTGTTTTCGGATCATGTGGGTGGAGAGACCTGATGGGCGAAAGGGAAGGGTTTTTTATTTGGTCTCCTTGGTTGCAGGGTTTTTCCTCGTGTTGTTTCTGCTCGATGTACCTGCCTACCGGAACCATGACTATGAGGTGGCATCGGGCATCCCGTCCAAGGTGGAGCATGGGAAGAGATCGAATGTGTACGTGACGGTTGAAGGTCACCAGTTTACGTATGATGAACGCGAACTTCCGATAAACCCCTACGACTATCGCTTTGAAATTCACTACCTGCCTTGGACCAGATGGCGTGTAGACTCCTCGATCACCATCGCCACACGCTGAAAAAAAGCCCCTGTTTCGCAGAGGGGCTTTTCTCTTTTGCTCAACTGAGGTATCTTCAAGTCATGAGGTGATGAACGGATGGATGTGTTTGCGCGTTCGGTGCAAGGTGTGGTGCAGTTTTTACAGGAAGCGGTGGAGCGGGAATGGCGCTCTCCGGAGGAGCGGCGGTTTCACAGCGAACTGCAAGGCCCGTGGTTTGACGAGGTCGCGCGGTGGTTGGAGCAATTCGCAGGGCATGAGCTGTGGCAGACGGCGGGTGAGCGCATGGACGAAGTGCGTGCTTTTTCGCGAGGGGTGCGGGATGAGCTTGGGTATGTGCTCAGTCGGATCGAGCCGCAGCTTGCGATGAGTGTTCTCTGCGGGTTGCCGGCTTCGCAGGGACTTGGGTATACGCACGAGCGCTTGGCTTTGAGTCTTGGCGTGGAGAACGGGCAGGTGCTCTCGTGGGAGCAGGAGGGCTATGCGCGGATGCGGACCCTTTTAAATGAACGAACTCCCTTGCTGGCGTATGTATTGGCTCTGTCGGTGGAGTTGGAGGCACAAAACCCTGTTAAGGAGAGCGAGCCCGAGGATGTGGAAGCGCTGGTGGGGCAGGCCGGTTTCGATCCGGACTTCGATTTGCGCCGCTATGTGTCGCCCGCTATGGAGTTGGAGCTGCGTCAATGGTTTCACAAATGGGGCGTGGAGTCGCCGTTCCCCGACGACGAAGGCCGCGAGTTGGCGGTGGCGTTGGTACAAGCACGCTTGAAATGGGAGATGTCAGCCGGAGAGGAGGAGAGCGAAGATGCTTGATCTGCGGGAGCCGCTGAAGCGGTATTTTGGATTTGAGAGTTTTCGCGGGGGGCAGGAGCAGATCATCCAATCGTTGCTTGAGGGCGAGCATGTGCTGGGGATCATGACGACCGGAGCGGGGAAGTCGCTCTGTTACCAGTTGCCCGCGTTGCTGATGCCCGGTGTGACGCTCGTGATCTCGCCGTTGGTGGCGCTGATGCACGACCAAGTTGAAGCGCTGTCCCGTCGCGGAATCGACGAAGCGACGTATCTGAATTCCCTCCTCTCCCCGCAGGAGTTGAAAAACCGCCTGGCAGGCATCCGCCACGGCGCTTTCAAACTGGTCTACATCGCGCCGGAGCGGTTGCGGAGTCAGGAGTTTTTGCAACTTTTGCAGGACATTCCCGTCTCGATGCTCGTGGTGGACGAAGCGCACTGCATCTCCGAGTGGGGGCATGACTTCCGCACGGACTACTTGCAAATCGGGTCGGTGCGGGAGAAGCTCGGGCATGTTCCCGTGCTCGCGTTGACGGCGACGGCGACGCCGGAAGTGCAGGAGGACATCCTCATTCAACTGCGCATCGTCAACTGTCGCAAGTTCGTCACGGGGTTTGACCGTCCGAACTTGGCGTTGGTGTTTCGCCGCGAAGAGACCAAGGAAGCGAAGTACCGGGCCGCTTTTTCCTTCCTGCAAAAGCAAGAGGGCGTGGGGATCGTCTATGCTCCGTCGCGCAACGAGTGTGAGGAAGTGGCGCGGTATTTGCGTATGGCGATGCCAAACGAAACCATCGCTTTTTATCATGCGGGGTTGCGGCCGGAGGAGCGGCGGATGGTGCAAGACGAGTTCATGGCGGGCCGTGTGCGGATCGTCGTGGCGACCAATGCGTTTGGCATGGGAATTGACAAGCCGGACATTCGCTACGTCGTGCATCTGCATGTACCGGCGAGTGTCGAGGGCTATTACCAAGAGGCGGGTCGTGCCGGGCGGGATGGATTGCCGTCTGTGTGCATGACGATCTACAACGAGCAGGATCGGGCGATTCACCATTATTTTTTGAAGCGAGAGTTTCCGACGGAGCAGGAGTATGACACGGCGTTCGAGTTGATGAGGCTGCACAGTTCGGAGGGCGGCGTGTTTCGCGGGTCGTGGCGCGAGATGACGCGCTGGCCGGGGCTGGACGACGACCGTCTGTCCCTGCTCGTGCATCAGTGGGAGAACATCGGCGCGATGGAGGTCTTGGACTTTACGGGCGACGGTGTGATCTTCCGGCTGGACATCGAGCGGATGAGATCGCGAAAAAGCGACGTGTTGACGGCGATTGAACGGTTGAAGTTGCGCAGGTTCGGCAAATTGAACCGCGTGATGGAGTTGTTGCACTCGCCGCTCTGCCGACGAGAAGGGGTGCTTGGGTACTTCGGACAAGCGCTGACAGAGCGTCCTCGGGTGTGCTGTGACATCTGCAACCCGGAGATGGCGAAGAACCCGAGTCTCGTGGAAGTGACGCTTGGAGCTTTGAATTGGGGGCGGGTTCTGGGAGACTTGTTCCCGGAGGAGAAACTCGACCCGCGCATCGGCGAACCGCTTCGTCTGGCGATGACGGCGGGGGAGGAAGCGTACCGCGTCGGGCAGCAGGGCAAAGCGGACGAGTTGCCGCGCCTGTACGAGATGCTGAATTCGCCGTCTGTGACGACGCGTCGGATGGCGTGTTCGGCGATTGGCAAGATCGGGCGAGCGGAGTCTGTTCCGTACTTGCTCCCGAGATTGGAAGACAGCAACCCGCAAGTGCGACAGTACGCGTTAAAAGCGCTCGCCAAGATGGACGACCGCCGTTGGGTCGGGCCGGTTTGGGACTTGCTGCGGCGAGAGGACAAGGAGTACAACATCCGACAAGCCAAGATCATGTTGGAGCAGATGGGAGAGCGAGTGCAGTGAGTGACGTGCGTGGAGATGCAGTAGTGACAGTCGCGGAGTTGAAGCAACAGGTGAAGGAGTTCACAGAATCCCGCAATTGGGGCGGCGGACATCGGTCGAAGAACTTGGCGATGAGCATCGCGATTGAAGCGGCGGAGTTGATGGAGCATTTCCAGTGGTTGGAGAACGACGACTACGCAGCGGAGAAGTTGACGGAGGAGAAGCGGGAGCAAGTGCGTCTGGAAGTGGCGGACATCGCGATCTACCTGCTCAGCTTCTGCAACCAACAAGGTATTGATCTGGCGAAGGCCGTTCATGATAAGTACCAAATCAATGAAAAAAGGTTCCCTGTCGAGGAATGGGTCAAGTGACAGGGCAGAGGGAGCACAGCATGGCTAAAGGTCAGACTTCTACTAAGGCTTACAAACAGGGTGGCAAACCCTTACCTAAAAACGGCGGGAATTCTGCGCCGAGCAAGCAGTTCACGGTGCAAGAGCCGGCGGAACTGCTGGCATTTTTGCTGAAACACATCACCAACCTCAGCCGGAACTCGGTCAAATCCATTCTGGCACGCGGGCAAGTTTTCGTAGGTGAAGAGTCTGTCACCGCCTACAACTACCCGCTCAAACCGGGGCAAACCGTTTCCATCGGGGAGAAAAAAGCACCCGTCACCGAAGCTCCGAAGATGAACGGGGTTACCATCATGTACGAAGACGACGATGTGATCGTGATCGAGAAAGCGTCCGGCCTGCTCTCGATTGCAACGGAGAAAGAAACGGAGCAGTTGACCGCCTACCGCCAGTTGATGGACCACGTGCGACGAGACAACCCGCAGAATCGAATCTTCGTCGTCCACCGTCTGGACCGTGATACATCCGGTGTCATGATGTTCGCGAAAAGCCAAGAGATGAAAGAAAAACTGCAAGACACCTGGAACGAGAGCGTCCAAGAGCGGACGTACATCGCCTTGGTCGAAGGCCAAGTGAAACGCAAGGAAGGCACGATTTCCTCCTGGCTGAAAGAAACCAAGACCCTCATGGTCTATTCCAGCCCGACCCCGAACGGCGGGCAGCACGCGGTGACGCATTACAAGCTGTTGAAAGCCAACAAGAACTACTCGTTGCTTGAGGTGAACTTGGAAACGGGCCGCAAGAACCAAATCCGGGTCCATATGCAAGACATCGGCCACCCGATCGTGAACGACAAGAAGTACGGCGCGAAGGGCAAGTCGATTGCGCGACTTGGTCTGCACGCCCGAGTTCTGGCATTCGTGCATCCGAGAACGGAGAAACTGATGCGCTTCGAAACGAGCATCCCGAAGATGTTCATGGGGCCGTTTCGGGAATAGTGTGCTAATATATCCCAAAAAGGGTACAAAGACTAATTAAGATTAGTCTTTGTACCCTTTTTGGGTTGTGTTAACTATTGATCGAGCCGGACGAGGACTTCTCCAATTGAAGCTTAATTTTCTGATTCCCTACAGAAATTTCTACAAATGATCCAAGTGGCATTTTCTCTCTCCACGAACTGAAGCTTCCTTCCCATGCATGACCATTGGTATTCGAAACCATTTCAGTATCGAAAGAATATGTTTTTCCCTGTAGGTCAGCAATGGAAAAATCTTTACGAGAAAGAGCTTTACCGGAACCATCCATGAAAACGGTAAGACCATTGCTATCCAAGGTAGCTTTTTCAACACGTACTGTGCTTCCGTCCATCATCATTGCTTCAATAGGCTGCGTTAGAACATAACTCGTGCTCTGTTCTTCTGTTGCTTCGCTACGGTGGTCAGTGAGTCTGAATGAGACAACAACAAGAAGAACAAGCAAGGCCATCATAGGAAGAAATAAGTACTTCCTTTTCAAAAGAGCACCCCCTAGGGAAACTAGTGAACATCAGTGTACCATATTTTGTAAGATAAATAAATAACATATTTTGTGTTGAAGAGAAGAACAACGAAAAAGTCGATGACACACAGTATGACTTTAATTCCTTGTATGTTTTTTACGCAAAGCGTATTCAGTGAATTAAGCTATTTCCCAAAATATAGTTGACAGTTTTCCAGTCGATTGATAATATTTGGAATACCAACCAATGTTGGATATTTTTTACAAAACGGAGGAATATGGAAATGAAAAAGAAAGTCATGACTCTTGCTCTGATCGCCACCATGATGGGGACTACCACTGCGTCGTTTGCAACTGGTATTGGCAATGGAAACACAATAGCATCGAACCTTACAGCAGATGAACAATCCTTTGCTACCAAGCAAGGTTTCGGTTTCACTGCACAAGAATTTTTGAGCCCGAATGTACAAGCATTCGTTAAAGAAACGAAGAAACAAAGCGATGCACGTACGGCCCTGTACAACAAAATCAAAAACGATCCGGACTTTGAATTGATCGCTGACAACGGAAATGGTCTCTTCGCTTACACCTATTCCAAAAATGTGAAGACCGATGCTGACCGTGATCGCTTCTTCAAAAAGGCAAATAGCCTGACCGCACAGTCCCAAACGGTTGAGAAGTGGCAGAATACCGGTCTCTACACCCCGACTGACACGAGCAAAGGGTATATTGAAACCCACTTTACAGATACGGTTACTGACACAGATTTCGGCTCTCCGGAAAAGTTGACCGCAAATGGTTACGGTACGGTTCAATATTTCAAGAGTGGTGGTAGCTACACCTATTGGGATACTCTCTCGTCGATTACGGATACCCTGAATATTACCTATGATAGTGTAGCAAGTACGTCCAGCGTTGCTGTGACCGGTGGTGGTAGTTTGACCGGCCCGAGTGGCAGCGGAACAGTAACGTTTAGCTCGACAAAGACCCCGACTGTTGCATCCATCAGCATTAAATGGCCGGATAAAGGTACCTACAACTACTACAACAAATCGTATGGTGATTTCGTTGTATCCGCTCCGAATATCACGAACTATGAACACAGTGCGAGCTCGATCGCAACGGTAGGCGGCAACCATATTTCTGCAAATGCATACGCATCGACCAGCATCTGGTAGAAAGATATTTTTTGATTGAAAATCTTTTTAACAAAACTAACATACTGCTGCTTCATCTTGCAGCAGTATGTTAGTTTATTTTGATAGGGGTGTATGACGATGTACAGAAAAAAGGGAATAACCGTTGCTGCATCTGTGGCATTCATAGCTATGCTAGGGACTGGATTTGCCCTTAAGGATTCTCTTTTCCCGGCTTATGCAGAGATGAGTGACGTGGATGTTAATTTGACCTCGACTTCTATAGAATCTACGATTGTCAACCGAGAACTTGTAAAAAAACTAGTGGGTATGTCCTACTATGAGAACCAAATCCCGATTCAGTTCAGCAACATTGGACTTTCTGACTCTTCTGTTAATTTGTATACTTTATATTGGACGTTGGATATTATGGACCAGCTTGGACAACCATTACCTGTCAGTGAATTGGAGAAGTTTACTCAAGACTTGAATATTTCAAAGAAAACGGAAAGCATTCCGGAAGTGATGCGGAATAATTACCAAGCTGGTATTGCTAATCGCTTAGAACTCGGTGATAGTGACAAGGGAAAGTATGTAGATGAACTGATGGGTCATTATGATGACGTGGATCATCTATTCTATTTTTCCAGCAAAGACGAAGATGTTACAGGAAAGTTGAGCACAACTCTTGAAGTTATTTCAACCTTAAAAACGATGGGTATACCCCTTGATAAAAAGCAAGAAATTGTAGATAAATGCCTACAGCTCTATAACAATGATGAGAATTTTCCTGAGCATAAACCGATCGAGTCCATGGGGAAGGGGGCAGTACTGATTTCGATTTTGAAAGAACTTGGATATACTGCAAGCGATTTTAAAGGTCAGCTCGTAGATCGAAGTAATTGGCTCACGGAGCTCAACCAGAATCCTACAGGATACATACACCCAAGTGACATGTCCGCTATTCTTTATGTACACGAAATGATCACAGTCAACGAGTTTTTCGGTACGTCTTATCAAGTTCCAAAAGCAATGCTGGATGACTCCTTGCGAAATAGTAGTTATGACAAAGATGGCAAAGAGTTTATTGTTGAACCATTAATTGTTTCTAAGGCGATGGCTGTTTACAAAAAATTCGATTACCCATTTCCTTTTCTCGATCAAGTTAAAGCCTATGTAAAAGATATGTCCTCTACTGGCTATAACAAAAATGGAGTCGTATCTGAGAATATGCGAGAAAATTATTACGGAATTGCATTAGCTAAAAAGTTTGGCTATGCATTTGACGAAAAAGCAATGACTCATTTTCTTGAAAATACCTACCAGACTCAGGTAGAAGAGAACAGTTCAATCAGTGGATATAACAAACTGGATAACATCTATTGTCTGGTATTAAGTTACCAAGCCATGGGGATGGAGCTGAAAGATACCAGTATAATCTCTCAGGCAGTAGTTCGTTATTTGCAAGACTATGATGTTGTGGATCCTACGAAATACGGTGAAAGTTTGAATACTTTCGATACGGGTTTCAAGATTTTGTCCTTGCTGCATGAGAAAATACCGACGGATCTAAATAAAAAGACTGTCGAGTTAATAGAAAGTCTAGACAATGATCAGCAAATCTACAACACGATGAAGGTGAACAAAGTATATAATCTGATCAATTGTGTTGGGTATGAGAACCAACATTCAAAGGAGATAATTTCGAAGGTAATGGAAACGTTGAATAAATTGAAAATTGAGGGGGCCTACAAATCAAAAGTTGCTGCTGATTTGCCCGATATCGTCTCCACGTGCGAGGCAGTGCAAGTTCTTAAGAGTCGAAATCAATTCAATGATGTGCAACGGCAGGAAGTAAGGGAATACTTGAAATCTATTTTCCCGTCAAGTGATTCTACTGATTCAAACAGTAACGCAACAACATGGCCAAATCTGATGCAGCTCTATTATGAGTGTTTGCTGTCTTCCTATTAAAAGGAGGGGATGGGGAATGGTGAAGACGAAACTATCATTCCTAACAATATTAGGTACCGCACTCGTGTTTGTGCTGATCGTGGGAACTAGTGCATGGACAGTCTTTGCATTTTCCAAGGATGGGAAAGAAATGACTGCTCAGAACATGGAAATCAGAAGATACCTTGGTCTCGATCAGAACGAGTACAAGGAATTTACAGGGAAAGGTGTAACAGTAGCCATTCTTGACTCTGGAATTGAGTTTCATAATGACATTCCTAGAGACAAAGTCGTATTATTTAAGGATTTTGTAAAAGGTCAGGAAGCTCCGTATGATGATTATGGGCACGGTACATTTATTGCTGGGATCATCGGAGCCAATGGAAAGCTAAAGGGTTTGGCTGAGAATAGCAAACTTGTTGTGGCTAAAGTTCTAGACGAAAATGGAAAAACAGATGCGAAAACCTTACAAAAGGGGATAGAATGGATCATCGACAACAAAGAAAAACAGAACATAAGAGTTGTGAATATTTCCATAGGAATGGATTCCAGTTATTTCAACTTAAATGTAGACGAAGACCCTATTTATAAGGACTTAAAAATACTCAGGGATATGGGGACAGTTATTATTTGTTCAGCAGGAAATGATGGGCCAAAAGAGAATACGATCTTATATCCTGCGCTCAGTCAAGACGTAATAACTGTCGGTTCCGTGAATGCACAGCGGACGATGGAACATGAGGATGATACAATATCTGTTACTTCAAGTCGGGGGTCCTCCGATTTGCAACCCAATAAACCAGATCTTGTCGCGATGGGGGTCGATGTGACATCTCTGGATTTCCGGAAACGTGACGGTTTGACCACCGATTCTGGATCCTCTTACTCAGCAGCAATCGTTTCGGGAGTGGCCGCGGTACTAATAGAGAAGTACCCTGAAAACTCTGCGTCTTCAGTAGAAATGATAATTAGAAATAGCGTTACGACAGTGCATAGTGCTGAGTCACCAAGTCAAGGACATGGAGAAATATATTTTGCTGACCGTAGATAATATATCAAATTCAAAAAAAGCACCGGGTATCATTGACTCCGGTGCTTTTTTTGATGGTTATAGAAACTAAAGAGTGTGCTGATAGTGCTTGTTCCACTCTTCCCAACGTTGCCATGGCCATTCCATTGGGATGTCGTTGAGGATCGAAGACAGGATGTCCAGATGCACATGCCACCCTGCCATGAACGAGGCGAGTGCATCGGGTTTATCGAAGGTGTGCGTCAAGACCAGCAGGGTGCCGTCCTCCGTCGCTTCCAACTCCCAGCGGACCACGGTGGCTTTTTCGTCGCCTTCGTTACACCACGTGTACACCAGCAAGTTCGGGGCTTCTGCGTGTTGTACAACGCCGAGCATCACAGAGTCTGTGTTCTGAAACCGCAGCTCGTACTTCCCACCGGCAACCAGCTCAACGTCTGCCTTTGCCAACCATTGCACCAACTTCTCCGGGTCGGTAAGCACCGCCCAGACTAGCTCCACCGGGTGCTTCAATTTCCGTTCAAACCGCACCACATACTGCTCGCCAACTTTCTCCAACATACCTTCCACGTATGACTCCTCCTCTGCGCTATCTCAATAGTACCGCAAGCGCAACTAAAAAAGACAGTGGCCGCCGAAGCGTCCCACTGTCTCTTTTTCCAATCCTATACCAGCGAAATCTTGTACTCCCGCATCCAAGCGTCCACTTGAATGATGTGGTCGTAGTAATTCTTCTCCGACATGAAGCCCGAACCCACCGGCCCGTCGTAGTACGCCATCTTGCGGACTTGCTCGCGGTCGTACAAGTCGAAGATCGGCGACGAGCTGTCCTCCACGATTTCACGCACTTTCGCCCGCACACCGTTGATGTAATTCGGGTTGTGCGTCACAGGATACGCAGTCTTGCGTCTGCGGACGACATCCTCCGGCAACACATGCGAGAACGCATCGCGCAGCAAGCCTTTTTCCACGCCGCCGTGGAACTTCATCTCCCACGGCACGTTCCACATGTACTCCACCAGTCGGTAGTCGCAGAACGGCACGCGCACTTCCAGAGACGCCGCCATACTCATGCGGTCTTTGCGGTCGAGCATGTAGGAGAGGAAGCGGGTGATGTTCAGGTAAAAAATCTCCCGAGTCCGCGCATCTTCTGCCGATTCGCCCGCCAGACGCGGGACTTCGCTGAGCGCCTGTTGGTAACGCTCCGCTTTGTACTCCGCCAAATTCATCCGTGCCAGCACATCGCCACGCATCGAATCATAGATGTTGCCCCCACCGAGCGCCATCCACGGGAACGTATTCACATTGCGCATCTCCTGCACGTAGTACCACGGATACCCGCCGAACACTTCGTCCGCCGATTCACCGGATAGAGCGACGGTGACGTCCGGCTTCATTCGTTTGAACAGGGTGTACAGCGAAGTCTCGATATCTCCCGTCGCCGGCAAGTCGCGGGCGCGCATCGGCTCGTAGATGTCTTGAAGCAACTCCGGCGAGTCGAGCAAGATGATGTGGTGGTTCGTCTCGGACGAGTCCGCCACTTTTTTCGCCCACGGGGCGTCGAGGTCGCGGTGCAGGGGGTTGGCTTTGAAGTCGCGGTCTTCGTCCACGAATTGCAGGGAGTAGGTGTCGAGCTGACGACCCTCTTCACGGAACGCACGAGCTGCAATCGCCGAGACACCGCTGGAATCGAGACCGCCCGAAAGCATCGTGGAGATCGGAACATCGGACACGAGTTGGCGGGTGACAGCATCCTCCAACAGTTCTCGTACTTGCTGGACAGTCGTCGCGTAATCCGCCGTATGCTCCCGGCTTTCCAACTTCCAATATTGGGTGACCCGCACACCATTGCGAGTGACGAGGAGCGTATGCCCCGGCAAAAGTTCAGACACGCCGCGATACACACCATGCCCCGGCGTGCGGAAAACTCCCATGCTGAGCAACTCCGTCAAACCGTCTTGATCCAACTCCGGCTTGACGAGCGGATTGGCCAACAGCGCTTTGATCTCCGACCCGAACAGGAACGAACTCCCGCGCTGTGCATAGAACATCGGCTTCACCCCGAGGTGGTCACGTCCGAGGAACAACGTCTGCTCGTTCTCATCCCAAATTGCAAACGCGAAGATCCCGTTGAATTTCTCCACACAAGCCGGACCCCATTCGATGTAAGAACGCAGCAGCACCTCCGTATCCGAACGCGATTCAAACACATGCCCCCGCGTCTCCAACTCCTGGCGCAGTTCGCGGAAGTTGTACAGCTCGCCGTTGTATGTAATCGCGTACGTGCGTTCACCCAACTTGCGCACCATCGGCTGAACCCCGCCGTTCGGGTCGATGACGATCAGACGGCGGTGCGCCAAACCCACGCGCGGTGCCAACCAGACGCCGCCTGCATCCGGCCCGCGACGTTTCAGCGTGTCGGCCATTGCTTCTACCAAAGTTCCTTGCTCCGTCAAATCACGTTGCCAATCCAACCAACCGGTGATTCCGCACATTTAGATCGATCTCCCTTCGAAAGTAACCGGATATTCTTTGACCGCTGTGAAAAGCGGGTAGGGCGTCGGCTCGATTTTGGTACCCTCCACGAGGGCGATGTTGCCCAATCGTCTCAAAATCGTCTCCAACGCAATCTGCGCTTCCAATCTCGCAAGCGGTGCCCCGAGACAGAAGTGGTTCCCGAATCCAAACGTGATGTGCGCATTCGGATGGCGGGTCGGATCGAACACATCCGGATGGGCAAACTTCGCGCCGTCACGGTTCGCCGACGCCATCCAGACGTTGACCAACTGGCCCTCGCGAATCACTTGCCCGCGAAGTTCCACATCCATCGTGGCCCGACGGGTGAGACGCGGGACGGAGGGGTAGAAGCGCAGCGTTTCTTCCACAAAGCCCGGGATGAGATGCGGTTCTTCCAGCAGACGCTCTTGGAACTGCGGTTGCTCGCTCAACACGCGAACCATCGCGGTGATGAGGTTCGTCGTCGTCTCGTGCCCGGCGACCAGCAACGTGGTCAAAAAGCGCAGAATCTGATCTTCATCCAACACCTGCTTCTCGGCATTCGCATACCAGAGCACCGAGATCAAATCTTCCGTCGGCTGTTCCTTGCGCATCTGCAAGTGCTGGCGGAAGTAGTCGTTCAACGTGTCACGGGCATGGAGACGCTGTGCCTGCACGCGTTTGTAGGTCTCTTCGGAACTGTCGGTCACTCCCGTAACCAGCGTGTCGGACAGTTCCTTGAAATACAGGCGGTCTGTCGTCGGAATCCCGAGCAGTTCCGCGATGACCATCACCGGCAACGGAGCCGCGACGTCGTACACGGTGTTCATGCGACCTTGCTCCTGCACCGCATCGAGCAAAAAATTCAGAATCTCGTAGATGCGCGGTGCCACATCGGCAACCGCTTTCGGTGTGAACACGCCGTTCACCAACTCGCGAAAATCTTGGTGACGCGGCGGATCAACGGTGATGATGTTTTCCGTATTGGTGTTGTCGCGGTTGAAATTGGACGAGAAGGTCTTCGGGTCTTTCAAGATGCGAACGCAATCTTCGTAGAGAAACGCGTCCCACGTTCCGTAGGTCTCGTCGAATCGCAACGGCGTGTTCTCGCGCAGCGTTTTCAAGATCGGAAACGGGTTCGCCCGCTTCTCTTCGGTGTTAAACTCCTCAAGCGGCGGGATGAAACTGGCACCGCGTGTTTGGGCTACTTGTTTCGATTCCATGAAATTGTCTTCCTCCTCCTACAACGATAATGGATTACATTTTTATTTTTATTATAAGTTTCGTGTCCCTAATTACAACCGACAGAATCCGGCGAAATGTCGAATAAACAACAGATTTCCTCAATCTGTCGAGCAACTGCGAAATAAACAACAGATAGACACCATGTTGATTTTGCGATATAAGAGTAGGTATTCACTTTGACAGACCCGACAGGAGGACGGAACTTTGGAAGAAAAACTCGACGCCCGCATCAAACGCTCTCGCCAACTCTTGCGCGAAGCTTTGGTCACCTTAATTGAAGAAAAAGGATACGAACGCCTCACCGTCCGCGACATCACCGACCGAGCGGCGCTCAACCGCTCGACGTTTTACCTGCACTACCAAGACAAGGAAGACTTGCTCCGCCAAACGGCCAAGGAAGTGTTGGACGAACTGCGCGCCTGCTTTCAAACCCCCGAGCCGATTCCGCTGAAGGACGACATCTCGCCGACGCTGATCTCCCTCTTCGAACACGTCGAGCAGAACGGCGACTTCTATCAGGTGATGCTCAGCGAGAAAGGCTTCCCGCGTTTCCAGTTCTATCTGGAAAAAGTCATGATCGACTCGCTCAAGGGACGCCAAGACCTGCTGCAACCGCAAGGGGAGTTGGCGGTGCCGTTCGATTTTTTCCTGCATTACATCGCCTCGGCACACACGGGGATGATCGCGTGGTGGCTTGGGCAAGACAGGCCGTACTCGCCGAAATACATGGCGACCCAATTGACCCGCCTCATTCGTTCCACCGCCCAAGCGTTGCGATAAAAAAGCAAAGTCTTCCAACTTGTAGTCCACAGGTTTACAATGAAGTTGACGGCAATACGAGGGGAGTGGAAAGGATGGTTGAAAAATTTTCTGTGCCGATCCCGACTCATGAGGCAGAACGAACGATTCGCGTCTACCTGCCGAAAAGCTACGAAGCGGGAGACAGGCGCTATCCGGTTCTCTATGCGCATGACGGGCAAAACCTCTTTCACGATGCAGACGCAACGGGTGGAGTGTCTCTGGGCTTGGAAGCGTATTTTGATACGCACGGCGTGGAGATGATCGTCGTCGGCATCGACTCCGTACCGGGCGAACAGCGAATTATCGACTATTATGCGTGGGCACACGGGGAGTTCAGTCAGCGCATCTTGGGAGAGGCGTGTACGTTGCCCGCCAAGGGAGAAGCGTACATCGACTTCATCGTGCAGGACTTGAAACCGTTGATCGACCGGAAGTATCGGACTCTTGAAAACTCGACGGCGATGGCGGGGATTTCGTCAGGCGGTTCGATTTCGATGTATGCGGCCTGTGCGTACCCGCACATTTTCAAACGGATCGCCGGGTTTTCCAATGCGTTTTACCGCAACCAAGAAGGCATAGAGGACTTCGTGCGGGACTCCGACTTGTCGCTTCTGGAAAACGTCTACTTGGATTGTGGAGCGCAGGAAGGCAAGGGCGAGGAGGAGATCGCGCAGATCTTCCTCGGCTCGAACCGATCTGTCTACGAGATCTTGAAACAGAAGTTCCCACAGGCAAGATTCCGAGTGGTGGAGGACGGGGAGCACAGCTATGAGCATTTCAAAAAACGTGCTCCGGAAGTGTTGGCCTCTTTGTTTGAGGACATCCTGTGAGTGGATGAAAAAAGGAGGACCTCAAAGCCCATGAAAATCGGGTTTCGCACGATCAAAACGGCAGTGGGCAGCGCACTGTCCATCTATGTCGCTTCCTATCTTGGATTGGAGTTCTACTCGTTTGCCGGAATCTTGACGATGCTCTGCTTGCGGGAGACGGTGAAGCGTTCCTTTCGCGATGCGTGGGAGCGCTTCGTTGCGTGCTTGATCGGGATCGCCTTTGCGGTGCTCGCGTTTCACCTGTTCGGGTTCCACCCGTGGGTCATCGGGCTGATCTTGCTGTTCCTCATCCCGACGTCGGTGATGTTGAAAGTGCAAGGCAGCGTCCTCACCGCGTGTGTCATCATCCTGCATATGTTCATGTCGGAGCACGTCGGCGTGTCGATGGTGCTCAACGAATTGAAACTGGTCGCCGTCGGGATCGGAGCGGCGTTGTTGATGAATTCCTACATGCCAAACCGCGAGAAAGAACTGGTGCGGCTGCAAAAGCAAATCGAGGGAAACTTCAAGAGCATTTTTCAACAGATTGCACGCTTCTTGCGGGAGGGTGCGACCGATTGGGAAGGGCGCGAGATCACGGAAACGGTGGACATCTTGCGCGATGCGTTGAAGCTGGCGTTGGAGGATATTGAAAACCACGTGCTCCGCGAGGAGACCGGCTATTATGCGTACTTCCTCATGCGCAGTCGCCAGTTTGAGATCATCCAGCGGATTATGCTGACCCTCTCGCCCTTGGAAGGCTCCTACGAACAAGGCCGTCAGATCGCCGACTACCTTGACGAGATGTCGGTCCACATCGCCCCCGGTACGCGGGAGATGACCCAAGGCCGCCTCGACTCCTTGGCCCGCCTCCAAGACGAGTTCAAAAAAGCAGACCTGCCCCAGAACCGGCATGAGTTTGAGAATCGCGCCGCCCTCTTGCACTTCATTCATGACATGGAACGATATTTGAAGATCAAGCAGAAGTGGTTGATTCGGGACAAGCGGTAGACGTCTGTGACGAAGATGTGAAAAGAGACCCCCTTCGCGAAGAAGTGGGGTCTTTTTTTGTTGGGCACAAAGAAAAATCAAATTCTTCTCCCCCATACTGAAGTCAACACCCCAACACAACCAAAAACCTCTAAGGAGTGACGAATACATGAAACCGAAACAATGGGTCCCTTGGATCATCCGCCTGGGCAGCGTCGCCCTCGTCTCCGTCTTGACGGGGCAGATCACGACGGCGAACGTCAACCATAACGACAATCAAACTGCGATCAACGAAAAAGAAAATGTCAACGGAAATCAAAGCACACCCGATCCCAACGGCTCGACGATCGACGACGGTTTGAACGGCACCGACGGCTACATCGGCGGCGATGACAGGACCATCGATCCCGGTCAAAACTTTGGAAGCAACAACTCCCAAGGCTCGTCCGGCTTCACCCGACCGAACCGAGGCGGAGGCAACAACACCCGTACGCACGGGTCTTGAGAAAAAGGAGGCAGACCGACATGACCCAACAGAATTTTTCCTTTCGCGCCATGAACACCAACGTGGAAATCTGCTTCCTCCCCGCAAATTCTATGGAAGATTCTGAATTCACCGCGCTGATGACCGACGTGCAGTTCCTCTTCGAACAAGTCGAGGACACCTGCTCCCGCTTCCGTCCCGACAGCGAGTTGTCCCGCCTCAACGAAATGGCGGCGCAAACCAATCGGGCGGAGAACTGGTTCCCCGTCTCGACGTTGCTCTGCGACCTCCTCATCGCAGCGGAGGAAGCCTACCACGACACAGACGGAATCTTCAACCCCGGTCTGCTTCGCCATCTGCAAACGGCAGGCTACGATCTTTCCTTTGAAAAGCTCCAACCGCAACCCATGAAAAAAAGCGAAGCCCTGCTCACCGCACCCGGTCTTCCTTTTCACCTGAACGCCAAACACAAAACGATCTCCCTCCAACCTCACGCCCAACTCGATTTAGGAGGCATCGCCAAAGGTTGGACCGTTGACCGTGCCGTCGCACATCTGCGCCGATTCGGAGCCGGATTCGTCAATGCAGGCGGTGACTTGCGCGTCTTCGGTCAAACGAAGGAACCGTGGAACATCGGAGTTGAGGACCCGTTCGCACCTGACCGGGACGTTGCGAGCTTGCAGATGTCATCGGGGGCTCTGGCGACTTCCTCCACCGTCAAACGCCGCTGGCAGCAGGGCAGTATCTGGCAACATCACCTGCTCGATTCCACAACCGGCCGTCCGTCCACGTCTGCGATTGCAACGGCCACCGTAACGGCCCCGACCGCCGTCCAAGCAGACGTCTGGGCCAAAACCGTACTGTTTCTCGGCCCCGAACGAGGCGCAGACTTCCTGCGTCGTCGAAACCAACAGGGCGTCGTCGTCCACCACACTCGAAACGTGCAATTTGTAAAATAAGGAGGTCTCCCCGTGAACACGATACTTTCGTTCTACCACGTCAGCTTGCCCGCTTGGGTTGACGCTTGGACCTTAACTCGGTCGGCGGGCATCGGCGGCTACGTGCTGCTGACCCTCTCCGTGCTCGTCGGTCTCTACCAATCCATCCGCACCAAACAGGGCAAACCGGCTCCGATCGCCGCTGCCGCCCACGTCTCGATGGCGCGCTGGTCGCTGTATCTGGTGCTGGTCCACCTGATCTTGCTCGCGTTTGACAGCTATTCGAACTACTCGTGGTCCGAACTGCTCATCCCGTTCACCTCGCATTTGGAACCGATCCCGATGGCATTTGGCATCATCGCGGGCTACCTGCTTCTCTTCACAATGGTCACCACCGAATTGCGAACCAAAATCGGACAGAAAGCATGGAAGAAACTCCACATGGCAAGCCCGATTCTCTACCTGCTCTCCACCGTCCACGGCATCGCAAACGGCACCGACACCGGTTCGTACCTCCCGATGTACATCGCAAGCAGCCTCAGCGTCATCCTCATGCTCGTCATCCGCTTCGGCTTCGCAGGCAAATCCAAAAAAACCGCAGAAGCCTCATAAAAAGAGACGCATTCCCTCACGAAGGGAACGCGTCTTTTTTTGCTAGAGTCATTTAGACGACAACTTCTTCGACCACCACAGGACGCAACGCCTTCGTTTCATCTACATACACAAACGCATCGTACCTTTCCGCCATATTCGACGGCACATAATTCCCGCGCTCATACTCAGGGTAGTAGACCACGCCAATCGCACGATGCCCGACGGTGGTTTGGAACAGGGGATTCTCCGGCCCGAGGAAGAGAATTTGGTTGTGAGCTCCTGCTCTGTGCATCAAGTCTTCCCAGGAATTATGGATCGCTTTGGGGACGGGCATCACTTGCAGGGGAGCGCCCCATTCGCGAGCGGCGATGACCGTGCCGCGGTGAGTACCGAATCCGATCGCATAGCAGTTTTCGCGCCCGTATTGCTCGCGGACCAACTGCCCGACGTTGACCATGCCTTCGCTTGCCATATCGGTCGCCCGTGCATCGCCGATGTGCGTGTTGTGCTCCCAGATGATCGCTTTCGCCCCCGTGCCGTGGAAGCGCATCAACTGGTTCAACGCCTCGACCATATGCGTATCGCGGATGTTCCACGAGTCGTTGCCGCCGCGCACCATCGAGCGGTAGTAGCGCTCCGCATTCACCGCGACCATCGCGTTCAACTCGGCACTCAACTCCGCTTCGCTCTCCACTCGTCCGTTGAAACGGCGCTCTTGCAACGAAGTCAGGAGTTTGACGACTTCCTCCTCGCACGTTTCATGCAGATACGCCGCCGCCATGCCATACGTCTGTCCTTCGCGCGAGTAGGGCTCGAAGCAGGCGAACGCACGCTTCGCTTTGAACAGCTCGGGGGAGTTCGTCTCCTCCAGATACTTCAAGACTTCCTCCATCGACTCCCACAGGCTGTACATATCCAGTCCGTAGAAGCCTACGCGTTTTGATTCGTCGCGGTTCGCATTGAACCCGCGCATCCACTTCCCGAGTTCCATCACTTCTTGGTTCGCCCACATCCACGTCGGCCAGCGGTTGAAGGCACCGACAGCTTCGCGCACGGAACCGGGTGCGCCGGAGGTGTTTTTTACGTATTGGTTGAGGCTGTAGCAAGAGGGCCAGTCGCCTTCGACGCCGATGAAGTTGAACCCCTTGCGTTCGATGAGGCGCTTACTCAGCTCCATCCGCAAGCTGTAAAACTCCGAAGTCCCGTGCGACGCTTCGCCCAGCATCACGATCTGCGCATCTCCAATTGCATCCACCAACTCATCGAGATCGTCGTGCGAGTCGAGACGGAGGGAGTGGTTGCGAATTTCTTCAACGATGTCGTGTTTGTTCATTCTGCATCCCTGTCTTTCCATTTGAATTGACAGTGAAAGTATGTCCGTTCCGTGCTACAATCCATGTACTTGGAAATGTTGGGAGGCATCAACATGATGACGTACCGACTGGAGCGTTTTTTGCCGAAGATCGAAGCGTTGCCCGCTCACGGCAAGCTGCGGCAGGAGGACTTGTTGACGCCGGCGTTTCGACTTCAACAGCAGGGAAGTGTGGAGATCTACTACGCCCCGCACAACGACTACATCAACACGGCGGCCAAAGTCTGCATCGTCGGCATCACGCCGGGCTGGCAGCAGATGGAGCTCTCGTTTCGTCAGGTGCGCGATGACCTGCAAGCCCAAACCTTCTCCCTCGACGAGATCGCCCGCCGCGCCAAGGAAGTTGCCGGACTTGCAGGCACGATGCGCAAGAACGTCATCGAGATGCTGGACGACCTCGGGCTTCCTGAAAAAGTGGGCGTCCCAACGGCAGCCCACCTTTTTTCAGACCGGCGCGACTTGCTGCATACCACGTCGCTGATCCACGACCCCGTGTTCGTCAAAGGCCGCAACTACACCGGACACACACCGCAGATTGCGTCGACTCCCATCTTGAAAACCTACGCCTATGAGAAGTTTCCGCATGAATGGAAGCAACTCACGCACAACCCGCTCCTCATCCCGTTAGGAAAAAGCGTCGCGGACATTCTCGCGACCCTCATCGACGAGGGCGTGCTCGATCGGGAGCGCTGTCTGCTCGGTTTTCCCCACCCCTCAGGCGCCAACGGGCATCGTAAGACGCAATTTGCGCAGGTCAAAGAACAGTTACAGATTCAACTAGAGACTTTTTTTCTGCGAGATTGCAAAGTATAATGATGCCAGTATGATGGGAGGAAGATCAGTGAGGAAGCAACGGATCTTGTTCATTGGCGCAGGACGAATGGCGGAAGCGATTTTTGCCGGTGTATTGCGTACACAGAAGGACTACATAGAGGAGATCGTCGTCGCGAACCGCTCAGACCTTGCGCGGCTTCACGCGATGCGCGACCAATACGGCGTCAGCGTCACCACCGATTGGCGAGACGCTGTTGCCAAAGCGGATGTCGTGTTGCTTGCGATGCCGCCGCAGAACCATCGCGATGTGCTGACTCAACTCGCACCCTACATCAAGGGCCAGTTGGTGATGACCGTCGCCGCCGGGATTGGAATCGGACTGCTTGAAGAAACGCTTCCCGCAGGCACGCCCGTCGTCTGGATCATGCCGAACACCGCAGCGGGCATCGGAGAGTCGATCACCCTGTTCACCTGCGGACGACACGTCGAGGACAAGCAGCGCGACGTGCTGAACATGGTCCTCGCAGGAATCGGCGAAGCGGTAGAATGCACAGAACAACAAGTACACGATCTCACCGCCATTACCGGCAGTGCTCCGGCGTTTCTCTATCGAATGGTCGAGGAGCTGGAACTTTCGGCACAAGGATACGGCATGGCACCGGAAACAGCGCGCCGCATGGTCGCCCAGATGATCTACGGATCGGCGGCGATGCTGAAAACGGGCGCAGACCCTGCCGATTTGCGAGACAGTGTGACAACGCCGGGCGGTGCGACGGCAGCGGGGCTTCGCGTGATGGACGAGCGTCGTTTTTCTGAAATGATGCAAGGTGCAGTCGAAGCCACCAATGCCCGCGCCCGCGAGATGGCGAACGAATAAACGAGGAGGCTCAACCGACACCATGAGCGACCAAGACAAAAACATTGATATGATGCGCAAACTCGTCGAAGCCAAGAAAGCCAAGAGCGCAGGCCAACGCGGCCTCGGACGCGCCGACAAAGACATTCAGGCCAAAGCGATGAAAGTCACCAAGCAACATAAAAAAGGCGGACTCTTCGACGGCAAATAAGCCGCATCAGAAGCCCGCAGGCACACCGAAAAACGGAGAGCAGAGAAGATGGAGGCGAGTGTCATGAAAAATATTTTTTCCGGGATTCAACCCAGTGGCATGATTACGCTGGGCAACTACTTGGGTGCGATGAAGCAGTTCCTCGCGTTGCAAGAGCAAGAGAATTGCTTTTTCTGTATCGTCAACCAGCATGCGATCACCCTCCCGCAAGACCCGGCCGACCTGCGTCGCAACACCCGCAGTCTCGCGGCGCTGTACGTCGCCATCGGCCTCGATCCGGAAAAAGTCGTCCTGTTCGTTCAGTCCGACGTTGCGGCGCACGTCAAACTCGGCTGGATCATGCAGACGATTTCCTACGTCGGCGAACTGGAACGCATGACTCAGTTCAAAGACAAAGCACGCGGTCGTGAAGAGTCGATCCCGGCAGGTCTCTTGACCTATCCGCCGTTGATGGCTGCCGACATCTTGCTTTACCAGACGGACGTCGTGCCGGTCGGCGACGACCAGAAGCAACACATCGAGTTGACCCGCGACTTGGCACAGCGTTTCAACAACCGCTTCGGCGAAGTGTTCACCATCCCGGACATCCAACTGCCAAGCGTTGGCGGACGCATCATGTCCTTGCAAGAGCCGACGAAAAAAATGTCCAAGTCCGACCCGAACCAGCAGTCGTTCCTGTCGCTACTCGATTCGGAAGCGGACATCGTGAAGAAAATCAAGCGCGCGCAAACGGACTCCGACAACGCGATCCGCTTTGACAAAGAAAACAAACCGGGCATCTCGAACCTGCTCTCCATCTACTCGCTGCTTGCAGGCCGCAAGTTGGAGGAGATCGAAGCCGAGTACTCCGGCAAGACCTACGGCGCGCTCAAGGGCGACCTCGCCGAGCTCGTCCTCTCCGAACTGAAACCGATCCAAGAGCGCTACCACAACCTCGTCGAATCGTCCCAACTCGACGACATCCTCGACGCAGGTGCCGCCAAAGCGAACGAAGTCGCCAACGCCACCCTCGACAAAGTCGAACAAGCTGTCGGCCTCAGCCGCAAGTAAAAAAAACCTCGGCACCGTCTGGTGACCGAGGTTTTTCTTTTTACTTAATCCGCTCCAACGGCCAGCAATGCGTCACGATCTCCTTCGCAAAGTACGCCTTCGGACCTTCCAACGGCTGGGGCAGACCTGCCGCTTCAAACAGTTGGTTCTCCTGAATCTCCACCTCTGCATGCTGCAACGGCCACTTCCCATGCTCAATATCTCCACGGAACACAGACCCTTGCTCATCAGTCGAGAACAGAGAGAAGCGCTCCGTCAACCATGCATGAAGCGACCCCGCCTCCGCCATAAACACATCGGACGTCGGACGGTACGTACACGAGAAGTTCGCCGCCGGACCGTCGCCCCCGCGCACATTGTGGAATTCAAACACCCCGTCATTTTCCTCCAACGAGATACTCGCATCGTAATAGGGCAGATGGTACATCAACTTCGCCATCACCGACCCCAACCAAGAGTCGGCATCAATGCTGAAGAAATACACCCCCGGACGACCGTCCACCACCACATACGTCCGCAAATTCAACTCGCCAAAGTGCATCGAGAGAAAGTCCGGCTCAAGACGCAGTCGAATCCGCTTCATATAAAAAGGCACCACCGAGACGTACGCTCGACCTTCATACACGTCCAACTCCATCCCCTTGGGAATGTGCGGACGCAACGCCTCCGGGTCGAACGCATAATGCAAGAAGCACAGATTCTCCCAATCCTGCAACATCGTCCACGGCTTGTGCCGTTCGACGTCACCCTCGGTAAATGTCCCGTTAAATTCCTGATCAACTTCACGACTCATCGGGTATCTCTCCCCATTTTCAACGTAAAATACTTACAAATTGATCTTATCACAACATTCACTTCTAATGGTACAATGGAAATACCACCCAGAAAAAGGAGAGGATACATATGAAGAAAACCGCTCTCGTCCTTGGCGGCACCCGCTTTTTTGGCAAGCATCTCGTAGAATCCTTGTTGGAACAGGGCATCGACGTCACCGTCGCAACCCGCGGTCAAAGCGAGGACTCCTTCGGTGATCGTGTTACGCGTCTGACCGTCGACCGCCTCGACCGCGACTCGCTCGCGTCCGCTCTGGAAGGCAAGTCCTACGACCTCGTTTACGACCAGATCTGCTACGGCCCGACCGATGCGCAAAACGCCGTCGATGTCCTGAGCGGCAAAGTCGGCCGTTATGTATTTACGTCGACCCTGTCCGTCTACGATGCAACCGGAGAGATTTGGTCCGAATCAGGCTTCGCCCCGTGCACCTACGATATCAAATACGGCCCGTACACCGAGTTTTCGTACACCGAAGGCAAACGCCTCGCCGAAGCCGTGTTCTTCCAAAAAGCGGACTTCCCCGTCGTCGCCGTCCGCATCCCGATCGTCGTCGGGCTCGACGACTACACCCGCCGTCTGCACTTCCACGTCGAGCATGTCGCTCAAGAAGTTGCGTTTGAGATGCCGAACCTCGATGCGGAAATGAACTTCATCACCTCGCAAGAAGCGGGCAACTTCATCGCTTGGTGCGGAACGGCCGACATCAAGGGCCCGGTCAACGCCTGTGCCAACGGCACGATTGCCATGCGCGACCTGCTCGCCCTGATCGAAGAGACCACCGGCAAAAAAGCACTCGTCCAAGCGGGTGCCGAGGGCTCTCCCTATGGAGTCCCGACCACGTGGGCGATGAACACCGCCAAAGCGCAAAACGCCGGCTACACCTTCACCAACTTGAACGACTGGCTCCCGCAACTCGTGCGCGACCTCGCCGCCGGGAAGTAAAAAGCAAAGCCCTCGTCCGCATGACGGACGGGGGCTTTTTTTTCCTCCTCTTCCACATGGGTTTGGTGATTTCAGGGAATCACAATAGGTACTATCTACCCGAGGAGGAGCGACCGATGAGAAGATCGTTGACGACGCTTTCGGCGATGTTGATCGCCTTGACCACGCTGTACGTCCCGGCCTCCACAACGCACGCGGCCGTGCCGACCCAGCAACCGCCCGTTGAAATTCGCGACTTCGCCGTCGCCGAGCCGACCGGGGGAAGCAACGCTCCCGGCTATCGCAAACGCGACGAAGTGCCCGCCAAATACAAATGGAACCTTCAAAGCATCTACCCGTCCCAATCCGCTTGGGAGCAAGACTGCAAAAAAGTCGAAGCCCTGCTCCGCGACTTCGGCCGCTATCGGGGCCACTTGAAAAATCCCGCGCAAGTCAAAGCGATGCTCGACAACTACGCCGTGCTCAGCCGCGTGTTTGACAAAGTCCACGTCTACGCCAAGCTGAGTTTTGACACCAACACGGGCGACTCCAAACTCCAAGCCTTAAACGAACGCGCCGAAAAACTCGCCACCCTCGTCGGCGAGAAAACCTCTTGGGTGATGCCGGAACTCTGTGCGATTTCGGAAGGGGAGGTCAAGACAATTTTTGCCGACCCGAAGCTCGCCGCCTACAAGCCGTTCCTCGAAGACGCGCTGAAAACCAAACCGCACACCCTCTCCCAAGAGATGGAGTCTGTCCTCGCGCAAACGCACCCTCTGGCGAAGGCTCCTGAGAAAATCTACACGATGTTGCAAAAAGACATCCTCTTTCCCACCCTTCGCACCAAGGACGGACACGATATCCATCTGACGCCCGGCAATTATTCGGCGATCATGCAACAGGACGACCGCGAGCTTCGCAAGAACGCGTATGAACTCTACAACCGCGTGATTGAGCATTACCAAGACACGTACTCCTCCACGTTCTCTGCCGAAGTGCAAGCCAACAACTTCGCCGCCCGCGTTCACAAGTACGACTCCGCGCTGGAAGCCAGCCTCATACCCAACGGCATCCCGACCGACGTGTACGACCAACTGCTGAACACCGTACACAAAAACCTGCCCCTGCTCCAACGCTACATGGACTTGAAACGCCAACTGCTCGGCCTCGACCAACTCCACGTCTACGATCTCTACCTGCCCATCTCGTCGCATGACCAACGCTACATCCCGTTTGAAGAAGCAAAAGGCATGGTGCTCGAAGGGCTCAAACCGCTGGGCGACGACTATGTGGACGTTTTGAAAAAAGCGTTCGACTCCAACTGGATCGACGTCTACTCCACAGAAGACAAGCGGGGCGGAGGCTACCAGTGGGGATGTTATGACACCCATCCGTTCGTGCTGTTGAACTACCAAGGGCATTATGACGATGTCTCGACGGTGGCGCATGAACTGGGGCATGCGATGCAGTCGTACTATACCCAGCAGAAGCAGCCGTATCTCTATTCCGGTTATCCGATCTTCACGGCGGAAGTGGCGTCGACGATGAATGAGACGTTGATGTTCAAGTCGCTGTACAAGCACGCGACGACCCGAGATGACAAGCTCTACCTCCTGCACCAATACCTCGAAACGTTCGTCGGCACGCTGTTCCGCCAAGCGCAGTTTGCGGAATTCGAGAAGATCGCCCATGAGAAGGAGCAGAAGGGAGAAGCGTTGACCGCCGAAACCCTCAAAGCTCTCTACCTCGACATTCACAAAAAGTACTTCGGCAACACGCTCGTCGCCGATCCGGAAGTGGGCATGCAATGGTCGAGGGTGCCGCACTTCTACTACGGTTTTTACGTGTACCAATACGCGACGAGCTTTGCGGCGTCCACAGCGCTTGCCAAACAAGTACTGGAAGAGGGGCAACCGGCGGTTGCGCGCATCCGCGAAAACTTCCTCGCCGCCGGTTCCTCCAAGCCCCCGCTCCAAATCCTCAAGGACGCCGGCGTCGACATGTCCACGCCCAAGCCCATTGAGCAAGCGATGAAAGTCTTCGAAGAACAGTTGAACGAAATGGAGAAACTCATCAAAGAAAAAAAGAAATAGACGAGCTGTATGAACGCAGAACGCATTTGAAAAAAGGCGATTGAGCACAAGCGCTCAATCGCCTTTTATCTGGGGAAGTTGATGCCGTTGATCTTGGAAAAGTTCAATCCATGCTTGAAGCACGGGGGACTTGGCTTTGCGTTTCGGGTAGATCAAGTAGGCGTTGCGGGTGGGAATGGGCTGACGGGGACGGAAGGGTAGTTTTTTCACAATGCCTTGCGCTTCCAAGTCGTCGGCGATGTGTTGAAGCAGGAACCCGATGCCTTCTCCCGCACGAATGGCATGAACCAGCAACTGTGTATCATCCACTTGAAACCCATGCAGAAACCCCGTCCCGACCTCCGAGTCGTACCACTCCGAGAACGGCGAGCCCCAGTTCATGAAGAGAAACGGCAGGTCGGGCAAAATCTCCGGCGGTATCACATCCACCCCCGGATCAAAGTCCGGCGGGCCGACCAACACGATGGAGTCCCGATACAACGGTTGTACCTCAATCTCCGGATGATGCGGCGGCAAATACACCAGCCCGAGATCGATCAGCCCGTCGAACATCCGCCGCGCGATATCATCGGAGTGCCCCGTTATCGTGCGCAACGCCACTTCAGGATGGCGTCTGCGAAACTCAAACAGCAACGGATACAACGTAAATTGCCAGATCGAACTGAGCGCCCCCACCGTGAAGCGTTCATCGAATTTGCCTTGCAAGTACGTCGACAATTCCCCCTCGCGCAGCAGATCGAGCGCCCGTTGCAAGTAAGGCTGCAACGTAAGTCCTGCGGGCGTCAACTCCACACGGCGCGAATCGCGTGTGAACAACGGCTTGCCGATTGTTTCTTCCAAGAGCTTGATGCGCGTGGTAATTGTCGACTGCGCGACATGGAGTTGCTCTGCGGCGCGGGTGAAGCTTTTCGTCTGGGCGATGGCGAGAAAAGCGCGGATCTGGTCGAGTTCCATGAACGGGTGGGAAGCCTCCTTGAATCAAGTTTTTGAATAGAACCTATTCAATAGTTTCGTTTTACGAATGGACTCTCCTCCTTGTACGATGGGAGGCGAGGTGATGCATCATGGGTTTGAAGCCCCTTTCATGGATTCGCAGTTTTCCGCAGGGGATACCGTTGACGCTGGTGAACATCCTGCTGATGTCGCTCGGTTTTTATGCGCTGATTCCGTATCTTTCGTACTACTTGACGCATAGTTTAGGATGGACGGCTTTTTTAGCGGGCGTGTTGTTGATGACACGGCAGCTCAGCCAGCAAGGTCTGACGTTTTTGACCGGGATGGTGGGAGATCGGCTCGGCTATAAGCGGTTGATGGTCTGGGGGATGGTCGTGCGCGGCATCGGGTTTGCGATGTTCGGGTTGACCGACCATCCGATCGGATTGATCGCTGCGGCGGCGGTGTCCGGGTTCGGCGGAGCGATGTTCGAGCCGACGCGCGATGCGGTGCTGACGGCGCTTTCGGAACCTGCCGACCTCAGTCGGGTCTATGCAGCCCGCAAAGTTTTTGCACAAGCAGGGCTTGCGCTGTCCGCTCCGCTGAGCGCACTGCTGATCAACCTCGACTTCCGCCTGTTGTCGTTTGCGTGCGGCTTGTTGTTTTTCGGGGCGGCGTTGCTCACCCAGATTCGCATGCCGTCCGTGTATGCGCAGAGCAAGCCGTTGCCGTTCCTCTCGATGTGGAGGATCGTGCTTCGTGATAAACCGTTTTTGTTGTTCGTCCTCCTCATGTGCGGTCATTACTTCATGTCGATGCAGTCTTTTTTGACGATTCCGATGCAGGTCATCGCCATCACGGGCGACGTGCGGGCCGTGTCGCTGGTCAATCTGATCATGGCGTGTCTGATCATGCTCTTGCAAGTTCCCGTCAACCGCCGTCTGCGCGGGGTCGAGCTTCTCACACAGATGCGCATCGGGCTTGCGTGTACGGCATCCGGCTTGGTGGTGCTGGGATTTGCGCACGGGTTGCCGCTGTTCTTGGTCGGATTTCTGATCTTCTCGCTGGGGACGATGATCGTGGAACCTGCAAGTTCGGAGTTGACCGCGCGATTGGCGGATCAGGAAGTGTACGGCACCTACTTCGGTGTTGCGTCTGTTGCCATGGCGCTCGGCGGCGGGTTCAGTCAAGGTGCAGGCGGGTGGTTGTTCCAAACGGGAGGAGATCTCGGGTTTCCGATGCTTGTCTTTGTCTGCGGAGGAGGAGCTGGATTGTTGGCGATTCTGGGGATTGGCTTGCTTGCTCGAAATCTTCAGTCAAGAGGCTCCTTTTTCGAACATAGTTTGCTATGATGGGAGATGCGGTTAAGCTGTAGACGGGAAGGAGTTGTAGATCACCATGATCGACGTATTCGTCTACGGGTCGGTGCTCGCGGGCGAGCGGAACCACCACCATATCGCCCCGTTTTTGAAAGCGGTCCAACCGGGATCGGTACGCGGCCGGTTGTATGACACCGGCAACGGGTATCCGGCCCTCATCCTCGACGACGTGAACGGCTATGAAGTTGTCGGCGAGTGGTACCTGATCACGGGCGCCGGATTGAAAAAGTTCGACGAACTCGAGGAGTATTTCGGCCCGAGCCACGCGGACAATGAGTACGAACGGGTGCATGTGAAAGACATGAGCCATCATCGTTCCGGCTGGGTGTACGTCTGGACGGACGACCGAGGCTGTCAGGAGGTCACCAGTGGTTCGTGGCGCAAACATCTGGGACGCGAGTAGAGCACGACCGGGCAAGCGATTTCAGAGCGGCCCGCAATGAAAAAAGTCACGACCTGCAAGACAGGGTCGTGACTTTTTTTACTAGATGAGTTTCGAGAGTTGCCCGATGTCGCGCACAGTTACGGCGACTTCCTCAAGGGCTGCCGCGATCTCTTGCGTGGCGGCCGATTGGGTGCGAACTTTGCCCTCCGCTTCGTGGATCAAGGTTTGCACTTGGGAGAACAGCGTGTGGATGTTCTCAAGGGTCGTGCGCACATTGGTGATCGACTTGGCGGTCTCTTCGGAGAGCTTCTGCATTTCCTTGGCGACGACGGAGAAGGAACGGCCTTGCTCCCCGGCGCGCGCCGATTCGATCAGGGCGTTGAGCGAGATGAGGCGGGAGCGGTCGGCGATGTTTTTGATCAAATTCCCGACGTTGTCGATCTTCTTGATCTCGTCGTTCGTTTGGGTCACGGTCTGGAGCAGCAACGCCATGAAGTCGGACAGGCCGCCCGCGTTGTCGGCGATGTCGTGACCGGACGTGCCGATCTGCTCAAATGCGCTGTCGAGGTCTTGCAGCGACTCTTGCAGCGTGTGCTCGTTTTCCACACCCAGCGAGATGCCGATACAGCCCCCCTCGACGGGAATCGCGGTCGTCTGGCAGATGACGCCGTAGACTTCACGCGGAACCAAGCGTGAAATTTTTTCCTGATTCTGAATGACGAGAGCCGGCGTGCCTCCGGGGGTCAGGGCATCGCCCGGCCTGATCGGGATGTCAAAGCGTCCGTGGATGTCGAAGATCAGAAATTTCTCGTGGTCGGTCGCCCAGATGGCGAGGTCTTGCTTCACGAGCAATTCGGGCAAGTATTTTGCGATATGGAGATAGGAGTCCAACGTATTCATGAGAGTAAAATCCTCCTTGGTTATAAAACATAATATACAAGTAGTAAGTGTTTCTATAATTATTTGAAGAAATCCTCTTTTTATATGATTCAAATCTACATAGATTCTCATGATCCGCACCAAACCCAAGCCCATTCCATAGACTGCTCACAAGAAAGGGCATTTGCCTACTACCAGGGGGGAGTATCTGTGGAACTGACGCTCTCGCATTGGATCTACCTCGCCGTTGTGTTGTTGGTCATCCTCGGGATGTTTTTGCGTCGGGGTGTGATCGCCGTCTGTGTGGCGGGGACGGTTTTGATCGGTTGGGTGTACAAGGGCTCGTTCATCGCGGCGGGCCAGACGCTGTTCACGGCGAATTTGACGGCGGGCAAGGCGCTTTTTGACATCATTTTGATCATTGCGCTGATGATCGCCCTGCTACGTATGATGGAGAAGATCGGCGCCGATTATCTGTTGATGAAGCCGATTGGCAAACTGTTCAAAGGCCCGACGGGTGCCTATTGGGGCATCGGGGCGGTCAAGGGATTGCTCTCTGCGTTTCTCTGGCCGACTCCGGCGACGATGACCGTCGGTCCGATGCTCATCCCCGGCGCGTTGCGGGCCGGATTGCCGCTGGTCGGGATCGCGGCGGCGATGAATTTGTTCGGGCACGGTATCGCGCTCTCCGGTGACTTTGTCATTCAAGGCGCTCCGAAATTGACCGGGCAAGCGGCGGGCGTTTCCGTGTCTGACATGATCTCCGCTTCGATTCCGCTCGTAATCGTGACGGGCGTCATCGCAACCGGGCTTTCGTTCTGGCAATTGCGTCGCGATATGAAAAAAGGTCTGCTCGTCGCCGAAGTGCAAGAAGCGGAAGTCGAACGCACACAATTCTCGCTCGTCGCGAGAATTTCCGCAGGGCTCGTCCCGCTGTCGTTCCTCGCAGTTATCGTCACCACGATTTGGATGTCCCTGCGCGGCGGAGATGCGACGGCGATGATCGGCGGAGTCGGGCTGATGCTCTTGGTGTTGATGGCACTGGGGGAGTACCGCTTCCAAGCGCACAAAGTCTTAATGGAAGTGTTGCAAGAAGGCTTCAAGTTCTCGATCAAAATCTTCGCACCGGTCATCCCGATTGCGGCGTTTTTCTTTCTCGGGTCGCCTGAGATTTCACCGCTTGTGCTGGGAGATGGAGCACCGGGCTTCTTGTTTGATCTCGGCAAGGCACTTTCGACCGTCGTTCCGCTCTCGGCCGTCCCGGTCGCGATCATCATCGTTCTTGTCGGCATCATCGCGGGGCTGGACGGTTCCGGCTTCTCCGGTCTCGTCATGATCGGGACGCTCGCTCAAGCGCTGGGCACACCGGCTGGCGTCGACATCGCCGTGCTGGCAGCACTCGGTCAGATGGCTTCGATTTGGAGCGGCGGCGGCACGCTGGTCCCCTGGGGCGTACTGGACATCGCCGGGGTGACGGGCATTGATCCGGAGTCGTTAACGAGGCGAAACTTCCTGCCCGTCATGACAGGTTTGCTCGCTGCAACGGTCGTCGCGATCTTCCTCATGTAAAACACACAGATAGAGAATCGATCCACGCACATCAGTGGACGATTCTCTTTTTTAAATTATCTTCACACATGGAGCATAAGTTCATGCTAAAATAGCAGTGTAATCGAAGTAGTTTAATAATATGCCTTTGGGGGGTGCATTACTTGTTATTCAAAAAACGCTCGTTACACACCTTGCTCGCCGTGACACTCGCGTTGCCGGTACCGGCGATGCTGTTCGGGGCTCAAGCGGCGTACGCAGAGAATGCGAACGATCCGGCTCCGGTCATCGCAGCAAAAGTGGTGAATGAGAACGCAGGCAAAAAAGTATTGTTCGACAACTCGCACGGGGAGACGTCGGGCGCGGCGGACTGGGTCATCGACGGTGGCTTCTCCGACTTCGGGAATGCGCTGGCGAATGCCGGTTTCTATGTGAAGGAACTGCGCAAAACCACGCCGATCACGCTGGCAGACTTGCAACCGTACGACGTCTTCGTCGTGGCGGAAGCACAATTCCCGTTCAAACCGGCGGAACAACAAGCGTTGCTGGACTACGTAAACCAAGGCGGTTCGGTCTTCTTCGTCGCCGACCACTACAACGCAGACCGCAACAAAAACCGTTGGGACGGTTCGGAAGTCTTCAACGGCTATCGTCGCGGTGCGTGGAGCAACCCGGCGAAAGGCATGGGAGTCGAAGAAGCCGCATCGGCAGCAATGCAAGGGGTGCAAAGCTCCGATTGGCTCGCGCAGAACTTCGGCGTTCGCTTCCGTTATAATGCACTGGGCGACATCAACGCTACGAACATCGTCGCACCGGACCAAGCGTTCGGGATCACGACGGGGGTATCTGCGGTCGCGATGCACGCAGGCTCGACGATTGCGATCACCGACCCGACCAAAGCAAAAGGTCTCGTCTACCTGCCGAAAACCAACGAATCTTGGGCAAGTGCAGTTGACCAAGGCGTGTACAACGGCGGCGGTGTAGCTGAGGGCGCGTTCTCCGCCATTTCCAAGGTAGGGCTTGGCAAGGCCGCTTTCATCGGGGACTCCTCTCCGATTGAAGACGCGTCTCCGAAGTACCTTCGCGAAGAAAACGGCAAGACCAAGACAACGTATGACGGCTGGAAAGAAGTCGACGATGCGAAATACTTCACCAACCTCGTCAACTGGCTTGCGAAAAAGGAAAGCTACACCGCACTGAACCAAGTGCCGGGTCTGCAACTCGACCAACCGACGCAATTGCTGGCGATGGAAAACCCGGTCACCTCGACCGAACCGCAAGCAGAACCGTGGGCAGCGCCTGACGCAGGCTACAAATGGTGGGATTCTTCCACCTACAAACCGGGTTCCTACGGCACGACCTCTGTCGTCAACCCTCCGGCGGGCAACCCGGCGTACTCCACCGTACACCAAGCGGTCTTGCCGAATGCACAGGACTTCCAAGTGCGCGTCGTCGCGGACAACTTGACTCCGTTCGCGACCCTCAGCAACTTTAACCTCGGCATCTACTTGACCGGCGGTACGCAAATCGGTCAAGTGCAAAATGCGGACGGCACCTGGCCGACTGCATACGGCTACAGCTCTTCGTTCTCGCTGACGGCCGACTCGCTCGGTCACGCGACCAAAGACCTGACCGTCCGCGTCAAATCGGGCTCCACAGGTGCTGCGAACCTGCGCTTCCGCCAAGGTTCCAACGCTCTGAAAACCGAAGCGGTTACCTTGGGCAACGTTCCGGCTGAGCCGCTCCCGAAGGACAAACCGCCGGTTCCGGCAACCGTTTCGATCTCGGCAGCACGCGCAGGCGGCGCGAACCAACTGGTCACCGTCGAAGGCATCGTGACCACCGCTCCGGGCGCATTCGGTGGACAAGCGTTCTACATGCAAGATGCAACGGGTGGCGTCTACGTGTTCCAAAACACGGCAGGCTTCCAAGTTGGGGACAAAATCTCCATCTCCGCTACGACTTCTCTCTACAACACCGAACTGGAACTCTCCGATCCGATCAACATCGAAAAAATCGGCACGGCAGACGTCCCGGCTCCGGTCGTGGTCCCGGCTCTCAATGACCAGAACCAAGGCCAACTCGTCACCCTCCAAGCTGTGACGATCAAAAACATCATCACCGCAGCTCCGACGGGCTCCTTCGAGTTCGACGCTGTGAACGCAAACGGCTCAACTCATGTGCGTGTAGATGCTCGCACGGGTCTGACCCTCTCCGCATTCCCGTTCAAGGAAGGCCAAGTCGTCACTCTGAACGGCATCTCTGCGATCTTCAAAGGCGTGTACCAACTGAAACCGCGCGGTCTGTCCGACTTCGCCATCGTCGATACCACCGCACCGGTGACCTCGATGACGGTCAACGCAACGCCGAAGCAATCCGGCTGGTACAACCAAGATGTAGAAGCAACTCTGACGGCAACCGATGACTCCGGCGTGGATCATATCGAATACGCGCTGACTCCGGATGCTTGGCAGACCTACACCGGTCCGATCTCGTTCACCACGGAAGGCAAGAACTTCTTCCAAGTGCGTGCAGTAGACGTGTACGGCAACGTAGAAGCTCCGCAAGACCTCGTGATCGACGTGGACAAAACCGCTCCGACCGTCGACGCGCAAGCAGACAAAGCAGCAAACGAAAACGGTTGGTACAACGAAGACCTGAAAATCAACATGCAGGCGGCAGACGGCCAATCGCAGATCGATCGCACCGAATACCGCGTCAACGGCGGTGAGTGGCAAGTGGTGAACGGCAACGCGTACACGCTCTCCGTAGGCGACGAAGGCACGACCACGGTCGATGTCCGTTCCGTTGACTTTGCAGAGAACGTCTCGGACGTGAAATCGGTCATCGTGCAAATCGACCGTTCCGCTCCGACGATCTCGCTGACCCAAGACGGCGCGGCGATCCATGACGTGCTCGCAGACGGCAAGTTCTCGTTCAACTTGAACGCGACCGATGCTGTCTCCGGCGTGAAAGTCCAGACGCTGACCCTCGACGACCAAGGAATCAACTCGGGCGTTGAATTCGACGCTTCCACGCTCGCAATCGGCGTACACACCGTTCGTGCAACGGCGGTCGACGCAGCGGGCAACACCACCGGCGTTTCCTACACCTTCCTCATCAGCACAGACTTGAACACCGTGCAAAACCTGCTCAAGAAACTGGCTGTCAACGGGGAAGTGAAAAACGGCGGCATCCAGCAATCGCTCACCGCGAAGCTGAACACCGTACAATTCTTTGTCGCGAAGGGCAAGCCGGATCAAGCTGCGAAGCAACTGCAAGACCTGCAAGGCACCTTGACCAACTACGCGAACAACGGCAACGTCTCCAAGCATGCGGCAGATCTGTTGAACGCAAACCTCAACTACCTGCTGACCCACGAAATTAAATAATCATTGAAAAAAGAGGCCGAATCCCTTGTGGGACAAGGCCTCTTTTTTTGTAGGGAATTCTAAAATTCATTACAAAATTCGATTTGATTCGACAGGAAAGGATGGTAGAATAGAAGTCGTTAAAGTATTTCAATTATATGAAGTGCTATCATGGGGGAACAAAAATGAGAATGTTTCGTGGAAAAGCTTTACCGATTTTGTTAGCGCTGACGGTCGCGGCACCGGTGCAATCCTTCTGGTTGACTCCGTCCGCCCACGCAGAGGGTCCGACCGATGCGGCTCCGTACCTCAACGCGAAAGTCGTCAATGACAACGCGGGCAAGAAAGTATTGTTCGACAACTCGCACGGCGAAACGTCCGGCGCGGCCGACTGGGTCATCGACGGCGGCTTCTCCGATTTCGGCAACGCGTTGGCGAACGCAGGCTTCTATGTAAAAGAACTGCGCAAGAGCACGCCGATCACGTTGGCCGATCTGCAACCGTATGACGTGTTCGTCGTCGCGGAAGCACAGTTCCCGTTTAAACCGGCCGAACAACAAGCGATCCTCGACTACGTAAACCAAGGCGGCTCGATCTTCTTCGTCGCCGACCATTACAACGCCGACCGCAACAAAAACCGCTGGGACGGCTCGGAAGTCTTCAACGGCTACCGTCGCGGCGCATGGGCCGATCCGGCGAAAGGCATGACCACGGAAGAAGCAAATTCGGCTGCCATGACCGGCGTTCAGAGTTCCGACTGGTTGGCGAACAACTTCGGTGTCCGCTTCCGCTACAATGCTCTCGGCGACATCAACGCGAACAACATCGTGGCGCCGGAGCAAGCGTTTGGAATTACGCAGGGCGTTACCGCCGTCGCGATGCATGCGGGCGCAACGCTTGCGATTACGGACCCAAACAAAGCCAAAGGTCTCGTCTACCTCCCGACCACCAACGAAAAATGGGCCAGCGCAGTTGACCAAGGCGTCTACAACGGCGGCGGCGTGGCAGAAGGTGCCTTCTCTGCAATCTCCAAAGTAGGTCTTGGCAAGGCAGCTTTCATCGGGGACTCCTCTCCGATCGAAGACGCAACGCCGAAGTACCTGAAGGAAGAAAACGGCGGGACCAAGACGACCTACGATGGGTGGAAGGAAGTGGACGACGCGCTCTACTTCACCAACCTCGTGAACTGGCTTGGGAAAAAGGAAAGCTACACGTCGTTGTCAGAAGTTGCGGGTTTGGAGTTGGATCAACCGACGCCGACACTGCCGATGGAAGACCCGGCGACTTCGACCGAACCGCAAGCTGAACCTTGGGCGGCACCGAGTGCAGGCTACAAGTGGTGGGATGCTTCTACGTACAAGCCGGGATCTTACGGCTCAACCGTTGCAGCGCCTGTCGTTGCGACCTACTCCACGACGCACCAAGCAACTCTGCCGAATGCAGAGGACTTCCAAATTCGCATCGTCGTCGATAACATGATTCCGTATTCCACGCTGAGCAATTTCAGCTTGGGCATTTATCTGACCGGGGGTACCCAAGTCGGGTACGTGAACACCGACGGAACGTGGCCGGCAGCACCGGGCTATAGTTCTCCGTTCTCGGTGACGGCAGATTCGACGGGACACGGAACCAAAGACTTGTCCATCCGCATCAAGGCGAACACGATTGGTTCAGCGTCGATGCGTTTGAAACAAGGGAGCAACAACTTGAAAACCGAAGCGGTCAACATCGACAACGTTCCGGCTGAACCGCTTCCGGAGATCGCACAACCGGCGCTTCCGGACAAAATCTCCATCTCGGCGGCACGTGCCAAGGGCGAGAACCAACTGGTGACCGTCGAAGGCGTCGTCACGACCGCTCCGGGCAGCTTCGGCGGCCAAGCGTTCTATATGCAGGATGCAACGGGCGGCGTGTATGTGTTCCAAAGCACCACGGGCTTCCAAGTCGGGGACATCGTTTCTGTAACCGCAGGTACGTCCCTTTACAACAACGAATTGGAACTTGCTTCCCCGACGAAAATCGAGAAGACCGGCACGGCGGAAGTTCCTGCTCCGGCTGTCGTTACCTCGCTTAGCAACGACAACCAAGGTCAACTCGTCACGTTGAAAGACGCAAGTATTTCGAATATCATCGCAGCGACACCGACCGGCTCGTTTGAGTTCGACGCAACGACCGCCAACGGTGTGACCCACGTCCGTGTGGACGCACGCACCGGTTTGGTACAGACGGCATTCCCGTACACAGACGGTCAAAAAGTCGACATCACCGGCATCTCCGCGATTTTCAAAGATGCATTCCAACTGAAACCGCGCGGCCTGACCGATTTCACAGCAGTGACCACCCCGGTGGACCCGACGATCCCGGTAGATCCGACCCCGGTAGACCCGACGATCCCAGTAGACCCAACGATCCCGGTAGATCCGACCCCGGTAGACCCAACTCCGGTAGACCCAACTCCGGTAGACCCAACTCCGGTACCGTCTAAACCGACTCCGGTACCGCAAGAGGACAAATTGGTCACCAAGGGTGAGGGCAAAGCCGTCATCAACGAAACCAAGTTCGAGCAAGTCATCACCGAAGCCTTGAAAAGCGGCAACAAAGTCACCGTCGACCTCACCGGCCAAGGCAACCTGACCGAACTCAATGCCAAAGCATTCCAAGCTCTGCTCGACCAACATTCCGAATCGGTCCTGCAACTCAAGACCGACGTTGCAACCGTTTCGCTCCCGGCTGCTGACGTCAAAAAAGCGATCGAGAAACTCGGCCTCGCGCTCGACAACTCGAAAGTCTCCGTCAACGTCACCAAATTGGACGAGACTGCTGCTCTCGACGCAACCGCCAAACTGAACAAGTCCGCACTCTCGCTCATGAACCCGTTCTCCATCCAAGTCTCCGTCGCAGGTACAGACGGCAAGTCTGTCAACCTCGACCAAGTCTTCAAACCGACCGTAACCCTGCCGTCCACCGCTTCCACCGTGGCAAGCACCCACCTCGCAGGCGTCATGATCGACCCGAAAACCAAGGACGTGTACCCGGTTCCGACCCTGTTCAACACCGCAGACGGTTCCGTCCAAGCGACCTTCCAAAAGCAAAACAGCAACTTCATCTACACCGTCGTCCAAAACGACACCTCGTTCGCAGACGTCGCAGCCGATTCCTACGCATTGAATGCGATCAACACCCTCGCAAACAAATTCGTCGTCTCCGGCGTCTCCGACACAACGTTCGAACCGAACGCTCAAATTAACCGCGCCGACTTCGCCACCCTGCTGGTGCGCGCACTCGGCATTGCACCGAGCACCGCCTCTTCGACGTTCAAGGACGTCGCAGGCGACTCCTACTACGCAGCAAACGTGGAAACCGCTCGTGAACTCGGCCTGATCGCCGGCTACGAAGACGGAACCTTCCGCCCGAACCAAGAGATCTCCCGTGAAGAGATGGCCGTCATGATCTACCGCGCCCTGCAACTGACCGGCACCGCGCAAGACCTGACCGACACTCAGAAGACGCAGAACCTCGCGAACTTCCAAGACAACGGCACCATCTCCGACTGGGCGAAGGAAGCGGCAGCGTATGCGATCTCTGCAGGCATCATCCAAGGCACCGATGCAGGCCGGTTCTCTCCGAACCAGCAAGCAGACCGCGCCCAGAGCGCAACGATTCTGTTCCGCACGCTTTCGACCATGAATTACCTCAATTAGTGAAAAAAAACCTCTCCCGATTTTGGGGGAGGTTTTTTTTGTTTGCAACAGATACTATCCCCATCCTGATACCCGCATGGAGGTGCTTGAGAGAGTGAAGTTGCTACGGCTCGCTACATCGGCGTTGCTTGCTCTGACGCTGACCGTCCCGCTGATTCCCACTGCCGCTGTTCACGCAGAGGGCCCGAACGATCCGGCGCCCGTCATCAACCCGAAAGTCACCAACGAGAACAACGGCAAGAAAATCCTCTTTGACAACACGCACGGCCAGACGGCCGGAGCGGCAGACTGGGTCATCGACGGAGGCTTCTCCGATTTTGCCAACGGTCTTGCGGGCGCAGGGTACACGGTCACAGAACTGCGCAAAACCACTCCGATCACGCTCGCCGATCTCCAACCCTATGACGTGTTTATCATCGGCGAAGCGAACAACCCTTACAAAGTATCGGAACAGCAAGCCATGATCCAATACGTGCAAGGCGGCGGCTCGATCTTCTTCATCGCCGACCACTACAACGCGGACCGCAACAAAAACCGCTGGGATGCCTCTGAAGTCATGAACGGCTTCCGACGCGGCGCTTGGGACGATCCGGCGAAAGGCATGAGCACGGAGGAACGCAACTCGGCACCGATGCAAAACGTGCAGAGTTCCGACTGGCTCGCAACGAACTTCGGCGTGCGATTCCGCTACAACGCGCTGGGCGATATCGACGCGACGAACATCGTCCCGCCCGCGCAATCGTTCGGGATCACGCAGGGCGTTGGAGCTGTCGCCATGCACGCAGGTGCCACCCTGGCCATTATCGATCCGAAAAAAGCAAAGGGTCTCGTCTACTTGCCGCAAACCAACCAATCGTGGGCGAATGCAGTTGACCAAGGCGTCTATTCGGGCGGCGGTGTACCGGAGGGTCCGTTCTCTGCCATCGCCAAAGTAGGAGGGGGCAAGGCCGCATTTATCGGCGACTCCTCTCCCATCGAAGACGCGACACCGAAGTACGTCCGCGAAGAAAACGGCAAAGCAAAAACCACCTACGACGGGTGGAAAGAGGCGAACGACGCCACCTACTTCGTCAACTTGGTGAACTGGCTTGCGAAAAAAGAAACCTACACCTCCCTCGACCAAGTCGCAGGGCTTCAACTCGACCAGCCGACGGCGTTGCTCCCCATCGAGACTCCGCAGCAGACGACCGAACCGGCTGCCGAACCGTGGGCCCCGCCTGAGTCGGGTTATAAATGGTACGATCCGACGACTTTCAAAGCGGGCTCCTACGGCTCCTCGCAAGCGCCGGCCGTCAACCCGACATACTCGACCGTCAAGCAAGCCACTCTGCCGAACAACGGGCAGGAGTTCCCGATTCGTATCGTTGCCGACTCCCTCACGCCGGGCGCGACGCTCAGCAATTTCAACATCGGCATCTATCTCACGGGCGGGACGCAGATCGGCATGGTCCAAAACCCGGACGGCACCTATCCGACCAGTTATGGATACAGCCCGTCGTTCTCGCTGACAGCAGACGGATTTGGACATGCGACCCGCGATCTGACCGTCAAACTCAAACCGGGCTCAACCGGAACCGCATCTCTGCGTCTGCGCCAAGGTTCCAACGCGCTCAAAACCGAGACCGTCACGCTGGGTGACGTTCCGGCAGAAGCACTGCCCAAAGACCAACCGCCGATCCCGGCGAAAGTTACGATTGCCGAAGCGCGCAAATCGGCGGCGAACTCGATCGTCACCGTCGAAGGTGTGATTACGACCCAACCGGGCATCTTCGGCAACCAAGCGTTCTATCTCCAAGACGACACAGGCGGCTTGTACGTGTTCCAAAACACGGCGGGCTTCAACGCGGGGGACCGTGTGCAGATTTCGGCTCCCATCGTGCCGTACAACAACGAACTCGAACTCTCCACCCCGATTCATATGGAAAAAACGGGCACAGCCAACCTGCCCGCCCGAACGGTCATCACCGCGCTGAATGACCAGAACCAAGGCCAACAAGTCACCTTGCAAAACGTCATCATCAAAAACATCGTTTCTGCTGCGCCGACAGGGTCGTTCGAATTCGACGCCGTGAACGCGGCAGGTGAGACCAACCATGTCCGAGTCGATGCTCGTACAGGACTTACGCAAACGGCGTTCCCGTACAGCGAAGGTCAAATGGTCAACGTCTCCGGCGTATCTTCCATCTACAAAACGGGCTATCTCTTGCGCGTGACCTCGCCCAACGACTTTGAACGAGTCGACTCGACTCCGCCGGTCACCGCGTTTGGGCTCTCCGGCACGCCGAGTGCAAACGGCTGGTTCCGCCAAGACGTCACCGTCACGCTGACCCCCACAGACGACGAAAGCGGCGTCGCTCGCACGGAGTACCAACTGACTCCGGGTGAAGCGTTCACGCCGTACACAGCTCCCATCGTCCTGAGCGGGGAAGGTACGACGACCGTCTCGTATCGCTCCGTCGACAACAAAGGCAACGTCGAAGCGTCCAAAACCATCACCGTCAAAATTGACAAGACCGCACCGACCCTGACGCTGGAACAAAACGGCGGCCCTGCGGTACACAACGTCATGATCGACGGAACGGTTGGATTCAAGCTGACAGGCACAGACACCGGCTCCGGTGTTGCGTCCCAAACCCTGTTGCTCGACGACACCAAGCTCACTTCGATCTCGGAGACGAGTGCGATGCAACTGGGTCTTGGCGCACACCGCGTCTCGGCGACCGTCACAGACAACGCGGGCAACGTCGCCGAGCAAAACGTCACGTTCCTGATCGAAACCAGCATCCCGACGATCAAGAATCTCACGGCGCAGCTCCAAAACCAAAACGAGATCAAAAACCAAGGCATCCGCACTTCCATCGACGCCAAGTTGGACACCGCCCAAAAGTTCCTCGACAAAGGGGACAAAACCCAAGCAGCCCAACACCTGCAACAACTGAAGGACGACTTGAACAACAACGCCGCCAACGGCAACGTCACGCCAAACGCCGCGAAGATCCTGAACGCCAACATCGACTATCTGCTCAGCCGCTAGTTACAAAAAACGACCGCGTGCCTCCACGCACGCGGTCGTTTTTCTGCTGTGCGATTTGCTGGACAATTCCGGCAGGTAACTGTACATTGAGAGTATTCAAATTTCGTTACATAGATGGAGGAACTTTCATGTCCGCAAACACCGTCGAAAAATTCAACGCGCTCGTCAAGCGCATGAAGCAAATCGAAGAAGCAACCGCCGTCCTGATCTGGGACTTGCGCACAGGCGCTCCGAAAAAAGGCGTTGAGCAACGCTCCGAAGTCATCGGAATGCTCTCCGGTGACGTCTTCAAACTGAGCATCTCCGAAGAGATGGGCCAATACCTGGAAGTCCTGACCCAATCGGACGTCATGGAGTCCCTCGACGAGATCACCCGCGAGTCCGTGCTTGAACGCAAGAAGGAATACGATCGCTCGCTTAAGATCCCGCCGCAGAAGTACCAAGACTACGTCATCCTCACCGCCAAAGCCGAGTACGCATGGCAAGAAGCGAAAGCCAACAACGACTTCGACTCGTTCCGTCCGTACTTGGAAGAGATCGTCGCTACGCTTGGCGAGTTCATCGAACTGTGGGGCTATGGCAAGGACAAGTACGACACGCTGCTCGACCAATACGAGCCGGGCATGACCGTCGCCAAAATCGACGAGATCTTCCTCCCGCTGCGTGAGCGCACCGTCGCTCTCGTCAAACTCATCGCCGACAAGGAACAAGTTCGTCGCGACTTCCTCAACCAAGCCTTCCCGAAAGCAGACCAGCGCGAATTCTGCGAGTTCATCTTGCGCCAACTCGGCTATGATTTCGAAGCGGGTCGCCTCGATGAAAGCTCGCACCCGTTTGCGATCGGCCTCAACCCGGGCGACGTTCGCGTCACCACCCGATTCCGTGCGGACGACATGCAATCTTCGCTGTTTGGCACGATCCACGAGTGCGGTCATGCGATGTACGAACAGAACATCTCCGGCGACCTCGTCAACACCTACCTCGCGACGGGCGCATCGATGGGCATTCATGAATCGCAATCGCGTTTCTGGGAGAACATGATTGGCAGAAGCCTTGAATTCTGGAATCGGTACTACCAAGACCTCACCGAGCGTTTCCCGGAGCAGTTCGCGGGCGTTTCCGTCGAGGAATTCTATCGTGCGATCAACCTCGTCGAGCCGTCTCTGATTCGTGTCGACGCAGACGAATTGACCTACAACCTGCACATCATGATCCGCTACGAGATGGAGAAAGACCTGATCAACGGCGTGATTACCGTCGCCGACCTCCCGCGCATCTGGAATGAGAAAATGGAGGAGTACCTCGGCGTCCGTCCGGACAACGACACCAACGGCGTTCTGCAAGACATCCACTGGGCGGGCGGCGCGTTTGGATACTTCGCGACTTATTCGCTCGGCAACATCTACGCGGCACAATTGGAAGCGGCGATCTCCCGCGAGATCCCGAAATACAAGGAACTCGTCGCAGCGGGCGACCTGACCGAACTCAAAGCGTGGCTGACCGATAAAGTGTATCGTCACGGTAAAGCACTTAAACCGGCAGAGATCATTTACCGCGCTACCGGCGAAGAAATCAACGCGAAATACCTGATCCAATACCTCGAAAGTAAGTACCAATCCATTTACAAAATCTAACAAGTTGTTTGACAAATTGGGGAATCACTGGTATCATGAGAAATGTCTAGCAGACAGCCATTTGCCAATCTTGCTTCAACGGATGCTTGAAACAGAATTGTGAACAAGTGGTAACACCGCGTTCACATAGAACGCGCAGGAGGTATTTGAACATGCAACAAGGTACTGTAAAATGGTTCAACGCTGAAAAAGGCTACGGTTTCATCTCCGTTGAAGGCGGCGAAGACGTCTTCGTACACTACTCCGCAATCCAAGGCGATGGCTTCAAGACCCTCGAAGAAGGCCAAACCGTGAACTTCGATATTGTACAAGGCAACCGTGGCGCTCAAGCTGCGAACGTCACCAAAGCGTAAGCTTAACGCAAACCTTCTAAAGGTCTTCGGGCAACCGAAGACCTTTTTTAATACGCAGTTCATAGAAAAAGGGACGCGATCCTCCGAGGAGGGGTGCGTCCCTTTTTTGCATCTTACGGCCAGGTGTAGAGGTGGGTGAAGCTCATGCCTTGGGAAGAGCCGTAGTTGTAAGGCACGTGGTAGCGGTCGTTGTTGTGGGAGTCGATCAGCGCGTTGGCACCCGCTTGGACGATGATCGTGACATGGTCATACGTGCCGTTCCAATCCCAGTCGTAGTTGACGATGTCGCCGACCATCAGTTGGGAGTAGTCGGTGTAGGCGATGCCGCGCGACGTGTTGCGTGCCCAATCGCGCAGGCCTTGGTTGTTGACCCAGGCGTACGTCCACGCATCGTCTGCGGTGGAGCCGCCGTTGTTGCGGTAGTACCAAGACCCGTCGTCCGGTTGGCCGCCGGCGCGCAGGGATTGCGACACGAAGTTCGCACAGTCGCCGCCGACCGAGTTGAAGTTTTTGTACCCGCTGTTGTAGGAAGACCAATAGGTATCTGCGTAGTTCGCAGCCGCTTGGTGGTTGTACGTCCATGAGTAGAGCGTGTACGGTTGCGAAGTAGCTCCCGGTTGGTTCAAAGACGTCGGTTGGTAAGAGTCGAGCGGGCTTGCTTTCGGTGCAACATAGTCCGGGGACTTGGTAAGGCCCGGGCCTTCGTCATAGGAGTCCGCTTGAATCGACCAGTTGTTGCCGTCGTTGCTCAGGGTCACGTCATGCCAAGTGCCGAACTTCGAGGTGATCTCGCCGTTCGGGCCTTTGGCGACGAGGGTTTCGGTATGGTCGTCGTTGAACGGAATCCAGACGATCTCCATCTCGTCGTACGCTTTGACGGTCGCCGTCTTGCCGTTGACGGTGGTGTCGGCGATGCTCGGCGTGGACTTGATCGAGACGATCTTGCCCGGCCAAGTGGCTTGCAGTTGTTTGCGCAGCCCTTGCACGCGTTGTTGCTCATGCGCTTTCAGCTTCGAAGAAGCAACGTTGTAGTGCATGTCCAACGCATCGCCGGCAATGAAGTTGCTTCCTTGCAAAGCGGCGGAACGATCGACCAGTGTGGCTTTGACCACATCGGCCGGAGACAGACTCGCAGCGGACGCAGAGCCGGCCGTTGCAGCGGTACCCAGAACGGCACCTGCGACGAGCACTGCCAGAAGTGCTTTTTTCATAAACCAGACCTCCCAGTATTTGAGAATCATTTCTAGTATGGGACTATTTTAATTTATAAAAGATAGAATTGTCAATGTGCCGTTTTTACTTAATAACTGACTTTTGGCATATGTTTTTTTCTACTAAAGGTAGTACGATAGACGTAGTTCGATACTCAAATTTGAATAGTAAGATTGGAGGCTTCTTCACATGAGTCAACCGAAAATGCCCAATCGAGGGCTGATCATCTTCGCGATGGCGCTGGGGATGTTCATGGCTTCGTTGGACAACACGATCGTTTCCACGGCGATGCCGACGGTCGTCTCCGAACTCGGGCGGCTGGACATCTTCTCATGGGTCTTCTCCGCGTACTTGCTGACCTCCACCACGTTTATCCCGATCTTCGGTAAGCTCGCAGACCTGTATGGCAAGAAACAATTCTACTTGTTCGGCGTCGCGGTCTTCGTACTCGGCTCCTTGCTCTCCGGCATGGCAGAGTCGATGAACCAACTGATTGCGTTCCGCGCCTTGCAAGGCTTCGGGGCGGCGGCGATGATGCCGATCACGTACGCGATGCTCTACGAATCGTTCCCCAAGGAACAACGGGGCAAGATGCAGGGCATTTTCTCGGCGATCTTCGGTCTCTCCTCCGCGATTGGACCGACGATTGGCGGCTACTTCACAGATTACCTCTCCTGGCACTGGATCTTCTACGTCAACATTCCCATCGGTTTGTTCGCCTTCCTCATCATCCTCGGCCTCTACAAAAACATCAAGGTTCGCGATACCTCCCAAAAAATTGTCATCGACTACCTCGGCTCTTTCACCCTGACCCTTTCCATCTTGTCTCTCATGTACGCATTGGCTTCTGCAGGTCGTCAGTACGAGTGGGGCTCTTGGCAGATCGTCTCGCTGCTGTCCGCAGCCGTCGTTCTGCTCATCGTCTTCCTGTTCGTTGAAAAACGGGCCAAGGACCCGATCATCCCGCTCTACCTGTTCCGCAAAAACGGCGTTGTTTCGTCGAACTTCACGGCGTTCCTCATGGGAGCGGTGTTGCTCGGAGCTTCGTCCTACATTCCGCTGTTCATCCAAGGGGTTATCGGCGGCTCCGCATCCAAAGCGGGCGACTTGGTGACTCCGATGATGTTCGGTCTCATCTTCGGCTCCGGCGCTTGCGGTGCGTTGATGCAACGCATGCCGTACCGTCCGATCCAAATCGGCGCTTCGCTCGTCATGATTGTGGGCGCTTGGATGCTGTCTCAATTGAATGTAGACACGTCGAACTCGTATGTCGTCTACGCGATGATCGTGTTGGGTCTGGGCCTTGGGCCGCTGTTCCCGATTCCGATTGCGATGATGCAAGGTTCGGTAAACGAAGACCAAGTATCGATTGCGTCTTCGCTGATCACCTTCTTCCGCAACATCGGGATGGCGATGGGCATTTCCTTCCTCTCGATCATCGTCAACACCAAACTGTCCAACACGACCGATGCCGCGTTCCAGAACGCAACGCTTCCGCCGCAACAGCTCGCTCTGCTCAAAGACCCGCACTCGATCTTCTCGGAGCAAGGCCGTCAGATGATTCCGGCAGATATCTTCCACAAACTCCAAGTCGCGCTGAGCGACGGAGTCGATCTGGTCTTCTGGGCGTGTCTGTTCATCGCCGTCGGCTGTCTGATCTTGGGCTTCGTTGCGGGGAACCACTCCGAACTGAGCTACCAAAAGCGCAAAGCCGCTAAGCAACAAGGCAGCCAATCGATGTGAGAGAAGGACGAACTCCGGTACCGCTGTTGATCCTCGGCCTGCTATGCTCCGAGGACCTGCACCCCTACGAAGTGGCGCAGATTCTCAAGGAGCGGTCGATGGAGCGGGTGGTCAAGCTCAACATCGGGACGATCTACTACAACTTCGAGATGTTGCTCAAACGGGGCGACATCGCGGTGAAGGAAGTCGTCCATGACAGCCGTCGTCCGGACAAAACCGTCTACCGCATCACCGAGCAAGGACGGGAACGCTTTCAAGAGCTGTTGAAAAAGCAGTTCGAGAATGAAACCACGCAGTACCACCCGCTGTATCCGGCGCTGTTGCTGGCGCGATACGGGGAGGAAGCGGTGATCCGCAAATCCCTGCTCAAACGCCGCAAACAGCTCGCCAAGCAGATGGACCATCTGTCTCAGGAGATGTCCCGCACGGACGACCACGCCCATTGGAGCCTGGTCCACATCTTGAAAAACGGATGGTTGCACTACCAAACGGAGTTGGAATGGCTGGACGCTTTTTTGCAAGAACTGGACGAGAAACGCATCTAACCCGAGGTAGAAAAAAGGACGCCCCCACGCGGGAGGCGTCCTTTTTTTCGTACAGGTGTTACGCTTGAGCTTGTTGGGTTTCTTTCTTGTGTTGACGGCGGAAGAACAGTTCGTACATCACCGGCACGATGACCAAGGTCAGCAGGGTCGCCGTGGTCAAACCGCCGATGACGACGACCGCGAGACCGCGCGAGATCAAGTTGCCTTCTGCCGCGGTGAACGCCAGCGGGAGCAACGCGCAGATCGTGGCAAACGCCGTCATGATGATCGGGCGCAGACGAGTCTTGCCCGCTTCGATCAGCGCTTGGCGAATCGGCATGCCTTCGTCGCGGTTCTGACCCACGCGGTCGACGAGAACGATGGCGTTGGTGACGACGATCCCGATCAGCATCAGCACACCGATCATCGCGGAGATCGAGACCGGCTCGCCCGTCAAGTAGAGACCGATCAGGGCCCCCGTCGGGACGAACAGCAGCGAGGTCAAGATGACGAACGGAATTCGTGCTTGGCCGAATGTGAACAGCATGACGAGGTAGACGAGACCGACCGCGATGCCCATCGCGAGGCCGAGTTGTTGGAACGTCTTCGTCGTTTCGTCAGAGCCGCCGCCCGCCGTCAGCGAGACGCCGTCGGGGAGCTTGACGTTGTTTTTGACGTCATTTTGCACATCGGTGGAGACTTGTTGGACATTGGTTCCTTCGACGGTCGCCGAGACGCGGGCGAAAATTTTGCCGTCGTTTTTCTGAATCGCCGAGACGGTGCTGACTTGCTCAACCGTGGCGATGTCTTTGAGTTTCACGATGCCTTTGGTGCCAAACAGGGTGAGGTCTTCGAGTTCCGACTTCGAGGCGAGCGGTTTGTCGTAGGACAGTTGGACCGAGCGGTCCTGACCGTCGAGTTCCAGCGTGCCGATGGAGACCGGTCGGGTCTGGTCGGCGGTGAGGCCGAGGACCGTGTAGCCGGAAACGCCGGCGGCCGTCGCTTTGTCGTTGTCGATTTTGATGACCCATTGGGTTTGCATCTCTTGCATGTTGGACTTGATGTAGCTGAGTTCCGAGTGTTTCTTGAGTTGATCTTGAACCAACTGGGAGGCTTCAAGCAGTTTGCTTTGGTCGTTGGAGTAGAGGTCGATGTCCACGTTGTTGTTCGACGGCGGACCGCCGGAGGACATCTCTTGGACGGTGATCGTCGCTTTGTCTGACGTTTTGTTGACGATCGCTTTGATGTTCTCGTTGAGCGCTTTGACTTCGGCGGTGGTGTCTGCCGTTTCGTTCAGCGAGATGTAGTATTGGAACGTGTTTTCCTTTTTCAAGCCGGTTTGGAAGTCGCGGGAGCCGATGCCTGCGAAGACGCTTTTGATCGTGTCTTTGCGATCGCGGAGCATTTTTTCCACGTCGAGCGAGACTTCGTTGGTCTTGTCGATGACGGTGGAAGCCGGCAGGGCGACGTTTGCGATGATCGTTTTTTGCTTCTCGTTGGGCAGGAACACGAAACCGAGTTTGCCGGCCAGTGCGAAGGAGCCGAGGAGAAGCGGGATGCAGATGACGAAGACGAGCCATTTTTTGCGAAGCGAGGCTTCGATGACGCGACCGTACCAGGCTTGGAGGGCGCCTTCGCGCTCTTCATGCTTGAGTTTGGAGAACGAGAAGTTCGCCAGCACCGGAGTCAGCGTGATCGAGACGATCAGCGACGCGATCAGAGCGAAGACGATGGTCAGCGCAAACGGCAGGAAAAACTCGCCGGTGATGCCGCCGACGAATCCGAGCGGAAGGAACACAACGATCGTCGTCAGCGTCGACGAGGTGATCGCTTTGAGCATTTCGCTGGTTGCGGCGAGGGTGAGTTGTTTTTTATCGAGAAGTTCCGGGTTGTGCTTGATGCGGCGGAAGATGTTCTCGATGACGACGATGGAGTCGTCGACGACCCGCCCGACCGCGACCGCCATGCCGCCAAGCGTCATGATGTTCAAGGTGATGTTCGCTTGGGCGAGGAAGATCGAGGACACCAAGAGAGACAGCGGAATCGAGAGCACGGCGATGATCGTCGCGCGAATGTTGCGCAGGAACAGCAAGACGGCGAGCGATGCGAACAGGGCTCCGAGGAGTCCTTCACGGATCAGCGAAGAGACCGATTTTTTGATGCCGTCTGCTTGGTCGAATACGATGGAGTAGTCGATTTTGTCGTTGTACTTGTCGAGGACCGTATAGGCCTGATCGACGACGTTGACGGTGTTCGCATCTTGCTTTTTGGTTAATGCAAGCGCGATGGCGTCTTTGTCATTGAAACGCGTGATCTCCGGACGGGAGGTCTGCGTTTGGATGGTGGCGATGTCTTTGAGCAAGACGGGGGCGGGAGCACCTGCGCCCATCGGAGCTGCCGTCGCCGTCGGGACATCGAGTTTCAAATTCTCAAGTTCCGCCATCGTGGCGATTTTTTGATCCACGCGAATCGGGATCAGGATCGAGTCATTGACCACCGACCCGGCCGGCATGGAAAGGAACTTGCCTTTGATCGTCTCTTGAATCTTCGAGAGCATGAGGCCGTGCTTCAAAGCCTCCGCCTTGTTGACTTGAATGTTGACGAGTTGCGTTTCCGTCCCGCCAATCGAAACCGAGTTCACACCCGGAATCTTCTCGAGCTCCGGCTGGATGTCTTCAAGCACAGCTTGTGCATTCTGCCCGTTCTTGGCAAAAACCGCTGCATTGAGCACCGGGAACGAGCCGAACGAGAACCGCTGCACCTCCGGCTCGACCTTCTCCGGCAACTGCGCGTTGCGCATGAGGGTCTCCACCTGTTGCGTGACATCGTCCATTTGGGTCCCGATCGGGAACTCCAATTGAATCAACGCCATCGATTCAAACGATTGCGAGGACATCTTGTCGAGTCCGCTCACAGTCTTCAATTGCTTTTCAAGAACGCTGGTGACTTGCCGCTCCACATCTTCCGGCGAAGCGCCCGGATAGACGGCTGAAATCGACAATTGCGGAAACTCGATGTTCGGCAACAAATCGACCTTGAGCGTCTGGAATGAGAAGAGCCCGCCCACGATCAACAAAAACGAAAGTATGAAGATCGCCACAGGATTCTTCAACGAAATGCGGGTCAAAAAGTTCATGTCTCTGGTTCCACCCTCTCCTGAACTGTAGTACTATGTGTATAGTCACATATCGAAAGGCAACACTATCTTAGCATCCCTGTGACAACACTGCAATCATTTTGTATAATGTTTGTACACGAAATAGATGGAGAGGATTGCCAAGATGGCTCTACGATACGCAGTGCTCGGCTTGCTGTCCAAGGAACCTCTGACAGGCTACGACTTGGCACAAAAGTTCCAAACGAACATCTCTCATTTCTGGAACGCGCACCACACCCAAATCTACCGCGAACTGCAGAAACTGGAGAAAGAAGCGCTCGTCTCCTACCACCTCGTCGAACAACACGACCGCCCGGACAAAAAAGTCTACTCCCTGACCGACGACGGACTTCGCGAACTGCTCGGCTGGATGGCCGAAGCCCCCAAACCGCCCTCCATGAAAAATGAAAACCTGCTTCGCGTCTCCCTGTTCCATCTCATCCCGTCCCAACAGGCGATTCAATACCTCGAAGCCTCACGCGAAAGCCACGTCCAAATTCTCGAAGCAATGAAAAAATGGGGCACCCAACATCTTGGGAGCCCCGAACTTCCGCCCAGCCGCGACCTGATCGGAGAGACCCTGACGCTCGACTTCGGCATGCGCTTCATCCAGACGTGGATTGACTGGTGTGACCAAGCAATCCGCATGTTCCGCTCTCTCCCCGAATAGCGTAGTAGAGGACAAACTCGCAAGGGGGTGGGCGGACGTGCAACAATTGTTTCTTGCCTTGGAAATTTTGCTGGTCTCGGCCATTTTATCGGTGGACAACGCGCTGGTGATCGGCTTGGCGACCCGCCATCTCCCAAGCAATCTGCGTCAGAAGGCGATCTTCTGGGGCACGATGGGAGCGGTCGGCTTGCGTATCGTGTTGTCGCTCGTCGCTGTGATCTTGCTTAGCACACCGTATTTGAAATTGATCGGCGGTCTCTTCCTGCTCTATATTGCATTCAAGATGCTCGGCGACCACCAACAGATGAAAGACATGCGCCGGGGCGGCGGTTTGCTCCACGCGGTGTACGTCATCGTGATCGCCGATTTGGTCGTATCGGTGGACAACGTGCTGGCGATCGTCGGGATTTCCAAGGGCAACATGTGGCTCTTGCTGTTTGGCATCGCCGTCTCGATCCCGTGCATCCTCTGGGGCAGCGGGCTGATTGTCCGCTTGCTCACACGCTACCCGTGGCTGATGTACGCCGGGGTCGCCGTGTTGACCTGGACCGGATGCACGATGATCTTGGAGGAGAAAGTCGTCGCGTCCTTCGTCGAACCGCTGTCGTTGCCGGCCTACAGCTTCCACTTGGTCTCGGTCATTGCGACTTCGCTCGCCGGTTTCTGGACATCGAGACGCATCGCCGCTTAATTGGACAGGGTGACGTTGAACGGCTTGCAAGTTCCCTCATGCTCGGTGCAAACTTCAAATTGCACCGTGACGAGTCGGGCTGTGCGCAACGCGAACGTCACGACCTTCGTCGCACCGGGACCCACTTCGATCGCATCGTGTACGTCGAGGCCGATCGGTTGTGGAGCGTCCGGTGCGAATTTTATTGTGAAGTGCTCCGCGGTCGTTGCGTTGTTGTTGGTCAGGCCGAGGTTGTAGACGTAGGTGATCGTCGAGCCGGTCTCGACACGGGACACTTGCTTGAACGAGACTTCCGACGCAGACGTGGACAACGCCGCGACGGTCATCGCCACAGCGAGGAGGAGGAGCAGCGTTGCAACTCCAATCTTCGCGACCCGCGTTGGGTTGTCCGGCGTGAACAGATGTTGAAGAAAACCATACGGACAGACATTCTGACAAAACTTCGAGCGCAACTTCCACAACAACGACCCTAAAAACAAACACAGCACCACAAAAAACGCCAGCGCCATCGGCGACTGACCGTACAGAATTCCATGCAGAGCCAAGCGCGGTTCATCGAAGTACGAGATCAGCGTAAACGCGATCAACGGCGTCAACACGACGGCAACGGGCTTGTCGAGACGGCGTTTTTCCAGCGCACGCAACGCTTTTGAAACGGTGTTGTGCGGACAGAGCGTCGAGCAGAACAACCGCGCCCGAAACGTAGACAGACCTATGACCAGAAAGACGAGCAGCAAAATCGTCAAGAGCAGCGGCAACGGCTGGTCAAACGACAAGCGCTTCGTCATCCAATAATAGTGTCCACCTTGAATGTCCAATCGAAACAAATTCAGATACGGAACGATGAAAAAAAGTCCAACGATCCACCAACCGATGTTCTTGCGCAAGTTCACGAGTGAGGGTCTCCTTTCCGGGCACTCTATCCGTGGGAGGTGTTGACGATGATACGTGATGTGATCGTGGTACAGGACGCCAAAGGTCAAGAGTTGGAGTACGGGGTGGAAGCGCTCTTGGAAATGAACGACCAAAGTTATGTACTGCTCGTCAACGAGGAAGACACGCTGCTCATGAAGGTCGAAGGAGAAGGCGAGCAACAAGAACTCGTCGGCATCCCGGAACCGTATGTGCTGGAATCCTTGCTCGATGCCTACTCCATCGCCGTCGAAGCGGCCCCGGCAGAGGGCGAAGAGTAACCTCCGAAAAAAGAAGCCGTTCGGTGCCGCGCGCACCGGGCGGCTTTTTTTTCAACGCTTGCCAAACGGGTGAAAGCGCGGGAGGTTGCCCATCTGTTCGCCGTATGCGGTGACTTCCGCCAAGGCGCGTTCTTCGGCTTGGATGCGTACCCGCAGAACGATTGCGTTCAAGAGCGAGAACACCAGCGCGGTGATCGGTGCTCCAAACGCGAGCGGCAGCGTGAGCAATTCGACGGCGACCACCGTGTAGTTCGGGTGTTTCATGAATCGGTAGGGACCGCGCCGCACCGGTTCACTGCCGGGCAGGACGAAGATCCGCGTGTTCCAGAACTTCCCGAGCGAACTCAGAATCCACACGCGCAACACTTGGGCGAGGAGGAACAGAGAGAACGGCAAGAGGTACGGCGGTTGGTCCAGCCGCTCTCGTTCCAACACCTCTGCGACCAGGGAGACAAAAAACGTCGCATGCAACAGCACGATCCATCGGTAATGTTCAGCGCCCACTTCAAATCCACCAATCGCCCGCATGTAATGCGCGTTGCGGCGGGCGACGGCGAGTTCGAGGAAACGCTCGGCGAGGACGAAGGAGAAGATCAACAGAAACCAAGTCACCATTGGAGAACCACCTGCTCACAGGAGAAGCCGGGGCCAAGAGAGAGAACGAGGCCGTGCTCTCCGGGTTGATGGGAATCTTGCAGTTCTTGAGCGAGCACGAACAGGACGGTGCACGACGACATGTTGCCGTGCGTGCGCAAGATGTCGCGCGAGTGGCGGAGCATCTCGTCCGGCAATTGCAGTGCTTCTTGGTACGCTTGCAAAACTTTCATGCCGCCGGGGTGCGCGATGAACCTCGTGAGGTCTGCGCGGCCGAGCCCCTTTTCGTGAAGGAACGTCTCGATCTGTGGGCGAATTTTCGATTCGACGATCGAGGGGATGTCTTTGGAAAAAATCACTTTCAGACCTTCCTCTTGCACATCCCAGCCCATAATGTCCATCGTGTCGGGCCAGATCGTCGAGTGCGAGCCGAGCACGCGGGGCGCACCCTCCGTGAGGGCAGGGTGTTTTTTGGCTGCTTCGTCACCGAGGAGCAGGACGGCGGCACAACCGTCGGCGAACAGGGAAGTGGCGATGAGGTTGCTTTTCGAACGGTCGCCGTGCAGGAACGTCAACCCGCACAGTTCGAGGGCGCAGACCAGCACTTTTTCTTGCGGATGTGCGAGGGCGAAATCGTAGCCGCGGGCGATACCTGCCGTGCCGCCTGCACAACCAAGACCCCAAATCGGTGTACGCTTGAGGTTGGGACGCAACCCGAGTGCGTTGAAGAGGTGAGCGTCGAGACTTGGAGTTGCGAGACCGGTGGAGGAGACGAACACGAGATGGTCGATGTCCTCCGGGGCGAGGTTGGCGTTTTGCAGACATTGGGAGATGGCGCTCTCGGCGAGTTGGACGGCGTGGGTGATGTAGAGTGCGTTTTTGTCAGCGAAGGAGTGCGGATGTTCGAACCACTCCATCGGTGTGGCAAAGTGGCGACGTTCGATCTGAGCCGATTCAAAGACGGCAAGCAAGCGGTCGATATCGCGAAACGCATCGCCAAACAAGCGGCGGGCGAACTCCCGGCATTGGTCTTGGGTGATGAGATGTTCAGGAACAGCGGTTCCGATTCCGGCGATGACTGGCACGGGGAAATCCTCTCCTCAATTTTCCAGTTGTTGAGGGTAGTATGCAAAAAACCCACCGATTGTATGTACCGGCGGGTTTTCTTTGAAAGGAGTCCTAGTTCTGGAGCACGGTGAAGAGCTCCTCTTGCGACATCCCTTTTTTGAACGTATACGATTTGGGTTTGATCTGCGTATCGATCCCGCGCTCTGTCAGCGCTTGACCGAATGCCGCCTCATCGGTGATCAGACCTTTTTCCTTCAAGAAACCCGTCAACTCACTCAACGGAGCTCCGTCTTGCAACGTGAATTCAAGCGTCTCCTGAGTTGCCGGAGTTTTGGCATCCTTGGTTGCGGTCGTCCCGGCCGTCGAAGTTGCATCGGTCGGATTCCCGCCCTGTACATTCTCTTCATACTGCTGTTCCGTCATCACCACATAGCCTTTCGCTTTGGCTTCCGCTACGAGGTCCCCCGACCCGAAGCCCCAAAAAGCCAGCGTGACGAGTACGGTCACGACCGAGCCGAGCACGCCTCCAAACAGCAGACGATTCCACTCGCGGAACCGGGTTTGCACCGCGTCGATATGGTGCAATTGCCACTCCTCTCGGTAGTAGGCAAACGTCATCACACAGGCGACTTTCTTCACACGAAAGCGCACCGTGAACAAGCTCTGCCCCATCGGGGTCTGTCCGGAACGGATCACTTTTCCATTCACGGCACCCTCGATCAGCAGACGTTCCAATTCCAGATCGTCATCCGGCAATTCCTGAATCCCTTCGCGCAAAAACGCAACCTGCTTGTCCGAAAATAACCCCATCGGCAGGTCCGGGCATCCGAGGTCTTGCATGGCGGTTCGCAACGGTTTGCCAACCGTGTCTTTCAACAAGTCGATGGTTGTCATCTCTTCATCCCCCCAACTACACAATACGACAGAGAGCGACATGTTCTGTGGGTACATCTCTATAAAAAAAGGAAGTGACCCGAAAGCCACTTCCTTTTTCAACGCACATCTTAGACTTCGGTGGTGTACGGCATCAGTGCGACGACGCGGGAGTTCTTGATCGCGACGGTCACAGCGCGCTGGTGAGCTGCGCAGTTGCCGGTGATGCGGCGCGGCAGAATTTTGCCACGCTCGGAAACGTAACGGCCGAGACGACCGATGTCTTTGTAGTCAATGTGGTTCACTTTGTCTACGCAGAAGTTGCAGACTTTGCGGCGCTTGCCGCGACGCTTTTTGTTAAAACCGCCGCGCGGTTCACGATGTTCACGTTGTTCACGTTGTTCAGCCATGATTCGTTCCTCCTCGTTGGTTCGGAATTTGGGATTACTGTTCTTTGACGGTGGTCAGGTAGCGAAGCACGTTTTCGTCGATCTTGAGCAGGCGCTCAAGTTCAGCCGGAGTCGTGGTGTTCGCTTCGAAGTTCAGCAAAGCGTAGAACCCTTCACGGTTCTTGTTGATCTCGTATGCGAGACGACGCTTACCAAGCTTCGTGGTCGGAAGAACAGTGCCGCCTTCCTTCGCAACGACGCCTTCGTATTTCTCGATCGCTGCATCGCGAGCAGCTTCTTCGAGGTCCGCTTTCAGGACCAGCATAGTTTCATAGGCTCTCATCGTTAGCCCTCCTTTTGGACTTTGGCCCCGTATAGGAGCAAGGTAAAAACACAAAACCTAGTATATCAACGATCTCGCAATAGTGCAAGTCCCCATTTTCTGAAGAGGTCAGTTGTCAGACCTCTTACCCTCGTGTTACATTATATAAGGAAATAATACCTGTTCGAAAATCGTAAGCGCTTACATCTAAGGAGGCCGCCATGAGCAAGACGACGATCCGTACCTTGAATTTGAAGAATTTCACCCATGGTAACAGTGAAGAACGTGCCCGCTTTGCAGAGGAGTTTACTGCCGGTCTGATGGACTGCGGCTTTATCATCCTCGAAGGCCACGGGATCGACCCGAACCTGATTGGCAAGAATTACACCAACATCGAAGCACTCTTCGGTCAAGATCTGGAAACCAAGAGCAAGTACGGCAACATCTCCGGCGGCCAGCGCGGATACACCGGATTTGGCAAAGAACATGCGAAGAACCGCAAAGTCGGCGACCTCAAGGAATTCTGGCACGTCGGACAAGAGTTGCCGAAGGGCCATGCACTCTATGAAGACTATCCGGAGAACGTCTGGCCGGAGCAGATCCCGACCTTCCGCAAAGACTCGCTGTCGTTCTACCGTGAATTGGAGCGCGTCGCACGCAACATGCTGGAAGCGCTGGCGATTCAATTCGATCTGCGCCAAAACTTCTTCTCCGACATGATTCACGAAGGCAACTCCGTGCTGCGTATGATCCACTACCCGGCGCTTGAGCCGCACATGGACCCGGAAGCCGTTCGTGCCGCCGAGCATGAAGACATCAACTTGATCACCCTGCTCTGCTCTGCGACCGCATCCGGTCTGGAACTGCTGACCCGCGACGGCGAATGGTTGCCGATTGAAGCAGAGGAAAACCAAATCATCGTCGATGCAGGGGACATGCTCTCCCGCATCACCAACGAAGTCATCCCGGCGACCACGCACCGCGTTGTCAACCCGAAAGGCGAGAACACCTCTCGCTACTCGATGCCGTTCTTCGTCCATCCGTACTCTTCCTGTGTGCTCGACGTCATCCCGTCCTGCGTCACCGAAGAAAACCCGCAAAAATACCCGGCCATCACCGCAGGCGACTTCCTGTACCAACGCCTCGTGGAAATCGGCCTGATCAAAAAGTAGTTTTATATAGAAGAAACAAAAAAACCACGCCCCCTTCGTCATGAGGAGGGGCGTGGTTTTTTGCGTATTTTGGTGCTATTTGTATTGTTTCAAGGATTGGCGAAGGGTTTGCTCACAGATGCGGTTTTGGATGAAAGCCAGGATGAGTTCGTTTTTGGATTCGTGTTTTTTCATAAGGGCAACACTCCTCGTTTGTTCTTCTTGGTAGCAGTCTATGCCCATTTTTGCTAGATTATACGTACAGAATTCGGACGGGAGTGTCAAAATGGGTCGGTGTCGCAAAGTTCAATGAGTTCCTAGGATGGTAAAATTTTGATATACTCTTTCTATAAAAGTGCTTAGTTTGGGGGGCGAGGGTAATATCACGTATTTCGGATACCTATGCGATTCGGAATGGGGCTTGGCAGTTTGGGAGTGCCTCACAAGATTTCGCATCGAAAGTGTCGCGGTTGAAAGGTCTGCAGGCACAGACGTTAGAGGGTGCCTTCGCTTGGAAGGGAAGTGCAGCCCTAAAGTTTGCCGCCGTTTCTGATCTGATGTATGAGGACCTCCGCACGGCAGGGACGATTTTTGAACGGATCGCGGGGACGTTGAATACATTGGCGGCGCAGTTGGATCAAGTCAACCATTTGATTCAACAGTCGGAGAGTCTGCAGGGGGAGATCAATCACTTGCATCACTGCATCAACAGTACCGACGACCCGAACCAAAAAGCGTCGTACCGCAGTGAACTGCAATACTATCTTAACCGACGAGCCGCACTCATCGCCGAATCGGAAGAGATTGAACGACGAGCCAACAAAAGTGCCGAAGATGACTTCGCTGATCTTGGAAATATGGTGGAGAACTTGCATTGCTTTCGATCATATGACGGACATATTGTCATTGATCCTGAAGCTCCAATCACTGGGCTTTCAAAAGGGATTGGTAATGCAGGTGCTATTTTAGATGGGGAAAAAAGCATTACAAATGGATTGAATGGCTTTGGCGTATATCGAGTTCGTAGTGCTTCCAGGGACTATATCCTTGTGAAAAACGGTCACTTGGAAGGGATTCAAGGAACTCGTTACTACCTTTCAAATGCTCAGAACTATCCCCAAGTTATGAAATTCGCTGATCCTAAAGTAGCAACAGTTGAAGCCATGAAAGATCTAAAAGGATGGGGAACTCGTCTCGGATATCTCAGTATTGCATACGAAACGGGAGACCATTTGATAGAAAATATTCAAGAGGGAAAAAGTACAAGCCATATCGTTGCAGAAGCTACTGTGGATGTTGCGGTCGGTACTGTTTCCATGGCAACGGCCACTTACACGGGGGCGGTAGTCGGCACGATGATTGGAGGCCCACTTGGTACGATCGTGGGAGCGGCTGTGGGTGGAATTACAGGGTATTTGCTCTCTCAAGTAACGGACGGCACCTATGTGGAGGGCAAGTCAATCGGTGATCACTTGAAAGACTCTTTGGAAGAGGGAATTGATGCTGTAGGAAATCTAACAAAATGCGGGTGGGATGCTACTTGCCATGTGTTCGACTGAGGAGGGGTATGATTGAACGGGAAGATTCGATCTGATGACTTTATAGCATTTTTGAACTGGTCTGTTCCGCTTTCCTCTTTGCGAAGAAGCGTGCTGTTTCTCTTGGTTTTGTTTGTCGATATTTTCATGTTGTTGCCAATCTATATGGACCCATATGTAGAAATCTACCGAAACATTTTGCTGCCCCCGATCGCTATCATACATCTCTATGCCTTCTGGATCGTGGTTTCTCCTATCAAGCGCCAGATTGCCTCACGAATGTACATCGGTGTATTTGCCTCCTTTGTATCACTGGGGTATCTCGTATTAATTCAGAAGTTTCTCTACTCAATGGCGGGTCTTCGTTCACCACTCTACGCTATTGGAGTTGTACTGGGAGCTGCGATAGCTTTGATTGGGATGATACGCTACCTCGTTGGCAAGGTAGAAAACGAAACGTTTTTCTCCGGTAAAAATAAAGGAATGTCTGTCATTTCTCTTGCCAGCTCGTTGGGCGTGGTACTTGGTCATGTAACGCTGGGGATTTATCGCTCGCAGGTCGCTTATATGTGGGCGGCTGCTTTTTACGGGTTGAGTATTGCCATGATGTTTCTCGCGGTCGTCATGATCTATCGCTACATTCTAATCCGGCGACACCCGGAGTTGTTCATCCCTGAAAAATAATGCAAAGGAGTTAGCCTCATGACTCAACAAGTAGAAACCGATTACCTTCCGCTTGGAACCATCGTTCGGTTGCACAAAGGCACAAAGCGACTGATGATCTACGGACGTTGTCTACAAAAAGAAGAAACACATGAAGAATTCGACTACGTAGGGGTACCCTACCCGGAAGGTTACCTCAACCCTGAGAAAACCTTCGTCTTCAACCACTCCGCGATCGAAGAGGTCATCCACCTCGGTTTCGTAGACGAAGAAGAAGTGATCGCTCAAGAAATGTTCCAACGTCACCGCAAACTCATCATTGAAGTGGAAGCGTAAGTAGTCGAGTAAGATTCCCAAGGAGGCCCCACCCATGATCGAAGTTATCTATCACCCGACCTGCAGCAAGAGCAAGAAAACTCGCGAGATTTTTGCGAATACGGAAACGGTGGAGCGCAACTTGGAAGAAAACATGCTCTCCGCCGACGAAATCCTCGACATCGCCCGCACTCTGGGGCTGAAAGTTCAGGACTTGCTCCGCCCGAACTCTCCGGTCTACCAAGAGCGCCATGAGGAACTCTACGCCATGGACGAGCAAGCCCTGGCAGAACTGATCGCGACAGAACCGACGCTGGTCAAACGTCCGATTGTGAAAACCGGCAACGAACTGATCGTCGGACTCAATGAGGAAAAATTTGCGGCATTGACCCAAACACCTCGCGCATAAGATCATAGAATTGTATACGAAAACGTCGAAAAGTCACCGCAAGGTGGCTTTTTTGTTCGACATATTTCCGGGGAAATAGAGAATTGAGATACCCGATGTGACAAATTCCGTGTATACTGGGGTTGCCTTTATTTTGGACGTGGAAAGGTTGAGATCGTTGACGAAAGCGAGGGAAACGGTGCGTAAGTTCTCGTTATTTGCGCTAACTTGGCCGATTTTTATCGAAATAACACTGCAGATGTTGATGGGCAACGCCGATACGCTGATGCTCAGTCACTACTCAGATGATGCAGTCGCTGCCGTCGGGGTCGCCAACCAGTTGTTGGGGATCGTCATTGTTTTGTATGGTTTTGTCGCGATGGGGTCGGGGATTGTCGTCTCGCAGTTTCTAGGAGCCAAGGAACCGAAAAAAGCGTCGGAAGTCGCCGTCGTCGCCATCGCCGTCAACTTGATATTTGGTGTGTTTTTGAGTGCGGTCCTGTTCCTGTTTGGGGATACGTTCATGCGCTGGATGGGCCTGCCGCCGGAGTTGAACGACTTCGCGATGCAGTTCACGCATATCGTCGGCGGGTTTTCGTTTATCGGGGCCGTGATGATGACCATCGGGTCGATCATTCGCAGCCACGGTTTTACACGCGATGCGATGTATGTGACCATCGGGATGAACATCTTGAATGTGGTCGGGAACTACTTCATGTTGTTCGGCCCGTTCGATCTGCCGGTTCTGGGCGTTACCGGGGTTTCGATCTCAACAACGGTTGCGCGTACGGTCGGGTTGGTCGCCATCGCGATTTTGTTGTATAAGCGTGTCAACGGCGACTTGCCGTTTAGATCTCTGTTCAATTTCCCTCGCTATGCGCTCGCCAGCATCTTGCGCATCGGCATTCCGGCGGCGGGGGAGAACTTGTCGTACAACGCGTCGCAGGTTTTGATCACGTTCTTCATCTCGTCGCTTGGCACAGCAGCCTTGACGACGAAGGTGTACACGCAGAACATCATGATGTTTGTCTTTCTGTTCGCCATTGCCGTCGGGCAAGCAACGCAGATTATGGTCGGGCATTACGTCGGAGCCGGGCAGAAGGAAGACGCCTACCGCGCTTGTCTGCGCAGTTTGAAGCTGTCGATCGTCGTCGCGATTGTGATGGCGGCAATCTTCTCCCTCTTCCGTCACCAGTTGATGGGTTTGTTCACCACCGACTCATCGATCATCGAATTGGGTTCGAAACTGATCCTCATGACGTTGATCATCGAACCCGGTCGGACGTTCAACCTCGTCATCATCGCGTCTCTTCGTGCGGCGGGGGATGCGAAGTTCCCTGTGTACATGGGCATTCTGTCGATGTGGGGCATTTCCGCCGGGTTGTCCTACTTGCTCGGGATTCACTACGGGATGGGGCTGCTCGGCATGTGGATTGCGTTTGCAGCCGACGAATGGTTCCGCGGTCTGTTCATGCTCTGGCGCTGGCGGACTCGCAAATGGGAGCAGATGAGTTTCGTGCCTTCCTCTTCAGAGAAATCGCATGAGAAAATAGAAGCAGCCGTAACGCAGGCATAAGCGTTTTGATCGGAGGTTTGCAGATGATCGACAACAAAAGGTTGGCGGAAATCTTACTTCCATACGGCACGGTGCAAGCAGGTCATTCCCCGTTGGGGGAATGGCCTGTTCGTCGTTCCGGGCAATGGCAAATCCCGCTGGATGAGCAGTCCGTCCTGCTCGTCCCGGAAGCAAGTCTCCCTCCTACTGTTGGAGACTTGCTTGAGTTGCTGGTAGACAAGCAGGGCGGAGAGCGGGAACACGTGCAACGCTGGTTGGCGGGCACGGACGATCTCGACGCCTCAACCCTCGCTTCGCTTCTTGAAAAAATGGGCTGGCCGACATCCGTCGGAGCCCATGTCATCGCCATCGAGCGCGACTCTGGAACTCATGAACAGGGCGAGTTGGTTGACGCGGTCGAGATGTTACGTGAACTCGTGAGCGTCGAGGAGTGCGTGATTGCGACAGATGGCAAGAATAGAATCTACCTCTTGGTGCCGAACCATTTGCGAAATCACCGACATGTGCAGGCGGCGACAGAGTCGCAGTCCTCACCGGAGCGTGAGGAGGGCGTTTTTTCAGAGGAGCTTTCGGGATGGTTGGATACGCTGGGGGCTGAGCTGTTTTCGTTGTTCCGCGCCGGGTTTTCTGCACCCGTTTCAAATGGGACGAGCTTGCCGGATGCACGGCGACAAGCGACGTTTGCGCTTGAAGCCGGACGTCTCTATCAAAGCAAAGAGCGGGTACACGACTTCCGACGCCTCGGACTTTCGCGGTTGTTTCACGGGTTGTCGGCAGAAATTCAAGCGCAGTTTCTGCAGGAAGTCATGCCTGACGAAGTCTTCACGATGCTTTCTCCTGAGCTTCGCGAGACGGTCTTCGCATTTCTCGAACACGGACAGCAGGCGGCGGAAACGGCCCGTTCGCTATACATACACCGCAACACGTTGCAATACCGGCTCGACCGCATCGCAGAGCTGACCGGCTTTGACGTTCGGAAACCGCTGCAGGCGTGGACGCTTTGGGTCGCGCTGACACTGCGTCGGGCAACTTGAACAAAAGGAACGAGCAGGTTTTGTTGAACGTGCCCAATAGTAGGAAGAACCTGTACAAGATACACTAGAAGTATCAAATACATGGCTCAAGGAGTGAACTCCCTCATGGCACGCGTAGAACTCAAACACGTATATAAGCGCTACACCGGCGACGTCGTCGCGGTCAAAGACTTCCACCTCGATATCGAAGACAAGGAATTCGTCGTCATGGTCGGCCCGTCCGGTTGCGGGAAATCGACCACCCTCCGCATGATCGCAGGTCTGGAGGAAATCTCCGACGGCGAACTGTGGATTGGCGACCGCGTCGTCAACGACGTTCACCCGAAGGACCGCGACATCGCGATGGTTTTCCAAAACTACGCGCTGTACCCGCACATGAACATCTACGACAACATGGCGTTCGGTCTGAAACTGCGCAAAATCGACAAAAAGGAAATCGACCGTCGCGTTCGTGAAGCGGCGAAGATCCTCGACATCGAGCATCTGCTCGACCGCAAACCGAAGGCGCTCTCCGGCGGTCAACGCCAGCGTGTCGCTCTCGGCCGTGCCATCGTCCGCGAACCGCAAGTCTTCCTCATGGACGAACCGCTCTCCAACTTGGATGCGAAACTTCGCGTGCAAATGCGCGCAGAGATCGCGAAACTGCACCAACGTCTGCAAACCACCGTCATCTACGTTACCCATGACCAAACCGAAGCGATGACGATGGGCGACCGCATCGTCGTCATGAAGGACGGGATCATCCAACAAGTCGGCACGCCGCAAGAAATCTACAACCACCCGAACAACATCTTCGTCGCATCTTTCATCGGCTCTCCGTCGATGAACTTCGTCCGCGGCGAACTTTCCGAAGAGGGCGGCGCTCTGTTCTTCCGTGCACCGGGCCTCAACGTGAAACTTCCGGAAGGTCGCAACGCGATCTTGCGTGAAGCGGGTGTCGTCGGCAAGTCGGTCGTGCTCGGCATTCGTCCGGAGCACATCCACGACGAGCCGGTGTTCTTGGAAACCTTCCCGGATTCCAAAGTCGATGCAAGTGTCGAAGTGGTTGAGAACTTGGGTTCCGAATCATACGTCTACCTGCAAGTCGCGGGCCAATCGGTCGTCGCACGCGTAGCAGCTCGCTCCGAAGTCAAGCCGGGCATGAACTTCACCCTCGCGCTCGACATCGACAAAATCCACATCTTCAACGCTGAAACCGAGCAGACGATTTTCTAATCGCACACTCAGAGTCACTCCCCCTTGACGGAGGGGTGACTCTTTTTCATGCAAAGCCCAACAAAGGGAGATGACCATGACTGATATTCAACCGAAACCGTATTTGATCGACTCTGTTATCGGCAACGGACGCATCCTCGCGTGCTTGACTTCCACGGGGGAACTGGTTCGTGCGTTCTGGCCGACCATCGACTATGCCCAACATATCAACAAAACGCAAGCCGTACTCCGTCTCAATGGCGCTTCCGACCTGCATACTTTGAACGGGGATTCGTTCCAGCACGAGCAACGCTACGTGCAGGACACCAATGTGGTCGAGACGACCTACAACTCGGCGCCACTGCCGCTTGGAGTCGTTTCTTATGATTTCGTTGCAACAGACCTCGACGTGATCGTTCGCCAGTACCTCGTCACCAACAACGGAAGTGATGCGTTGGAAGTCGATTTGGTGTACATCACCGACTTTCATATGGAAGAGAGCCCGATTTACCAATCGGTACTTTATGACAACCAAACGCATGCGATCGGTCATTACCGCCGCAAGTATTGGGCGCTGATCGGCGGGGCGGACCGTCCGTTTGGGTTCCAAGTGGGCAATGTGGCTCACAATTTGCAGACGCGTCGTTTGAACGGGTACGGCGGAGCTTCGACTGCGCTTGGTTCGGACGGTGCGCAAGTGTTCACGGCGACGGTACAACCGGGAGAAACGGTTGAATTCCCGATCTTCATCGCCTTTGGACACAACCGTGACGAAGCGAGTGCTGCGCTGACCTCCGCTCGTGAAATCGGTGCAAACGCTCTGCGTCAACAATCTGAGCAAGCGGCGCAGGACTTCCTCGCTCGCGGACGTCAGATTTCAACAGGCATCGAGGGCGTCGATCTCATGTACCGCCGCTCGTTGTTGGTCTTCTCGCTGATGGCAGACTCTGTCTACGGCGGTTTGATTGCGGCACCGGAATTTGATCCGTTCTATACCCGTTGCGGAGGCTATGGCTATTGCTGGGGCCGCGATGCGGGCTATATCACAACGGCGATCGACATGGCGGGCTACCACGACATCGGCCGCAAGTTCTACGAATGGGCGATGAAAGCTCAAGACCCGGACGGTTCATGGGACCACCGCCATTATATGAATGGAGACCTCGCACCGGCTTGGGGCTACCAAGCGGACGAGCCGGCTTCGATTCTCTGGGGCATGTGGCAACACTTCCTGATCACCGGCGACGAAGAGTTCCTTCGCATTTGCTACCATTCGATGGAACGCGGTGCCGACCATCTGCTGTCCACGCTTGCAGACAACGGCATGCCGAAACCGAGCATGGACCTCTGGGAAGAACGCTTCGCTCAACACACGTACTCTTCGGCTGCCGTATCCGCTTCGCTGTTTGCTGTCTCCGAAGCTGCCAAACACCTCGGACACGAGGAAAAAGCGGCACAGTACGCGACGGCCGCAGAATCGATTCGCGGCGAAGTCGAGAAGTTGTTCAACGAAGACAAACAAAGCTGGTACCGCGGGATCAACCTGTTCGTTCAACCGCAAGTCTACAACGAACGCAAAGAAGCGGGCGATGGCGTTCACATCGTGCAGGATGAGCATGGGTACGACCGGTTCGTAGCAGACTATGATACAATTGTAGATGCTTCCTTGCTCGGTATGTCTTACCCGTTTGCGTTGTTTGATGCAGAGCATCCGTCTGTGACGGCGACGGCGCAAGCTGTTCGTGAACTCTGCACGCAAAAGGGCGTCGGCGGCATCCGTCGATACGAAGACGACCACTATGCAGGCGGCAACCCGTGGGTGCTCTGCTCCCTGTGGTTGGCTCTGGATGCAAACCGTCGCAACGACGCTGCAACGGTGACGGAAGTGCTCGAATGGGTGCTCGACAACCAGACGACGACCGGCCTCTTGCCGGAGCAAGTTGACAAAAATCACGGCGGCCCGGGTTGGGTCGTGCCGCTGACTTGGTCGCATGCGATGTACGTGCTGACGGTGTTGGAGCATTTCGGGAAGTAAGAAACAACGCCACATGGACGAAGAACCCATGTGGCGTCTTTTACATAGGGAGGTACGGAGAATGATGCGCAAATGGATTGGTTTGGACGTTGGCGGCACCACGATCAAGGGCGCGGCAGTGCTCGAGGACGGGACGATCGTCTATAAGGAGGAACGCCCGACAGAATCTGAGCAAGGCACCGAGCACATGCTCAATCGCATGGCAGAGTTCACCCGCGATCTCGCAAGTCTTGCGGGTTGGTCGTTTGATGACGTCGCAGGGGTTGGCGTGGGAGTTCCGGCGTTCATCGACTTCGAAACCGGATTCGTAGAACGTGCGGTCAACCTCGGCTGGTACGACGTAGCTCTCGTCGACGAATTGAAAAAGCGACTCGGAGACCATGTCCCGGTCGCCATCGAGAACGACGCCAACGCAGCGGGTCTGGGCGAAACGTGGGCGGGCGGCGGCAAAGGCTTCGCAGACGCTCTGTTTGTCACGCTTGGGACCGGCGTTGGAGGCGGTCTGCTCGTAGACGGCAAGATCGTTCACGGAGCAAACGGCATGGCGGGCGAGATCGGCCACATCACCATCGACCCGAACGGCCGCCGTTGCAACTGCGGTCGAATCGGCTGCTTGGAAACGATCTCGTCGGCCACCGGCATCGTCGCCGCAGCGCAAGAACGTGTCGCGGGAGAGAGCACAACTCTCAAAAACGAAGAAACGCTGAGCACACGCGTAGTGTTTGAACATGCTGAACGTGGAGACCGTGTTGCGCAAGAAGTCGTTTCCTACGCAATCGATCGTCTCGGTTTCGCCTTGGCGAACATCGGTTGCACGCTGAACCCGCAAGTAATCGTCGTTGGCGGCGGTGTCGCAGCGGCGGGGGAGGCGTTGCTCAACCAACTCAAGGACGCATTCGCTCGTTACGCATTGCCGCGGGTAACGGCCGGCACCGCGATCCGTCTCGCCGAGCTTGGCAACGACGCTGGCGTGATCGGCGCGGCGCTCCTGCAAGTTCGCAACTAACCAATGGCAGAGCGGACGTCCACTCGCAAACAGCTGCGTGAGGAACGGGCGGCACTGATGAAGCGCAACGACTTCAACCCGACGGTGCGGGCGCACATTCGCGAGCGCGATGGAGAACGGTGCGTGCTTTGCGGACGACCCGGACGCGAAGTTCATCACATCCTCCCGCGCGCGCAGGGAGGCTTGGGAACGGCGGACAACGGAATTTGCCTCGACAGTTCCTGCCACCACCAAGCCCATCGTCAGCCCCCTGTCGAAAAGCAACTTCATCGCTTTCGGGAACGAATCCTGCTCCCGTATTACAGTCTGTCTCATCCGTCGCAACATGTATCGGTTGAGAGGATTGAAGAACTGCGGGCTTTGCAGGAAGCGGGGCATTTGAGTTTGCTTCCTCCGCGCATACCTAAGTAAGGAGAGGATCACCATGAGAAACGAAATCGGATTGATGGAAGAGAACCTTGACAACCTCATCGGGCAGCAACTCCATCTCGAGATCAACGACCACGGGGTGTTCGACTACGACATCGTCAAACTCTTCACCCTCAACAACACCCGCTACGTGCTGGCAGAACGCATCTCCGACGAGCGCGAAGGCTATCTGATGAAACTTGACGACCTCGGCGACGACTGGTACACCCTGCTCGACATCGTAGACGATGCCGAGTGGGAAATCGCACGCGAGGCTTCCGGATACACGAAAGTCCTCCACCGCTAATCATCGAAACATCACGAAAAAAGGGAATGGGCCCCTAGAGGCTCATTCCCTTTTCTCGTTTCGCTAACACAACCACTTCAATCAGTTCTCCCAGCGTCGACACACCGCGCGCCAACGCTTGATTGACGAAACAAGACCACAACTCGGCTGTCATCTGGGCATCTCCATCAGCCGTGTGCCGCCCGCGAACGGGGATTTCGTAGAGCGCGAGCAGATCATCCAGCGTGTAGGACGAAAGTTCCGGATGCAGCCAGCAGGCGACGTCTACCGTGTCGATGACACGATGGGGGAGGTGGGCTTTGTATGTTTTTTTGAGCCCCGCGTTCAGGAAACGCATGTCGTGCCCGGCATGGTGCGCGATCAGAACGGCATCGTGGACGAACTGCAAGAACAGAAGCATCACCTCGCGCAAGGGCGGAGCACTCGCCACGTCCTCATCACGAAGTCCCGTCAACTCGACGACATGCGGGGGAATCGATTGAGCGGGATCGGGACGCACCAGGGAATGCATCCTTTTTTCCCGCACGATGTTCCCCAGCACTTCGACGGCGCCGACGGAGAGCAGCGCGTCGTTGCCGGGTTGGAACCCGGTCGTCTCCGTATCCACGACAACAAACCGCACTTCCGTCAAAGGCATCTCCCACGCCGCTTTGTTCCTCGCCTCCCGGATCGTATGTCGGAAGAGGGCTTGGGAGCTCATTTCCTCGTGCGAGGTGGACGCAAACAGCTCTTGCAACGGAGTTCGAACAAAACGGTGGAAGAACCCGAACTTATTCTGCTCCATGCCGGCTCCCTCCTCACTTCGGCTTTACAAAGTACTTCGCGGTCCGCTTCTGCAACGCCCGCACCGTTTTCAAGACGACTTTCAGATGCAACGCTTCTCCCGACGGCAACTTATCAGGACTGACATAGTTCTCCCACAGGCGAAGATGATGCAGATATTCGTAGGCATCCAAAACCGGGCGTGCCGTTTCGGCCGTCCAGATGCCGCGCAGAACCAACTCCGCGATTCGCTCACCTGTATTCGTCTGCTCAATGCCATGGGCAATCGCCCAGAGACGAACGGCGTTGACGAGCGGCAGGTACCCGCCTTCTTTGAGATGTAGCCGACCGACGTGATCTCCCCACCGTTCAATGCGGAAGCGGTCCCAAAAGTCGAGACCTGTTTTGGTGGACAGGCCGTTGTCGGCGACTTGCCATTTGAGAAACTCCATCTGTGGAATGCGTTCCACCAACCAACCTCGCAATTCTCTCGCCAGCGACTCCTCTCCATAGATCGGACGCAGGTCTGACGCGATCAAGAGATGCCGCGTGTGGCTCCAATCCGGGTAATCCGCATACTTTTGGAACTGTTCGTGCCATTCTTCGACCGTCCCGTTCCAACGCGTGTTCGCCGCCATGACGAACCCCGAGCAGAAGGGATACCCGATCTCCTCCAGCCGTGCGTTCCCGATCTCCCCCACCTGTTGAAAAAACGACCGTTCCTTCGTCCGGCCGTCCTCATCCCTCGCGAGGCTTCGGTAGACGAGCGCGTTGTCTTGGTCGGGGTGCAAGGTCAACTCGCGACGACCGCCGCTGCCGAGCAGCAACCAGCAAAAAGGGGCCGGCGGTGTGCCGAGGCCCTTTTTTTCTGCGTCGTGGAGGGCGAAGTCGAGAGCGCGGCGCATGAGCAAGTCGTGCCAGAGGTTGACGGAGGCGCAGACTTCGGCCATCGCCATCCCGCGCAACGACCACCGTTCCGCGACGTCGGCCATGCTTTCGCGGGTACGGCGGAGGTCGTGAAGACTCTCCGCCGATTCAATGCTTTGGCGAATCCAAGTCCAGGTGTACACCCGATCCAGTTGCATCGCCGATCACTCCCCGTTCGGTTACTTGACTTTCAGATACTCACCACCGTGCGGCAACTGCTCGGGGTAGCCGGACGCGCCGTGTTCGGAAACGTCGAGGCCGATGATCTCTTCTTCACGAGAGATGCGCAGGCCGACGATTTTTTTGATGGCATAGAGGACGAGGAACGAAGCGATGAAAACGAATGCGAAGGAAGCAACCAGTCCGAGCGCTTGCACGCCCAGTTGTGAAAACCCTCCGCCGTAGAACAGGCCCGGTTTGCCGACGCCCAATTTTTCCACAAGGTCGGGTGCGGCGAAGAAACCGGTGGACAGCGTGCCCCAGATCCCGGCCACACCGTGTACGGAGAAAGCGCCGACCGGGTCGTCAACTTTGGCCACACGGTCGAAGAACAACACCGAGAAGACCATGAACGTACCTGCGATCGCTCCGATGACAACGGCTGCCCACGGTTTGACATAGGCGCAAGACGCGGTGATCGCGACGAGAGCTGCGAGGACCCCGTTGAGCATGTAGCCGATGTCCGGTTTTTTCAGAACGATCCACGCGGTGAGCAGAGCGGCGACGGCACCGGCAGACGCGGCGAGGTTGGTCGTCATCGCCACGTAGGGGAAAAACGTGCCTTGCGCCATGAACGTCGAACCTGCATTGAAGCCAAACCAACCAAACCAGAGGATGATGACGCCAAGCACGGCATAGACGGTATTGTGACCCGGAATCAAGTTGGTCGTGCCGTCCTTGTTGTATTTGCCGATGCGCGGACCGAGCAACATCGCGCCAACCAGTGCGGCGACACCGCCTTGTAAGTGAACGACGGTGGAACCGGCGAAGTCTTGCATGCCCAGTTTACTGAGCCAACCGCCGCCCCAGACCCAGTGGGCGATGACCGGATAGATCAACCCGATGAACAGAGAGCCGAACACGAAGTAGACGATCAGTTTTGCACGTTCGGCGATCCCGCCCCACATGATGGCAAGCGACACGCCTGCGAATACGACTTGGAACATGAACTTGGCGCCCATCGGAACGTCTGCGAACGAGAGCGACGAGAACACGTTGCCGATGTTGTCATCCGATGTGTCGAGGAAGAATCCGTGTACGCCAATCCATGAATTGCCGTCTCCAAACGAGAAGGCAAACCCGACCGCCCAGAAGACCAGCGTTGCGATGGCGAAGCTCAGGACGTTTTTCCCGGCGATGTGTCCGGCGTTTTTCATCCGGGTGACACCGGCTTCAAGTAGTGCAAATCCTGCTTGCATCAAGAACACCAAGACGGCTGCGACCAGTACCCAGACTGCGTCGACTGCTTGGATGGCGTCTTTTACGGTCGGGTCGTCGGCGAATGCTGCACTTGGGATCGTCAACCCCGCGGTGGCCAGCGCGAGCCCCCATCTCCATTTTTTCAAGTCAATCACGCTCCTCGATGAGATGATGAAAAGTTCGTGTTATATAAGCTAACATCATTTGTTGGACTCATTGTATGCGGAAGTTCTAGAATGTTCAAATAATTAGAAAGGTGTAGGGGAGGTTGAGGTGTGGACGTAACCGTTTTCACTTTCATTTCCGCTTTTTCGCATAAAAATACATCCGGCCCCTCGTGGAGAGAGGCCGGATGTACATTGGCTTGCATGTTTAGTTGGTTTTTGAGCGGAACGACAGGGAGAGGTCGAGCGTGTGATGCACAGGATCGAACGCCGCGATGTCACTGCTTCCGTTGCCGTCGAAGTCGGTGGCAAACGCGGTGTGATCGCCGCTTGCCCACGGGCCGTAGAGGTTGTCGTGCGCTTTGAGTTGGTAGTTGCCCGTGTTGTCGAGCACTTGCCAGAGACCGCTCTCCGGGTCGTAGAGAGTGACGTCGGCAAGCCCGTCATGATTCACATCTCCGGTGAGCACTTGCGAGCTTTTTTTCAGATCGTTGAGCGTGGTTTGGAAGGTGTCGCCCCAAGATGCGTTGTTGTTGGACGTGTAGCTCATGATCCGCAGAGAGTTCACGTCTTGGCTGTAGATCAGCACATCATCCCGTTTGTCTCCGTTGAAGTCGGCAGAGCGAATGACGGCATCCAGCGGAATGTCCGAAATTTTGCGCAGGTCGGCGAAGCGGCCGTTGGAGTTCCAGACCGACCAGAGTTCACCGCCGCGACGCAGCAACAAGTCAGGGTGGGAGTCTCCATTGAGATCGGCTGTTTGTATGACATCGAATCCGCCTTGCAAGAGGCCGATCGTTTCGGCTTGTCCGAAGTTCGTTCCGGTGGAGGGGAACAGTCGGAGAGTGCCGTTGGCTTTGTCGTAGGCGATGAGGTCTTGCAGCGAATCGCCGTTCACATCTCCAAGCAGGAATTGCTCAGAGGGAGCAAACGTCGTCTTCAACCACTCCCTGGGAGCGGGTTGCGTGCGATTGCGCGGCCATTTGTAGTTTCCGGTGAACACTTGGACACGGTTTTTGTCATGCAGGACGATGTCGGCGTTGGGATTGCCGCTGACGTGCCCGACCATGATGTCAGACGACTGTGTGCCCAGTGGCAATTCGATGCGATGGGCCGGCGAAAAGGGGAGGACGTCATAGAGCGACTCCCACTGGAATCCGCGGTCTCGGAATCCCTCTACTAATAAATGCAAGTTGGATGGGTCGGTTGCTTTGTAGCGGTATTCAGGGAGTCCATTGCGAATTTGCGGTTTGCCATCGGCTCCAAGAACTCGTTCGAGGAACGGGAATTCAAGGAACGGATGGTAGTACATCGCACCTAGACCGCGAAACGTAGGCAAGCGGTCGAGAACGGCGGTGACGCTGTTGCGGTCTGTGATGTACTTCAGGGGAGCCGGGATATAAGCGGAACCGAGTGTCGGGCTTCCAAACGTATTCTGCGTTTCGTAAACTGTCATGTCTTTGAAGGAACGCAACGAGCGGTAGTCCGGTTGGTAGAGCACGCCCATGTAGGAGCGGAACACTTCCTCTTGTTCACGGTTGTCGTGGTAATGCGGCGATTCCCAGAAGCCGGGTACGAAGCCCGCTTTTTCAAAAGCAGCGAGAGAGCTCTGAATCTTATCGGATGCATATTCGGCTGTGGTCGTCTCGACGGCCCCCTCGACGTCAAATTCAAAGCCTGTCCCCGAGTCTTGGTAGTTGTCGGGGCGTTTGGCGTCTCCGTACTGGTGGGTGTAGCCGTGCATGCCGAGCACTGCTCCGTGGTTTTGGGCATCCCGGAGCAAAGCGGTAAATTGTTTGACAGTTTCGTCCGGGTTGGGGTCGTCAATTCCTTTTTCATACCAAGTTCCGTCAGGCTGAATGTGTTTGGAGCGGGCGATGGTTGCGACATGGAACGGGACGTTCTGACTTTCCAGATATTCGAAAATGGCGCGCAGCTTTCCGAGGTCGTCAAGCGTCTCGTAAGACCCGCCGGGACCGACATCTTCCAATCTCAACATCGCATGGTGCTTGTCTTGATTTGGAAACGCGTTGGTTTCGGTCGGCAGATGCAACGGAGCGAACACGACGGCGGCAAACAAAACGCCGAGTAGAATTTTTTTCATCTAAGAATCCCCTCTGCTGGTACTTCTCCTCTACCACTTTGCCTAGAAAGTGGGTTTTCGTCAAGATTTCAATGTTGGAAATTATGTGTCGTAAGAGAACAGACACATTTTAAAATAGACAAAATTTTTGTTCAAATACGGTTGACTCTAAATATTGTGTCTATTATACTAGCGTTGCACCACCAGAGAATAAGGGGTCATTTAATACGGGAGGCGATGAGATGAAGAAAAACAAGAAAAAGCACGTCGCAGCAGGTGTCGCATCAGCACTGATGGCAAGCACACTGTTGACGGGTAACGTGTTTGCAGCTCCGACGACTGACGCAGAACAACAGGTTGCATCGGTAGTTCAGGCAGACAATCATGGCGATATCGATATGAACATCGTCAATGAAGATAAACTTCTTGATTCTTTGATCAAACAAGGTCTTGTCTCGCAAGACGCTACGCAAGAAGCAAAGCAAGCAGCTCTTCAGTCTTACATCCAACTCAAGAGCAAGACTGACTTTGACGTGAAAGAGAACGATCCGTTCGCTGCTCAAGTCAAAGCACAAGATGCTGCGAAACAATCGCAGTTCAAAGGCTTCAACAACGGCCTGCTCAACGGCAACGGCAACAAAAACGGCCATTACAAAAAACAGCCGGACCCGGTTCAAGAAACCGCCTACACCGGTGCTGTTCGCAAGTCGAAAGTTCTCGTTCTCTCTGTAGAATTTTCTGACTTTGCACACAACCAAATCAAGCCGGGCGAGTCTGACAACTACTACTCCGACTACACCCTGCAACACTACGAAGACATGATCTTCGGCGACAACGGCGTAACCGGCCCGCACGGCGAGAACCTCGTTTCGCAACGTCAATTCTACCTGCAACAATCGGGCGGTACCTTCACCGTTGACGGGAAAGCGTACGGCTGGCTGAAAGTTCCGCACTCTGCAGCGTACTACGGTGCAGACAACCCGAAGGGCGGTCATGACAACGTAGCTCCGGGCGGCTCCAAGACGTTCGTGAAGGACGTGTACAACGCAGCGAAAGCGGCGGGCATTCCGCTGCAAGACTACGACCTCGAAGATCCGCACGATCTCGATGGCGACGGCATCACGAACGAGCCGGACGGCCTCGTTGACTCCCTGATGCTGATCCACTCCGGCATGGGCCAAGAAGCGGGCGGCGGCGTACAAGGCAACAACGCGATCTGGTCGCACCGTTCTGCAGTCTTCTACGATCCGGACGGTCTGGGCAAAGGTCTGCCGGGCTTCTATGACTACATGGTCATGCCGGAAGACGGCGCAACCGGCGTCTTCTCTCACGAATTCGGTCACAACCTCGGCCTGCCGGACGAGTACGACACCGTCTACTCCGGCACGGGCGAAGCGATCGGCTACTGGTCGATCATGGCATCCGGCTCTTGGGCGGGCGACATCCCGGGCGCAGAACCGACCGGCTTCTCTCCGTATGCTAAGGAATACTTCCAAGCAACTCTGGGCGGCAACTGGGCTTCTCAGAAAGTTGTAAACTGGTCTGACATCTCCACCAAAGGTTCGCAGTTCCTGCTCGACCAAGCGAACTCTCCGAACGGCCAGAACTACACCCAACTGCGCGTCAACCTGCCGCAGAAAAAATCCCCGATCCTCGCTCCGCTTTCCGGCGCGCACGATTTCTGGGGCGGCCAAGGCGATAGTGTTGAACGCAACATGGTCACCTCGCTTGACCTGACCGGCAAGACCCAAGCAGCTCTGAACTTCGATACCTGGTACAACATCGAAGACCAGTGGGACTTCGGCTTCGTCCAAGTTTCCACCGACAACGGTTCTTCTTGGAAGTCTCTTTCCAACGCAAACACCCGTTCTGACGTCAACCCGTCGTCCTTCCCGAACATCATCTCTTCCGTTCCGGGCTTCACGGGTCAATCGAACGGCTGGCAGAACGAATCCTTCGACCTGTCCCAATACGCAGGTCAGAAGATCCAACTGCGTTTCCGCTATGCAACCGACAGCGGCACCAACTACGATGGTTTCTTCGTCGACAATGTAAAAGTCACCGCAGACGGCCAAACTCTGCTCTCCGATGACGGCGACCAAGCAACCGATTCCTTCACCTACAACGGCTTTACGAAAAACGACGGCAACAAATACACCGACCACTACTACCTGATGGAATGGCGTAACCAAGCCGGTGTGGACAAAGGTCTTGCTCACATCCGCCGCGGCGCTTCCCTGATGTCTTACGATCCGGGCCTCGTCGTCTGGTACGTGGACGGTTCCTACTCCGACAACTGGACGGGCGTTCACCCGGGCGACGGTTTCCTCGGAGTCGTCGACGCGCACCTCGGCCAAAAGATGGTCTGGGACTTCGGTGCAACCGCATCTTCCCGCTACCAAGTAGCAGACGCTGCCTTCGGTCTGGCTCCGACCTCCGGTCTGAACCTGAACTACCCGGGCATCCAAACGTTGCTCTACCCGAGCCAACCGGCTCAATCGCTGTTTGACGACAGCAACTCGTACAAGAACACCTTCATGCCGGATGCAGGTCGCGCTTTGACTTCCTACGGTTTGAAAGTTCGTGTCAACGGTGCTGCAGGCGACAAATCGGTCGGCGCAGTCGTACTCTACAAATAATTCCAAAAAAAGACTCTCTCAGCTCCTGAGAGAGTTCTTTTTGTTGACTTGGTAGCCCAACTAATTTATAGAATGTGTAAAAAAATGTTGGGTTATGTCGAAAATCCAAGTATAATGGAAATATTATTAGCTGACACACATGGGGAGGGCGTTACCTTGACGATTACAGTGATCGGGACCGTTTTCGTAGACATCAAAGGCTATGCAAACGCCAAGATCAATGCGGAGTGCAAGAACGTAGGGGATATCGAGTTCGTGAGCGGCGGGGTTGGCCGCAACGTGGCAGAGGCCATTGCACGTGCAGGTGGTCAAGTAGAATTCCTGTCTTCTGTCGACGTAACGTCGCAAGGAGATGCGGTGCTGGCAGGTCTTCAAGAGATCGGCATCAGCACCAACCGCGTGGTGAAAGCGGATCGCGGCATGGGGATGTGGCTTGCAGTACTCGATCATGACGGAGATTTGGCGGCTTCGATTTCGCAGAAGCCGAACTTGCAACCGCTGGAAACGCTCCTGGAAACGCAGGGCGAAGAGATCGTCAAGAACACAGACGCCATCGTCATCGAGTTTGACCTCGCCGAGCGCGTCGTCAACAAGATTTTTGGCTGGGCGAAACAATACGGCAAGCCGGTCTACGGCATCGTTGGCAACTTAGATGTTTTGATGCAACGCAAGTCGATGATCAACGAACTGAACCTGTTCATTTGCAACAAGGCGGAAGCGGAGGAGTTCTTGGGCCTCACGCTGACTTCGCCGGAGGAATGCAAGATGGCAGCCCGTCAATTGACAATGGGCGGCCTGCAGACCGCTGTCATCACCATGGGTGAACACGGCAGCGTGTTCTACGACCGTCTGCACAACGAGTTCGGCTATGTGCCGTGCGAGTCGGTGCAGGTGGTAGACACGACGGGTGCGGGAGATTCGTTCTTCTCCGGCACGGTGTACGGTTTGGCGAACGGGTTTGGTTTGCAACAAGCGGTGGAGTGCGGTACGAACCTCGCCGCGTGGACGATCTCGTCGAAAGCGAACGTAGATCCGGAAATTCAGGTGAAAGTCCAGAATAACCCGTTGTTTCAACGTGCGCGCGTTCTGAATTAGAGGGCGGCCCAACCAGACCAGACCAGCATAAGTTCGACGCCACCTTGGTATCTTAACTGTGTGAGAGTACCATGTGGAAGGGGAATGGAATCATGACCAACCATCGCATTCACAAGGACAAGGCGTACACGTTGTTCGAACTGTCCGATCGCACCGGAATGAGAGTGGCTGAACTTCAAGAGCTGGTACATCGCGGCAAGCTTGCTTCTCATTATACTGACGACACCGAAGTCATCAACGGCAAGGACTTCCTCGAACTCGCGGAGAGCATCGAGCAAGACCAAAGCGATTTTCATCACTTTGAGTAAGCAAAGACCGCCCGGAGCGAGAAACGGGCGGTTTTTTTGCGCCCTTTTTAGCAGGAAAAGCATGAAAAAAAGAGCCCGTCAGTGGACGGACTCCTGTTCGTGTTCTTGTTGGTCTTGTGCTTTCAAACGGATGACGCCTTTGACCCCGCGGTCGACGATGCGGTTTTCGATGAGGGGGAGGACTCTGCGGGTGTCGTGTCCGGAGTTTTGCTCCAAGATCACGACCGCTTCAGGGTGTACTTCCGCGATGATCGCGATATGCCCCCAACCTCCGCCGCGCGTGCGGTCGTAGAGCAACATGTCGTCCGCTTGCGGTACCGTTGTGCCGTTTTCATATGCGACGAAATACTGCCGATGCGACGCCCAACTCCCGACGTCCTTGTTCTCCGCCACGCCCTCCCAGATGTCATACGCTCCGGGGCCGGAGTTATGAAACGGAAACGTCATGGGAAAAAGCGACGTATAAAAACGCTCCGCGTACTCGACGCACTGCGGACCGTGACGTGTGTCGATGCCCTTGTACGAATACAGACCATCTTCCAAAGGTTGCACCGCCCCGTTCGAAACCACTTCCAAAACGGTCGGCACCTTTTTCTGAAACGCGAATGGCGAAGCAACCGCCAGCATCCCCACAAACAAAAACAACCAAATGCGTCGCATCGGCAGAATTCCTCCCAGCACGTACGTCGTGCGTAGTCTCGTACATACAGTCGGAGGTAGTGTCTGCCATGTTACAACTTTTTATGAAAATCCTGTGCAAAGGGATCAGATGTGCTGTTTCAACAAAGCAATCACCTTGTCAAGTTGGTTGACGACGAACAATTCCACGGTGCCGTCGGACAGCTCCACTCGCAAGCGCTTGCGCAGGCCGCCGCCAAACAGGTCCTGCAAGTCGACCGATTTGATTTCATGAATCTCCACGCTCCAGTTCTGCCCCAAGAAGTTCGAGTCAAACTGATGCGCGACAAACGACAGCTTGTGGCTGGTCAGGTACAACTTGCCACCCACCGACCGAAACGCGTTCTGCGTCCGATTCGCCAGACATGACCACAATGTCTGCTCTCCTGCACTCGTCCAAACATCTTCCATGCAATAACTGCTCCTCAATTGTTAAATGGTTTGCGTGACAACTACCTCAGGTATTATCACACGAAACTCATTCATTTGCAATTGACAAATCACTGAATTTTTTAGTTAAACAAAACTCTCAAAACTTCAGGAGCCGCTTTGCCTTTGCGGGTCTCGATGTCCATCGTGACCGAGGTAACCACAGCGTCTGCACAGAGTTCGCCATGCTGGTTCGAGATCTCTTGTTTCAAGGAATACGAGGTGTTGCCCATGCGTTCGGGGAAGGTTTTAATCGTCAAAACGTCGCCTTGCTTGCATTCCTTACGATAATTAATGTTGATGTTAACGGTGACCGTTTGGATGCCCAGTTCGGTGAACGCATCGTAGTGCAGCCCGTTCACTTCGTACCATTCCTCACGACCCCATTCGAGGTATTCGAGATACTTGGCATTGTTCACATGCCCGTTGACGTCAATCTCCGTAGAACGGACAATAATATCGAGAGTTACTTCTCTTTGGATGTTTTGCATTGTGATCAACCTCCTCTCCTTATCCTACCATGAATGTCGGAGAGAGGTTGCGAATAGGATGGCGTAGGGGGGAGACTTGCCGATGAAAAGTTTGCGTGCCTATCTGACACTTCCAATCTGTCTCTTGATTCTCCTCGGGAGTTTGGGAGTGTCCTACTATGTCTACAAAGACACGGGACATGTCGTTCAGACTCCGAACGGAGATGAAGCGAATCCGCTGTCGTTCATGAGTGCCGCCGAATACCAGCGCGCCGAGGACTACTCGCGAATCAAAGATGCCCTTTATTTTGCAGGACAAGGCTTCCACTGGGTCGTGCTTCTGTTCGTGCTGGCAGCGGGGCTCTCGGCGAAGATGCGCGACCGTGCCACGCGGATTTTTAGATCTTCGTCCCTTGGGCAGGTCACCGTCTACACGGTGCTGTTTCAGATCGTGGTCACGTTGATCGAGATGCCGCTCGATTGGTACCGCCATGTCGTCGACGTCAACTACGGGGTCTCGAACATGACTGCGGAGGCTTGGTTCCAAGACAACTTGATCTCGCTTGGCGTCGACACCGTGATGACGATTCCGGTGATTTGGCTTGCCTGGCTGTTTTTGAAAAAAAGCCCCCGCCGTTGGTGGCTCTGGATGTGGATGGTGTCGATTCCGCTGACGGCGTTTGTCATCGTGATCCAACCGATCGTGGTCGACCCGCTCTACAATGATTTCCGACCGTTGCAGAACCAAGAGCTCAAAACGAAAATTCTCAACCTCGCCCACCAAGCGGACATCCCGAGCGACGACGTCTACGAAGTGGATATGTCGAAGAAAACCAACGCCCTCAACGCCTATGTCAACGGCATCGGGCCGAGCGCTCGAATTGTGCTGTGGGATACGACGTTGCAGAAGTTAAACGACGACGAGATCGTGTTCATCATGGGGCACGAGATGGGCCATTACGTGAAACATCATATCTTATGGGGCTTTGCGGGGACGGTGGCCGGGACGTTTGTGATGGTCTATCTGATCGCCGTTACATTCCGCCGCATCGTGCGCTGGATGGGCGAGCATTGGCACATCGAGCACGTGCACGATCTGTCGGCGGTGCCGGTCGGGTTGTTGCTGATCTCCGTGATTTCATTTGCTTCGTCTCCGCTGGAGAACTATGTGGAGCGGTACTACGAACATTCGGCAGACTCCTATGCCGTTGAAGTCACCGACAACCCGGAGTCGGGCATCCACAGTTTTCAAAAACTCGCCCGCCTGAGCCTCTCCGACCCGAACCCGCCTGAGATCGTTAAGTTTTTCCGCTACACGCACCCGACGATTTCGGAGCGGATCGAATACCTCGAAGAGCAGGAGAAAAAGCAGTGAGCATGGAAAAAACACCTCATCCGCACTAGGGCGGGTGAGGTGTTTTTTCATGAGCGGGTGAAGTTTTGATGGTGTTTTTAGAAATGGGGGGTTCGGGAGATGTGGGTTGTAACGGGAGCGGCTGTGGTGAGTGGGTTGGTTGATTTGTTCTGTATCGCGAAAGGGTGGTCGAAAGCTCGTTACTTGTGGAAGCCGGGGACGATGGTGCTTGTGATCTTCCTTGCCGTCTGGGGTGCGAATTTGTCGGGGCATGAGGTTTCGGCTTCGCAGGGATGGTTGATTGCGGGACTTCTGCTGTCTTTGGTGGGGGATGTTTTTTTGGTACTGCCAAGCGACCGCTTCATCGCGGGGTTGGCGTCTTTTCTCCTCGCGCACTTCTTTTATATCGCGGCGTTTCCGCAAGCGGTGGATGCACAGGGAAGCGGTTGGTGGGTCGCAGGCGTGCTCGTTTTGTTTGGCATCGGATATTTCGCCGTTCTTCGTCGCGGGGTTCTGAAATCGGGCGGGTACGGGCTGCTCGCGGCGGTGGTTCTCTATATTCTGGTGATTCTCGCGATGGTCTGGCGGGCGTGGCTGTCTGGACAGGGATTGATCCTCGCAGGGGCCGGTTTTTTCATGGTCTCAGACTCCATTTTGGCATGGAACCGTTTTGTAAAACCGTCGCTATTGGCGGAAGTTTCGGTCATGGCAACGTACTTTGCCGCACAAATCGTACTTGCGTGGAGCGTCTCCCTCATTTAAGACTATCTCCCTATGGTCTTTAACAATGATCAATAGTAGACTGAAAATCTACCAAACTATCAGTCTAGTTGGAGGGAGAGAGTGTACCGATGCAATTGCGTCAAGGACTCAAGCGGACGGCCGCTTGGGCATTGAGCCTCACGCTCATCTTCGGAACCTCGGGGGTCGTGATTCAACCAGCGTCTGCTGCCACTGCGCAGATTTACTCCTGGCCGACCATCCTCAGTTCGACCGAGTCGCCGAAGATGATCGTGACCAAGGGCGTCACCTACCAGAAATTCAGCTACCAAACGAGTTCAGGACCGCTTGTCCTGAACGAGACGTGGACAGACCTCAGCGACCCGAACGTCTCCGTGCGCCCCGTACTCGCGCACGACACGTTGGAGAGTGATCGAAACGAGACCACTCTTGAGATGGCGAAACGCACCGGAGCCGTGGCCGGCACCAACGGGGACTACTATGAAATCTCAGCATCCGGCATGGCGCTTGGCATGTCGACGCAGAACGGCAACTTGATTCACAGCCCGTCCGACGCCGCGGTGCTTGGCATCACGCAAGACAACAAAGTGCAGATCGGGAAGTACACGTTCACAGGTCAGATTACAGCTGCGAACAACCAAGCCAGTGCTCTGTCGGGCTTGAACGTCCACCCGACTTCATATTCGAACGGGTTGCTTCTGATGACGCGCGACCTCGGCTACTGGGAGATGTTGACCAATGCGACCGTCGTCGTCTTGGAGCGGATGCCGGACGGCGGGGAGTACAAAGTTCACGACATCTTGCCCGCTCAGACCGTCATGGAATTGCCGTATCCTGGCTATGTGAAGCTGATTGCACAGGGTTCCGACGCCATTTCATTTGTAACGGGCAACATGAAACCTGGCGACACCGTCAAGATGACATACGGCACCAACCCGGACTCTTCCAAACTCAAATTCTCGATTGGCGGCGGTCCGATTCTGCTCAAGGGCGGTACGTCGTACAACGATCCGGTGAAGCCGGACAACACGCCGAATTACAAAGGGCCGCTGACCGGCGTGGGCATCACGTCCGACGGGCAACACATGTTGCAAGTCACCGTCGACGGACGATCCAACGAGTCGATCGGATTGACATTCTCGCAGATGGCGAACTACTTCGCCGCTCGAGGCATCTCCGATGCGATGTTGCTGGACGGCGGCGGTTCCACAGACATGGTCGTGCGCCAACCCGGAGACACGACGGCGTCTGTGGCAAACGACCCGTCAGACGGCTATGAACGCCGAGTCGCCAACGGGCTGTTCGTTTTCAGCACCTCAGCTCCGGGCAAAGCCACCTACGTCACGTCCAACGACGGCCAAGCCGTAGAACTTTTCAAAACCATGACGAAAAAAATCTCCTCCTACGTGCGCGATGAGAATTACAATCCGCTCCCGAACGAATCTGTCTCCTACAAGGTCGAACCGACGACGCTCGGCACGATTTCTGCAGACGGCACGTTCACCGCAGGCAACACCGGCGGAAGCGGCACAATACGCGCAACGGCAACGAACGGAGCGACGACTTCTGTGCCTGTGACGGTGTTCGACCAAGTGGACACCTTGCAGATCTCGCCGTCCGTGCTCGACTTGGGCAATGGCGAGACACAAAGCTTCACCGTCTCGGGAACGTTCCGAGGCTCGAAGTTCGCCATGAAGCCGGAGTGGGTGAAATTCAGCACGTCGGACGCTGCACTTGGCACCGTGGATGCCCAAGGCCTCTTCACAGCCGGTGCGAAAAACGGCACGGTCACAGTGACCGCCGCCGTGGGCAACGTAACCGCCCGCGCAACTCTTGGCGTGGGCTATGTCACCAAAACGCTGAATTCGATGGCCAACAGCGGAGAGTGGTTGCTCAGCACTCGTTGGGGCAATGTCGGCGCTCTGAGTTCGACTTCGAGTCAAGTTCACGGTGACAACGCGGCGTCTCTGACGGCGAATTATTCGTTCCCGGCGGGAAGCGGGCTGAAACAGTTCGTGTTCTATCCCAAAGATGCGTTGGCAATTCCCGGCCCGAACGAACTCGCGACCGTCAACCCGATCGGCGTGGGGGCTTGGGTGTATGGAGACAACTCCAACTTGAAGATGATCGCGTCGTTTGAACGACCGGACGGCACGACGATTCAAGCGACCAACCAACCTCGAATCAATTTTAACGGGTGGAAGTTTGTGACGTTCCGCTTGCCGGACACGGCGAAGTTCCCGTTGAAACTCGACTTCCTCGACATCGTGGCAGAGAGTCCCGCGTCTGATGTACACGGCTCGCTGGCGTTCAGCACGTTGCAATCTGTGTATGCGGCACGCACGTATGCAGAGCGTCAACCCGCCCCGACCCCGACGGTCGTCACGTTTGCAGACATCCAAAACCATTGGGGTCGCTCGACGATCGAGCAACTGGCGACGAAGGGCGTCATCAGCGGCAAAGATTCGCAGCACTTCGATCCGGAAGGCAACTTGACCCGTGCCGAAGCGGTCACATTGCTCGTCCGTGCGCTCGGTCTGCAACCGCAACCTGAATTGACGGCGTCGTTCACCGACGTTTCAAAGGACGCTTGGTATGCAGGAAACGTGGGAGCGGCGGTCAAAGCGGGCATCGCCACAGGCATTGGCAACGGGCAGTTTGCACCGGAAAACCTCGTGGACCGCAACCAAGCGGCGGCGATGATCTACAACGCCCTGCACTACAAAGGCAAGACCCCGACCGGCGGCACACCGCTTGTCTTCCAAGATGCAAACCTCATCGCGTCGTGGGCGAAAGACAAAGTCGACGCCCTCACGGCGGCGAAACTTTTGAACGGCAACGGAGACGGCACGCTGTCCCCGACCAAGAACACGTCGCGCGCAGAGTCTGCCGTGATGATTCTGAATATGATGAAATACGCGGGACTGCTCAATTGAGCAAGCCGTCTGAGTAAAAAAGCACAGCTCCGCGAGGGAGCTGTGCTTTTTTTTCTATGCTTAGGAAACCCGGAACAGGTATTGGAGGTACTTCCCGATCGAATCGCGGGGCTTGCCTTGCGCCGGGGACATATGTCCATTCATACCGGGCAGAACGTTGACTTCGATGATCGTACCGCCCGTCTCGCGCATTGAAACTCCGATGTCGGGGGTACGGATGTCGAGACCCGCGACGTCGAGACCGAGGGCGCGGGCGGCTTGCAGGCAAATTTCGGCGTTCTCTGCACAGAGTTCGTCGGTGCGGTCGATGTTCATGCCGCCGGTGTATTCGTTGCCGTTCTTGCGCAGGTAGACTTGCTCACCTCGGGCGGGGATGCTGTTCTCATCATGCCCTTGTGCGGCTAGGATGCGTTGCACTTCCTCGTCGAGTTGGACGCAGAGCATCGGTTTGAACTCGTCCTTGTCCGCCGTGCGGGCAGGGTCGGCGTTGAGAGTGTGAATCAAGTCGCGTACGGTGGTGTGTCCATCTCCTACGATCTGCGGCGGAACGTTTTCTAACACGCCGACAATTTCTCCGTCGATGACCAAGACGCGATAGTCGCGGCCCGTGACTTGTCGTTGGACGAGCAAGTCACGCCCGTGTACGAGGCCGTCCTGAATCGCTTGTTCCAAGTCTTGCGGGGTGCGCACGTCCATCGTGATCCCGACGCCGCGGTTGGTGTCGACCGGTTTGACGACGACGGTGCCGAAGCGCTCCAGAAAGACAAGAGCTTCCGGCGTGAGGGACGTGACGGAGATTTCCTCCGGAACCGGCAGATCGTGACGCTGCAAAAGCGTGGAGCAGACGCGCTTGTTTTTGGTGATCAGACCGGCGACGGCAGGCAGGCGGTGAGAGCGGGTTTTGTTCACGATGATCGTGCGTTCGCCGTTGGAGAGTTCCAAGAAATCCTCTTCGCCGGCTACCAACAGATCGCAGGACAATCCAAGTTCGAGAGCTCGCTGTGTAATTAATTTATTATGCAGATTCTTCATGGATGCACCTCTAGTTAGTAAGGAATATTGAATGGACACTACCTAAAAATATAAATGAGAAAAGTTCTCACTGTCAAGGGTGGCAAAAAATCGAGAAAGCGGATATACTAAGGAAAGAGTTACTAATTTTCCCACCACGACCGAAGGAGTGATGTTAAGATGGCAAACGCTATTGTCATGCATGTAAAAAAGTATCGTGAGGTTGCAGACATCCTCTAATTTCGGATTCTGGTGTGGTTAGGGGATGCCTCTGTGACCGATTGTCGTGTTTGATCAATCTGTCACATCTCTCAGGAGGAATCCCAATTGAATTTTACAAACCTGCAAGCTCTGGGTTGGAACGAAACTTTCATGGAGCACTTCGCTCCGTTTGCAAGCAACGCTGAATTTACGGTGGCCCGTGTGGCCCTCGAACATAAACATCTCTATCGCGTCTATTCCGAACACGGCGACATGCTCGCCTCCGTCTCGGGCAAGATGCGGCATACCGCGTTTGGACGGGAGGATTACCCGGCGGTTGGCGACTGGGTTGTGATCGCCGCTCGTCCCGAAGAGGGCAAAGCGACGATTCACGGCATCTTGCCGCGCTTCTCCAAGTTCTCCCGCAAAGTCGCGGGCAACACGACCGAGGAGCAAATCGTGGCGGCGAACGTCAACACGGTATTTCTCGTGATGGCGCTCAACAACGACTTCAACATCCGTCGACTGGAACGATATCTGGTCGCAGCGTGGGAGAGCGGAGCGAATCCGGTCGTGATCTTGACCAAGATGGACCTCTGTGACGATCTGGAGGAGAAAATCTCCGAAGTCGAGAGCGTGGCGTTCGGCGTGCCGATTCACGCAACCTCGTCGGAGTTGAACCAAGGCATGGAGCAATTGGCTCCGTACGTAGGCGTTGGCAAGACGGTGGCACTGCTCGGTTCGTCAGGCGTTGGCAAGTCCACGCTGGTCAATCGCTTGTGCGGCGAGGAACGGATGGCCACAGGCGGTGTCCGCGAAGGAGACGACCGCGGGAAGCACACGACGACCTACCGCGAGTTGATCCGCATGCCGCAGGGCGGGTTGTTGATCGACACGCCGGGGATGCGCGAGTTGCAACTCTGGGAGTCGGATGAGAGTTCGCTGACCGGCAGCTTCTCCGACGTCGAGGAGATCGCCGAGAGTTGCTTCTACCGCGACTGTGAGCACCGCAAGGAGCCGGGTTGCGCCGTCCAGCAAGCGATTGCCGACGGCACGCTCAGCAACGACCGCTACCAAAGCTACGTCAAGTTGCAAAAGGAACTCGCGTACCTCGAACGCAAGAACGACATCCGCGCCCAACTCGCAGAGAAGGAACGCTGGAAGAAGATCGGCGCCGCAGGACGAGCGAATGCACGGAAAAAGTCCAGATAGTGCAAAAAAAAGACCCTCACCCGGAAACGGGGAGGGTCTTTTTTCTAGACATTTATTAAAACGGTTTGTTCGCCATGAGGTAGCCGATGGCACCGAACAGGGCGACGGCGGTGATGATGACACAAGCGTTTTCAAAGCGAAGTTTGGACATCTCGTCACGAGCAAACACTTTGTTCGTGGCGACGATGGAGTTCATGCGGCCGAGGATGACTTTTTTGACGATGAGGAAAATGAGGGCGTAGATCAGCATCGACACCAGCAACCACATTTGCAACAGGATCTGCCAACCGGCCGCCCAGATCATCGCAACGGCGGAAACCCACAGGGTGATGTCGGCTGCGCGGTCGATTTTTTTGTAAGGGCTGAGGAATTTCTGGACTTGCTCGACGGTTTTGAGCGTCGGGATATAGAACAGCACGCCGAGTTTCACCAGCACGGCGAGCAAATGGAAGACCAAGATGATATAAAACAGAGTCATGTACCCACTCTCCTCTCTCTACTCTCTATCTTACTTCATTTCGCACAAAAAAAGCAGACGGTAGAATCCGCCTGCTTCACTTTTTTTGCTACAAATTTAGCTTGTTCAAAAACTGCTTCGTCCGCTCGTGCTTCGCCGCACCGAAGATTTCCGCCGGAGGTCCTTGCTCCACGACGACACCTCCGTCGATGAACACGACTTTGTCTGCCACGTCCTCGGCAAACTTCATCTCATGCGTCACGACGACCATCGTCATGCCTTCTTGGGCGAGTTCCTTCATAACCTTCAAGACTTCTCCGACCAACTCGGGGTCGAGGGCTGAGGTAGGCTCGTCGAACAGCAAGACTTTGGGGTCCATCGCCATGGCGCGGGCGATCCCGACGCGCTGTTGCTGGCCGCCGGAGAGTTGGTGCGGGTACATGTCGGCGCGATCGGCCAAGCCGACTTTTTCCAAGAGGTGTTGGGCTTTCTCACGGGCTTCGGCCTTGCTGCGACCGAGGACGGTGATCTGGCCTTCCATGAGATTCTCCAGCGCGGTTTTGTGCGGGAAGAGGTTGTAGCTTTGGAACACCATGCCCGTTTCGCGGCGCAGGGCGAGGACTTCGCTTTTGGGAACCGACTTGTCGGGGGAGAACTCCAACGTGCGCGTGCCCAGCTCAACCGTGCCGGACGTGGGCATCTCCAACAGATTCAAACAGCGCAAAAGCGTCGTCTTGCCGGAACCGGACGGGCCGATGATGACGACCGTTTCGCCACCTTGGACCTCAAGGTCGATGCCTTTGAGGATGTGCAGGTGGTCGAACGATTTGTGCAGGTTGCGAATTTCTATCATGCCTGTTCCTCCTTACTTCGCCACGTGGCGGGAGAAGCGAACTTCCAACCAGCTTTGCAGCCACGACAGGACGGTGGAGAACAGCAGGTAGATCACGGCCGCTTCGGAATACAAAACCAACGGTTCATACGTCATCGCCGTAATCTGTTGCGCCACGCGGAACATCTCCGTCATCGTGATCGCGGCTGCCAGCGACGTGTCTTTGACCAACGAGATGAAGGAGTTGGCGAGCGGCGGGACGGCGACGCGGGTCGCTTGCGGAATGATGATGCGGCGCAGAGCTTGGCGATAAGTCATGCCGATCGAGTACGCCGCTTCCCATTGCCCGCGCGGAACCGATTGGATCGCGGCGCGGATGATCTCCGAACCGTAGGCGCCGACCGACAGGGTGAAGCCGATCACCGCAGAGGGAAACGCGGCGAGTGTGACGCCGATCGACGGGAGCCCATAAAAAATAATGAACAATTGCACGAGCAAGGGCGTCCCGCGAATGATCCACACATAAAAGGAAGCGATCCCGGAGAGAACGCGATTCCCCGACAGCCGGGCCAGCGCCGTCAACAACGCTAGCAGCAGGCCCAGCACGAAGGAGATGATCGCAAGAGGTACGGTGAACTCGACTCCGGCTTTGAGAAGCGGCCAGAACGAGGTGCTCAAAATATCGAGGATGCGTTGGGTACGGTCATCCATAGCGTCTCCGTCCCTTACTTGGAGACGTCAGCGCCGAAGTATTTTTGCGAGATCTTGAGGTAGGTGCCGTCCGATTTGATGTCGGTGAGCGCTTTGTTGACCGCGTCGACCAGTTCTTTGCTGTCTTTGCGGAACATCATGCCGTTTTTCGCGCCGTCCGCTTGCTCGTCAACTTTCTTGAGCGGGAGGTCCGGTTTTTGCTTCATCAGGTCGAGGTAGGAGAGGCCGTCGTTGACGGTTGCTTCCACGCGCTTCGAGACCAGCATGTCGATGGCCTGGTTGAAGCCTTCTACGCCGACGATCTCCGCACCGTTTTGCTTCGCGATGTCGGTCAGGTTGGAGGTGAGGGATTGCGCTGCTTTTTTCCCTTTCAGGTCGGCGAACGACTTGATGTCGGTGTTGTCTTTGGAGGTGACGAGAACGGCTTTGGAGACGATGTACGGGTCGGAGAAGTCGTACTTCTCTTGACGGTCCGGGCGGATGCCGACTTCGTTGGCGATCATGTCGAAGCGCTTGGCATCAAGACCTGCGAACATGCCGTCCCATTGGGTTTCGACGTATTGAGCTTTGACGCCGATGCGCTTCGCCACTTCGTTGGCGACTTCGATGTCGAAGCCGGTGAGGCTGCCGTCTTGGGCGTGGAACGTGTACGGTGCGTAGGTGCCTTCGGTGCCGATCTTGAGTACGCCGGCGGATTTGACTTGGTCGAGCAGGTTTTTGGAAGCGGTCGTGTCGCCCGTTTTGGTGCCGTTGTCAGACGTACCGCATGCGGTCAAGGTGAGGGAAAGTGCCAATACGGAAGTCGCGAGAAGTGCGAATTTTTTCTTCATTCTGATCTATCTCCTAGTTTTCAAATTGGATTTATGGAAATGATGTTTATGATCCTAGAGAATCGAATAGACTTTGTCAATATCTTCACCTGAAAAAATGGCAAAGATGTAAGAGGGAGCACACTCAGAATATGGAAGTTGAAGGAAATGGGAGAAGGTTGTTTAACCTGTAGATAAATGTGAGATGCAAATTTTATTTTATCATGGAAACAGGCCGTCTGTCGCCTTGAAGTCACGACAAGCACCGGCGGACGTGGTAGACTGGGTGAATTAGGAAGTGTGAGGGAGGAACCGGAGTGAAGATTGTGGACTTGGCCACCGCCAGCCGGCGGGCTGAACAACTCTGCCAAGAGCACGGCTTGGAACTGCTTGAGCAAAAAGACATCCCCTACGGCCGTCAATTCAAAGTGCGCACCGGAGGTTCCACTGCGCAGCTCAACATCTATTTCGGGAAAAAAGGGTTGAAGCTCGTGGTTCAAGGCGGAGACAACGCGACCAAAGCGGCGCTGGAAGAAGTGACCGCCGCGATGGAGGGACGGAGCGCGGGTGTTGCGTCCGGGGCTGTGAAGAAGGAGAAAAAAGCGCTCCCCGAAGTGACCGCCGTGTACGACGAACCTTGGATCGGGACGGACGAGAGTGGGAAGGGGGACTTTTTTGGCCCTCTAGTGACAGCGGGGGTTATCGTCGATCCCGAGGCTGTGCCGCTTTTGCAATCCCTTGGCGTAGACGACAGCAAGAAGATCACCGACAAAAAAATCCCCGGCATGGCCGAGGAGATTCGCAAGATTTGTTTCGGGAAGTACAAAGTCTTGCAAATCAACCCGGCGAAGTACAACGAGTTGTACGGTAAGATGAAGAACTTGAACGTGTTGCTGGCGTGGACTCATGCGGCGGTTATCGAAGACCTGCTAGAGAAGCATGACGTGAAACTCGCCATCGCGGATAAGTTTGGCGACGAGAAGTACATTAACGACAAACTGAAGACCAAGGGCAAGGGCATCCATCTGATCCAAGTCCCTAAGGCGGAACAAAACATCGCGGTCGCCGCCGCTTCGATTCTGGCGCGTGATGCACTGCTGAAGTGGAGCAATGGGGCTAAAAAGCAATATGGACTCACCCTGCCAAAAGGGGCGTCCTCACTCGTTATCCAAGCGGGGAAGTCCTACGTCAAAGAACACGGTAAGGATGCACTCGTCAACGTGGCGAAACTGCATTTTAAGACGACGGAGGACGTTTTGCTGTAGTGGAAGTGCCGACCAACTAAAAAGGCAAGCAACTGGTAGGAGTCAGTGGTTGCTTGCCTTTTCTACAAGTATCGCACAAAAGGTTATCTTAGGAGCCTTCGGTTGAAAAGATGACTAGCTTCCATCGAGATAAATAACACGAGCAAAAGTATGCCAACGGAAATAATAATTAAGTCTATTTTCTTATTATCAATATACTTAGTAATGGAACTATAGAGTGTCAGTCCAAGAATGCCCCCAACAGTATTTGTAATTACATCTGTTATATCTGTCGCTCCAATAGCGAAGATATATTGAATCAATTCAGCAGTAATGCTAAAAAGCAGTACGGAATAAAACTTAGGTAATAATCTAATTTTTTTGAAGTTTACATTCAGAAGCAAACCCAAAGGAATGAAGAATACTACATTGAATATCATTTCTCCGAAATTAATGCTACCGTCTACCTTTGAAGGAGCAGCAAATGGAACCAAGTTAAGGCTTCTATGGTGATAATCAAGTACTGACGAAATATGGAATGATAATTTGAATAACACTAACCAGATTAGTAGCACTACATATAAAGCTAGCAATCCTCTAGATACTATTTTTCCCATACAATCTCCTCTTATCCTTTTTTTTTACTAAGTATATCAAAAGTATATCCGATGTCCTAGTTGGCTTTATTCAACTAGCAAAACGAACGTAATAAAAGGACTAGCGCACAAAATGGCTTGTCCTGTTGTCTTGCGTGGATATGCCGTTGGGGGAAGACTTTTGGTGTCAACATAAAGGAATTCCCGCAGTCTGGAAGGAACCCTTTGTATGCATGTGGGAAGGGGGACTTTTTTGGCCCTCTAGTGACAGCTGGGGTCATCGTCGACCCGGAGGCAGTGCCGCTTTTGCAATCGCTTGGCGTGGACGACAGCAAGAAGATCACCGAAAAAAAAATCCCCGGTATGGCCGAGGAGATTCGCAAGATTTGTTTCGGGAAGTACAAAGTCTTGCAGATAAACCCGGCGAAGTACAACGAGCTGTACGGCAAGATGAAGAACTTGAACGTGTTGCTCGCATGGACGCATGCCGCCGTCATCGAAGACCTACTCGAAAAGCAAGACGTGAAGCTCGCCATCGCCGATAAGTTCGGCGACGAAAAGTACATCAACGACAAACTGAAGACCAAAGGCCAAGCGATCCGCCTCATCCAAGTTCCGAAGGCGGAGCAGAACATCGCGGTGGCTGCTGCTTCGATTCAGGCAAGGGATACACTGCTGAAGTGGAGCAACGGCGCGAAAAAGACCTACGGTCTCACACTCCCCAAGGGAGCTTCCTCCCTCGTAATCCAAGCGGGCAAGTCTTACGTCAAAGAACATGGCAAGGACGCACTCGCCAATGTGGCGAAACTGCATTTCAAGACGACGGAAGACGTTCTTCGTTTAGAAAGAAGTACCCCAGAAAATTGATGGGGTACTTTTTTAGTGTAAATTGCGCTTGTTATTATTTATTTTGGGGATGACAAAGCATATGATTTGGTGGTCACCATCTAAAATCATAATTAGGATCTTTATACAGTTTTTGCCTGAATGCATATATCTCTTTAAGATACCATTGCTTAAAATCAGGCTTTAGATTAGGGAGATAGTTTTCTAGAATCATTGAAGAAGATTCGATAATAAAACCTATAGTCAATGCTATGTTAGAGTTAAGTTTTTGAATACTACGAAGACTTCTAATCTCTAGATGCCCAGTAGTAGGATCTGACCATATTTTTCGTAATATGTTTGAAGCATGTGATACTTGAGAAAAACTAGGATATAAAGTGGAGTACCATTCATATCTATCTAATTCTTTAGATAACGAAGCTAAATTTTTTGGTCCTTCAAAAAGAGAATACCAGTTTGGCGGTCGGTTTCTATTTGCCTTTTTTGCCCGCAGATATTCATTATAAACCAATTGATAACGTTGAGATTCTAACCCAGCCTGCTTCTCTTTTATTAGATTGTCTAAATTTGAGTCGTTTCCCATAGTCTCTTTGTAATCGTCACTTCTATAAATTTTTAATTCAGAAACTGTATCTGCTACAATATATGATTTGCATCTTTTTTCAGTATCCTTTGTGATAACGAACTCTAATCCTAAGAATGCCTCAAATGCACTTCTTAGGAGAACATCGGAGGGATCTGCGACTCCCTGATGTAAAAGTACTTGGGTAGCATCTGCCATCTCTAATATATGTCTATAAAAGAGAGGAGGTATTGTTTCATAATATTCATTGACTCCTTTTTCCATCAAGCCTGAAAAAATGTGTGTTCCATAATTTATGCATGACTCCAATACAGATGCCGCTTTATCAAGATGAAGTATTAATGATTTAGGCATATCTCTAGTTAGTAAGCAGTCATGAGGAGTGTCCATAGATTTTCACTCTTTTCTTTTGTCGTATATTCACTAGGGATATTCTAACATGGGATATCGAAAGTTCTAAACGTTTCTTATCACTCGGTCGTCCTTTTATATAAATTTGCAAATAGAGTAATGGGACTGTTTGTATGAATCGGGAAAAGGGGACTTTTTTTGCCCTCTCGTGACAGCGGGGGTCATCGTCGACCCGGAGGCTGTGCCGCTTTTGCAATCGCTTGGCGTAGACGACAGCAAGAAGATCACCGATAAAAAAATCCCCGGCATGGCCGAGGAGATTCGCAAGATTTGTTTTGGCAAATACAAAGTCTTGCAGATCAACCCGGCGAAGTACAACGAGTTGTACGGCAAGATGAAGAACTTGAACGTGTTGCTGGCGTGGACTCATGCGGCGGTCATCGAAGACTTGCTCGAAAAACAAGACGTGAAGCTCGCCATCGCCGATAAGTTCGGGGATGAGAAGTACATAAACGACAAGCTCAAAACCAGAGGCAAAGGCATCCACCTCATCCAAGTCCCTAAAGCCGAACAAAACATCGCGGTCGCCGCTGCCTCCATTCTCGCCCGCGACGCTCTGCTCAAATGGAGCAACGGCGCGAAAAAGACCTACGGGCTTACATTACCAAAGGGTGCGTCTTCCCTCGTCATCCAAGCGGGCAAATCGTACGTAAAAGAACACGGCAAGGACGCCCTCGTCAACGTGGCGAAATTGCATTTCAAAACAACAGAAGACGTCCTTCGATAAGCAGGAAGTCATAAAATTGAAAGGGCAAGCACCGAGGAACATACATTCGGATGCTTGCTCTTTTTGGTATCTCGTCTAGGAGCGATCTCCGGCGCTAAAATTGTACAGGAGTCAACCTCCCGGAAAAAGATCCATAAGGGTAAAGTTGGATTTGATAAATGTAAATTGGAATGATTACGACGATCTCTTCTCGCTCAAGTTCATTTTTGTTATAATTGTCAGAAACGCTGAAAATTCTGGAAGGTCCCATTACAATGGCAATTGACGACAAGGACAGAGTTGGTGAAAAAGTCAGATCATATAGAGAAGCACGGGGCTGGAGCCAAAAGGAGCTTGCTGAAAAGGCGGAACTGTCACCTTCAACGATCAGCAAGGTAGAAGGCGACGTTTTTACTCCTACTCCAGATACTATACAACGAATCGCTGACGCCCTTGGTGTCAAGCTAAGTGAACTCATTGACATTGGAGCATCGGCAGAATTAGAAGCCGTCGTTCAGATTGAACTTATGAAAATCTTCGTAGAACGCAAGGAATACCAAGACGCTCTTGGAGTTATAGATCACCTGAACAAACGAACCGATCTTGCCGAACACCAGCGGATCGATTTGACTTTGGCCCACGCAGATTGCTTGATTCAAACGGGTAAGAACCGTGCTGCTATCGACCTGCTTCAAGACTTACGGCAAGTCTTAGAGACGAAGAGAACTGATGAATATATACTTGCAACTGTCCTCAACAAATTGGGAACGGCTTATTTTACCGAACTCAGCATTGCAGACGCATACGCGCACTACATCCGTGCTCACCAGATCACAAAGTCGTTTCCCGTTGTTGACGAACTTACGGCGAAGGTCGCGTTCAATATGGGGCAAGTCTATTCTTGGATGCGTAATCCCGTTGATGCCCAGTTCTTCTTGCAAATCGCAGAAAAATACTTTAGAGATATATCGGATCATAAGAAGCTCGCTGACACCCTCTTTGCAAACGGGCTGGTCTTTCAAGAGTTGAATCAACTCGATCGTGCAGAACGGTATCTGCGTGAAGCGTTGGCTTTGTATTGCTCGCAGAACTTCTTGGTTCTTGCACAGCGAGTCAAGTATCAATTGGCCTCTCGTGTGACATCCAAGATGGAGCCAGAGGTGGGTATCCAGGAGTTGAACGAATGCGCTAAGATGTTCCAGCAATTCGACGATATGCCTAGATTCATTTATACCCATGCGACAATCGCGGAAATTCACCTTGAAGTAGACAACCTAGAGTTGGCCGGCGAACACTTGCAAACAGCTTTCGAGGCATTTCCGTCCGAAGACTACGCGACCAGCACGAACAATGCCTATCTGTTCCGTGTGAATGCGAAATGCTTACTTCGAACCGGAGCATACGAAAAATCACTTGAATATTCATTTAAATCCAGCGGGTTCTATAGTAAAATGGGTGTACAACGAGAAGCGGCAGATTCGCTGGAGATCGCAGTCCATGCCTATGAACTTCTGGGTGACAAGGACAAAGCACTTGAACTTGGTAAGCAGGTTCGTGACATGTTACGTGATTCTCTCGATAAGTCGTTTTTCAAAGAGGGGGTATAAGTTCATGAGAAAAGTCTTCTTCGGGTTTAGTCTCGTCGTCGTGCTTGCAACATTGGTTGTAGGCAGCGTAGGAAACAGCAACACCAAGGTAGCGACCAATATGGGTCCTGATCCTATGGGCATTCAAGCTATGAATAGCACTACGGTTTAACGATTCCTCCAAGACCATAACGTCTCAGTTTATCCCTAGCATTGGCTAGGGATTTTTTGTGTGCATCATCATGAATCGCGAATGATTCTGTTACATTGAAGTTCATCATTTATTATTGCGGTGCCTCCCATTAACATATCGGTATAAGCGGTTAGGCCTTAGATATAAAAGCTGATTGTTTGATTGGAATACCGTTTTACCATGAAGAGGGGGCATCTAGAATGTCATTGGGTAGCAAGATCAAGGAACTTCGAATCAAGAAGGGTTTGACGCAGAGTGACTTAGGTTCTGGACTTGTAACGCCAAGCATGATCAGCCAGATTGAATCGGACAAGGCTAACCCGTCTTACAAAGTATTAGAAGCCATTGCCGAACGGTTGGAAGAACCTCTGGAATACTTGCTTGTCGATCTCGAAAGCCAACTCGAACATCATACGGCGCACAAGGTCGCAAAGGCCCTCATTTCTTCGGGAGCCTATGATCGCGCTGTCGATCTTCTAACGGTGGTTGTACAGAATCCCGCATCGAATCTGAATCTGGTGGACGTAAAGAATGATCTTGGGAAGTGCCTACTTGAACTCAACCGTCACGACGAAGCATGTGGTGTTTTGAATGAAGCTGTTGAGTTTGCCATTGAGAAGTTGCTATTCCAACGCGCCATAACCGCTCTGAACATCTTGGGGATTTTGGAGCATCGTCGCAAGAAGCACCATAGGGCGATTTACTACTGGAGGAAGGGGTACGATCTCTTCCCGCAAATGCCCGCACCTGAGCCGTTTCTACAGGGTGAGTTGCTGAACAATCTTGGGTCGATTCATCACGATCTTGGGGAGGCACATGACGCACTCAGCTACTATCAAGAAGCCAAAAGCCTCCTGGCTGATACAGACAACTTGGAGCAGATTGGCAACACCTATCTTGGGCTTGCTAGCTTCCGTCAGACAAGAGAGTACGACCTTGCTACGGAATATGCCGGTTATGCTGTCGCGCTTTTCGAATCTGTCAGGAACATGAAGCTGGCGATTGAAGTCAAAAGAAACTTTGCCACGATGAACCAAAATGTGCAGGCACATGTAAAGGTACTGGAAAGCCTTGAAGAATGCCTAGAGCAATGCAAGACTTTACGTTTCAAGGATGAAGCAGCGACGATCTACGGCGATATTGCGTTGCTCCACATCCAACGAAGCCAACCGCATTTGAGCCTGAAAGCGGTCGAGGAAGGTCTTGAGGTTTCTACCGTTGGATCAGCCACAGCTGCAAGGCTGTTCAAGATCAAGGGATTGGCACTTGCTAACTTGGATATGCACGTTGAAGCAATTCGTGCGTTTGAAAATGCGGTAGCGCTTTTCAAAAGTCACAACATGAACGCTGAATTGACGGAGTGCTATTCGTTGTTAGCGGAAGTACACCAAAAGGCAGGGGACGTGAAGACTGCCTACGATTGCTTGTACAGGATGCGGCAGGTCTTACAAGAGAGCCTAAAAGATCGTGGATTTGTCATCACAGCGTGACAGCGAATTGTTCCTGGCTCTGGGCTGTTTCTGGAACGCTAATAAGTAAAGATCGAGTTGTTGACTTAGGGCGATTACGGATTCATCTCCGAGATCGCCCGTTTTTTCATACGCCAATACCATTTGTTTTCGTAATCGATTGATCGTGGTTTCGATGTTTGTAAATTCCTCCACACAGTACACCTCGTCGCCATAGATGCTCAAAAAAGGAGGTAGCAGTCAGAAATACCTGCTACCTCAATGAATGCCATTGGCTATTTTCATTCATCGCTTCCGCATCGAGCTTGGCTAGAACTTGTGCATTAGACAATGACATTTGGGAGGTCATCCAAAATGAGCATAATTCGCAACAACGTGCGTCTTCGCTCCTCTGAATGAGTTGAAGGACATCCAATTTTCGCTCCCTACCCCGTTTCCCCAAGTAGAAGCTCCGGTAGCTGGATGCCCTTACAAGGGGATATTAGCAAGGATTAGACACAGTAACAACGGTTTAATTATATGGGTGGTAAATCATGTTCCGTTCACGTATCTGAGAATGATTAGCAAGCAAGGGCCCTGATTAATAAAGGTGTTGTGTATTAGTGAGACCAAACATATCAGGCGAAATCTAATAGAAGACCAAATGAACAAAGAAGACGAAAAATGTGATTCCCTGTGGGTCTCAATTTTTTGTTATATGATTTTTAAAATAATATTCGTCTGCGCTTCTTGTGGCCAGAGTCGGGAAGGAACCTCGCAATGGCAGTCGAACCTTTCTGCAAAGGAGTGTGAATTATGGTATTGCGGCGGATTGTGGCCATTTGCGCGATTGTGGTATTAATCGGGTTCTTTATTGCATTCCTCATGGAGATTTTTAAATTAAAGAATGACCCGTTTCGAAAGTGTGTAGAAAAGACTGGGTATGTTAGATCACAGTGTGAGCAGATTTATAAGTGGAATTTGAATAATCCCGATAATAGAATACCGATACCATAGGGAAAGTAGCACACTGTATTACTCAGATCATTAAGAAGAGGAGACGTCCTGATGAATTTTACAGAAATTACAAAAATGGAAGCAATACAGAAACTGAGCTGGTACAAAGAAACTAGTGAGGAAATATTCAAGTTGCTAGATCAGTTCAGAAAAGCTACTGGTAATGAACAACAAGTGATTAAAGGAAGTATCGAAGAAAGGTATTCCTCTGTAAAACTGGAAGTAAAAGAGTACTATAACTTGTTATCTAAAGCATCGACTGTTAAGAACTATATCGCCGAGGCCTTGTTCTGGCCCGCAATTCAGGACATCTATGTCCACATATCCAGTGTGGCTAAAAATAGAGTGGGCAGTGATAAGTTCGTGTCGGCTGTTTATGACATAGGAAGTTATGCCGGATACTGGTTGGGGGTTCTCTAAAATACAAAAAGTAAGTGAAAATGCAGAGAAGTGCCCAGAATTTTAACATGTTTTTGTGTTCCTCTAAATCGATGCAATCAGAATTGGAATTTACAAGCACCATCATCGGCAAGGCGGATGACGGTAAATGGGTACTGTTTGTATGAATCTGCAAAGGGGGACTTTTTGGGTCCCTTGGTAACAGCGGGAGTCATCGTCGACCCCGAATCTGTGCCTCTGTTGCAATCCCTCGGCGTGGACGACAGCAAGAGATCACCGACAAAAAAATCCCCGGCATGGCCGAGGAGATTCGCAAGATTTGTTTCGGGAAGTACAAAGTCTTGCAGATCAACCCGGCGAAGTACAACGAGTTGTACGGCAAGATGAAGAACTTGAACGTGTTGCTGGCGTGGACGCATGCCGCCGTCATCGAGGACCTGCTCGAAAAACAAGACGTCAAACTCGCCATCGCGGATAAGTTCGGTGACGAGAAATACATAAACGACAAGCTCAAAACCAAGGGCAAGGGCATCCACCTGATCCAAGTCCCGAAGGCGGAGCAAAACATCGCCGTTGCCGCTGCCTCCATCCTCGCGCGCGATGCCCTGCTCAAATGGAGCAACGGCGCGAAAAAGCAGTATGGTCTCATCCTGCCCAAAGGGGCTTCCTCCTTGGGCATCCAAGCAGGCAAATCCTATGTCCAAGAACACGGCAAAGACGCGCTTTCAAACGTAGCAAAATTGCATTTCAAGACGACGGAAGAAGTCTTAAAGTAAGAACAAGATCATCGTGCAATCGAGAAAAGGCAAGCGTTTCGCGGAGAATCCGTAGACGCTTGCCTTTTCATATCCATTCATGAATCTATGGACTAGGTGTGGTCGATATCACTCATCGCCATTTCTGGTGAGTACCTACGAAGATGATTTTTGTTACAGTAATTATTATGTTTTGATTCTTATAAAATAAATGATATAGTTATCAGTATGTTGTTACTATATTTGAAAGGGTGATTGTGGATATACTCGTAAGTCATTAAATATTTGCAGTCAAGAATAGGAGTGGAGTATATTGTCAATTTATAAGAGACAGCATCGCACCTTGCTCGGGATTGTAGCTCTGGTGTTCATGTTGATGGTGAACATGGTCTTGCTGCCTGCTGGAGTCGCCTCGGCTGCAGAAGTGCAAAAAAATGTCGTCACGAAAGTTGTGGCCGGGGACTCATTCGGTGCAGTCATCAAATCGGATGGTACTGTTTGGACATGGGGTCTAAATTACTTTGGGAATTTGGGAGATGGAACGACAAGGAACCATAACACCCCTGTGCAAGTTTCAGGTTTGACCGATGTGTCAGCGGTTGCGAGTGGAAATGGTTATACACTCGCGTTGAAATCAGATGGAACTGTTTGGACATGGGGGTGGAATACATATGGTCAACTGGGGGATGGTACCACCGAAACTCGGTTGACTCCGGTGAAAGTCCTCAGATTGAAGGATGTTGTCGCGATTTCAAGTGGGTGGGATACTTCATTTGCACTTAAGTCAGACGGAACTGTCTGGGCATGGGGAAGTAACAACTACGGTCAGTTGGGGATTGGAACACAATCGAACCTTGCGAATCCTGTTCCAGTCCAAGTCGTAGGTTTGGATCATGTCACTTCTATTGACAGCGGATTTAACTTTTCGCTGGCAGTCAAATCAGATGGAACCGTTTGGGCTTGGGGATCCAACTCCATTGGTCAACTGGGGGATGGTACGAAAACAGATCGTAACGCTCCCGTGCAAGTTGCGGAATTGACAAATGTTATTTCAGTTTCTGCTGGAGCCGCACATTCGTTAGCCCTCAAGTCTGATCGAACCGTCTGGGCATGGGGAGGCAGTGAAAGTGATCAGGGAGAGTACGGATCTACTTCGGTGCAAGTTCAAGGATTAGAAGGTGTAACTGCTATAGAGGCGGGTTTAGGGAGGTTCATGTGTATCAAGTCGGATGGAACCGTCTGGAAGTGGGGGTCTCCTGATCAGGGGCATGGGTATAATTGGATCCCTACCCGCGCATATGAAGCACCTGTTGACACAACAGCTTTCTCTGCATCAGAATACTCCATGTTTTTACGATCAAACGGAACCCTGTGGATTGATGGGTATGGCTACCTAGGTGAAAGCTCTTACGACTCACGTCTAATGCCATATTTTGATTCGATTGATTTTTCCGCAACGGCTTCGAGTTCAACAACGGTCGATTTGACGTATGATACCAACGTCCAAGTTACGAAATTTGTTGTGAAGAGAGGAACAGAGGTAATTTCTTGTCCCCAAGTGGGAGCAAACCTATGGTGTCAAGATGAGGGTCTGACGCCGGGAACGCCTTACACGTATACGGTGGAGGCTTATACGAATGACAACTTTTTGATCGACAGCCAAAAACGGACAGTGACGCCGGGCGGAATTCAGGTTCCGAAACTGACGATGGAAGCAGATCATCCCAGCGTTTCCGCTGGAAGTTCCTTCACGACGGGTGTGAAGATCGAACTCGCCAAAGACATTTTTGCCGAAGATGTCACGATCACCTACGACCCGACGCTGTTTTCGTTTGATGGAGCCGAAACGGCCGGCGCAGGTCTGAAGATCTACCAACAGAGCGAAACATGGCCCGGAATGATTCGCTTCGTCGTCGCCAGCCAGGGAGCACAGTATGGACTCCAAGATACGGCATCCCTGTTGAATTTGACTTGGAAAGCGAAGACTACAGCGGGTAAAGGCACTTTCGCAATCTCGCAGGCGCTGGTTGCAAATTCAAAGGGCGAAGAGATTGTGCCCACGACTGGAAGTATTGAAATCAACGTGCTTGCAGGGGGGACTGACGTAAATCTTGACGGACGAACCAGCCTCGGAGACTTGGCGATCGCAAGCTATCAGTTCGGCATGGAGAAATCGAGTTGGCTTTACCCGAAAGCAGACGTTGATCAAAATGAAGAGATCAACGATGTTGACTTGAGCGCGATTGTAGATGCCATTTTTGCAAGTGCGAACAAGTAGTGTTAAAAGGTGCATCTTTTACAAGATACACCATTTTTAAAGTGTGGATCAGTTGCCGGTACATTTAGTATGAATCGGGAAAAGGGGACTTTTTTTGCCCGCTAGTGACAGCGGGGGTCATCGTCGATCCCGAGGCTGTGCCGCTTTTGCAATCGCTTGGTGTAGACGACAGCAAGAAGATCACCGATAAAAAAATCCCCGGCATGGCCGAGGAGATTCGGAAGAGTTGTTTCGGCAAGTACAAAGTCTTGCAGGTCAACCCGGCGAAGTACAACGAGTTGTACGGCAAGATGAAGAACCTGAACGTGTTGCTGGCGTGGACGCATGCGGCGGTCATCGAAGACCTGCTCGATCCACCTCATCCAAATTGAAAGGGCAAGCACCGAGGAACATACATTCGGATGCTTGCTCTTTTTGTACAAGAAACGAGTAGAATAGCTATACATCGAGAACGTCCGTTTTTAGTCGGGCTGTCGGCTGGTAATTATACGATAAAATAAATATTAAATTAAACAATAAAATAAGATACTATTAACTCGTGGAGTGCAAGTTGTCAAAACTCTTGCCAAACGTCACTCACACTACGTCTTAGACATACATCCTAGTACATTTTATGTAAAGGAGGATGGTTCAAATGGAAAACATGTTCGATCTTGACATTCAAGTGACTATGATTGGGGATATCGTGGATATTAGTCCCCCTCCATCGAATTCAATGGTTGATACCTGTTTGCTTTGCCCCACTCGATACGACTGCGCTTAAATCATTTTACAAATAAATAATTCAATGAATCGTATTGAATATTCAATCGATTCGTGATATTTTATTTGTATGGTCGATTCGATTGGGAGACTCCCTGATGAATCGGACTCAGCTACAAGCAGAATTTGAGGAGGGTGTTTTCATGGAAAATATGTTTGATCTCGACGTGGTTGTAACGAAACCCGAAAGAGCATTGGCACCTGTTGAAGACCCCTACTACACAGGGGTATTGTGCACAATCTTATGCTCTGCTGTTTGCGGCTGGTAATCGCTTTTAAAACGTGTCAAAGCAGCGACAGAAGAAGTGGCAGGAAGGAAGCTCATCATGGCTTCCTTTTTTTGCGCCCTAAAACAGAAGAGGGCGAGGTAAAATAGAGATCAAAAAAGCATTTATGGCGATTGCAAAGCATCGCATACTCAATTGGTAGACAAAGGAGCAAAATACATATGAAAGTTCTCGAAACGGATCGACTCAACCTGCGCCGTCAAACGGCCGAGGATGCGGCATTTATGTTGGAACTGTGGAACGATTCGTCATGGATACAAAACATCGGCGATACCGGCGTGAGAACCGTGGAGGATGCACGCAGTCGAATCGTAAACGGGGCAGTAGAGATGTACGAAAAATTGGGCTATGGCTTCTACTTGGTCGAGTTACAGGACGGCGGCATCCCGCTTGGCATCTGCGGCTTCGCAAAACGAGACTTTTTAGAAGAGCCGGATGTCGGATTCGCTTTTCTGCCTCGCTACTGGGGCCAGGGCTACGCGTATGAGGCGGCTTCTGCTGTGATGGAATATGGGAAATCTGTTTTGGGTTTTACCCGGATTGCAGCGTTTACGTCAGAAAAAAACGAACCGTCGGGCAAACTGCTGGAAAAACTGGGTCTGCAGTTTGAGAAGCTGATTCCGTACCCGGGCAGTGACGAAATGGTTCGCTTGTATTCCGTAGACGTCTAAAATTACAGGATGGTATGGCAAAAAGGGATCTGCAACAAATCTGCAGATCCCTTTCCTCGGTTTACGAGGTAGCTGTCAGCAACACTTCGGCTCACAGGCGGACATCTTCAGGCACTTGATCTTGCCATCCTTGCATTCGAAACCTTCGAACGTGCAGCAATCGGTCTTGATCTCGTCGACTTCGAAGTATTCAAAGCAGACGTTGTCGAGGCTGACACACTCGCAATCGCCTTTCAGCATTTGGATCAGGCATTCACGTTGCTCACGGTCCAGGATCAGTTCCATTTTGACCTTCTTGATCTTCGGTTTATGCGCCACGGGCAAATTCCCTCTTTTCATCGGTTTTGAGCATTCGTAACGCTCACACCCACACTGTACGCCCACGCACTCCGGGTGGTGTCAGTCCCTCTAAATCATCCCTGTGAAGGGCAAGCGAAGCGCATTGATATTATATTTATTTACTGTAAAATATCAAGGAATGAGATTTGTTATATTCTACTTGTTTTAAAACTTTTCATGTGTTATATTCTGGAATAAATCTTACTTTGTTCAGGAGGTAACATGAAAACGTTTATGACGAAACTTTTGGTTGCGGGCGTGGTTGTCTTCGGGCTCGCAGGTACTCATGCGGCGTTTGCGGATTCGACTGTGGACGGAACGACGCAATACACGGCGAATCTCATTCCGGTGATGACGAGTTACACATCTCCGTCCGGGAGCGTGGATTCGAGCGATAGTTCGGGTGCTTCGGGAGGCGAGTACCCTTGGAAAGCGTTTGACGGATACACAATGTACAAGGATGTAAATACGGGTGTCTACCACGGATGGGGAACCCATAGCACAAAAGGTTATTTGGGCTATCAATTTCCCTCTCCGAAAAAGGTTGCTAAATATGTAATTTATGCAGGTAATCCTTCGACCACCCTTGCGATCTTGCCGAAAACGTGGACGTTTGAAGGTACGAACGATAACGGTACTACGTGGAATGTGCTTGATTCTAGGTCCGGCATTACATGGAGTGCTACCGACATCAAATCGTTTACTTTTAATAACACAACGGCTTACATTAAGTATCGAATCAACGTTACCGCTAACGGCGGTTCGACCGGCAACATTGTGAATTTGACCATTCCGGAACTGCAGATGATGGAACTGGCGGTCACCGCTCCGACGGCACCGACGCTTTCCGGAACGGCGGAGAATACTGTGGATCATCTGTCTTGGAACTCCGTGAACGAAGCAACCAGTTACAACGTTCTGCGCTCCACCATTGCGGGCGGGCCGTACACCACGATTGCGACGGGTGTGACGGGCACGACGTTTGACGACACCACAGTAACCAACGACACCACGTATTACTACGAAGTCGTCGGGACGAACATGGCCGGAACCGGCGCTGCGTCGAACGAAGTGACGCTGACACCGCACCTTTCCACCGTGAATCTGCTTCAGAACCCGAGCTTCGAGCTGTACACGGGTACGAACAACGTAGCCGATCTTTGGACTCCCTACTACAGCGTCGGCTTGACAGCAGACCAGTACGGCTTTGACCATGTGCTGAGCCCGGTCAGCGAGGGAAGCTATTCGCAGAAACTGTACGCGAACGGCCTGGCTTCGAACCAGTCGGTGGAAGTGTACCAATCGGTAACGATGCAACCGAACAAACCGTACAGCCTGACCGCCGATTTCAAAGTCGAGAATCTGGTCAACGCGTCCGTTTACCTGTGGGTGGACTTCTACAACAGCGACACGGTCGTTGACCCGACCTCGTACCTCGCTAACGACAAGCAAGAGCACTACATCAAGATCGACGCCAACGGGTTCTATCAACTCGTGTTGCCAAACAATCTTCCCAACACGCCGGCGACAACCGCCGGGATGCGCGTCTACGCGATCATTCGCGGCAACGCCGACAACGCATCCGGCACGGTCTACGTCGACAACATGAAGCTGTTCCAATAAATAACACCTGAGGCGCTTGCGCAAGTTGTACAAACTACGACAAAAAATAATAAATCACGAACAAGTAAGCCACCACTTTAGAAAAGTCAGGAACCAAAAGACCTAGTAGGAGAACGATTTGTCCGACACCCAGTTGCGGATTCGTCGTTCTCCCCATGAAGAAAGTGGTTAAAAACAATGTGAGAAACGCAACGGCAAATCTCGTTTGGAGATCCATCATGCCATACCTTCTTTTGCGATTTGACTTGAAAGTATAGTAGTATATGCGAGAAGACAAGCAACTGCGGCAGGCAGTGGCTTGTCTTTTTTGTTGCGGGCAATAGCCGTTCCAAGAGTCTCTCAACTGGCATGTACTGTAGAGAGATTCTTGGAAAGGAGGTTAGGTCGAATGCCGCAAGTTAATTTTCAAATCGGCGCTTGCTACGGGCTTTCGGTTGCAGGTCAGACGATGGGGTCGTTCCGCGTCTTCAACGGGAAAGTGGTTGCCGAAGACATCAACTCCGTCACGATCAAGTATATGGGTCAAAACACAAAAGTCACGCGACGCACGATCCGCAGAAGCGACATCATGAAAGCCGTAAAGCTGTAAGCTTGTAGGGCGTGTCTAAAAAGGAGTTTAGGTATCATCATGGCAACCATTACCCAAAGAGCTCAAAGCTTGCTCAAGTCATTGCCCAAGTCCAACAAGTTCAGATTCGTCTATTTCGGTGACAGCTGGTTTGATTGGGGAAGGACGAGAGCAGAGGCAATCACTCGCTATCAGATTTTTCTGGGGGCGTTGGAGACGGCGGCGAGACAAAAGCCGAAACCGCTGTTCATCTTGCTTGGCGGAGATGTGGTGTTCACCGGCGCGGAGCAACACTATCAATACCTCACACAGAAATTGAATCAATTTATGAACACGTACAAAATTCCCGTGTTTATCGCGCCCGGCAATCACGAGCGAACCGGTACGAACGGCTCGTTGGATTTGTACCGAAAGTACATTTCTGCGAGATTGAACTACCGAGTTGATGCACCTCGATTGCGCGTCATCATGTTAAACGATATTGGACCGGGAACGGCAATCAGCGGAAACTACACGAATTATTACGGTTTTGAACAGTCGGGAGCAGCCCTTGCTACGTTCAAGACCAATTTGAACTCAACGCCCGCGAACAGCAAAGTGGTTGTGGTCATGCACGTACCGCCGCGAACAGGGACCTGGACGCGCACCAACGGTTCAACCTTCACTTTGACCAAGGATGACGGGTTCCCCATCGGGACTCCGAAGAACCGGGACTTTCTCAATACTCTGAGACAGAATCGAAACAAAGTGCAAAAAGTCTTGGTGGGCCATGTTCACGATTATGCGACCAGTAAGATTGATGGTATCCCCTACATCTTGGAAGGGCAGGGCGGCGCAGTGATCGGTCAAAACAGCATCGTGCTGTTTGAAGTGAACAACGGAATCGTCTCCTCACCCAAGCGAATTCCGATTACACGGAGCACCCAAACCCCTACCAAAGTGTTCGTCAATCAATCAACGCTCCCAAACCCTTGATGGCCTCACAATAAAGGAATGAGTTTCAGCAAGAGATCAACTTCTTGCCTCCAATACCCTTCGTGGGAGGGGACTTCTTGTAGCATCAGGCCCGTGATGACCGAGAAATAGCAGAACAATGTGAATTGCAGGGAAGCAAACTACTTGGTATGTTTGAGGAAACGAGATTTGCGAAGGAGCCTGTATGACATGAACGAGTTCTCAGTACGAAACGTGAGACTTCGGGAGATACTTGAGACGGACCTACCGCTTTTTTTCGAGAATCAGTTGAACGCAACTGCCAATCACATGGCTGCTTTCACTGCCAAGGACCCCGGAGATCGGACGGCATTCGATGCTCATTGGCGCAAGATCATGAGCGACGAGACGGTCACGAACAGAACGATTGTCTGCGGGGAGACTGTCATCGGCAATGTTCTGTGTTTTGAACAATTCGGACAGACAGAAATCTCCTACTGGCTGGGCAAGGACTATTGGGGCAAAGGAATCGCCACGGAGGCGCTCACTCAGTTCTTGAATCACATCCAGACACGACGCCCCCTCTATGCTCGTGCTGCCCAAGACAACCTCGCATCGATACGGGTTCTACAGAAGTGCGGATTCCAAATCTGCGGGGAGGACAAAGGCTTTTCGAATGCACGGGGCCGGGACGTGGAGGAGTTTATTTTCAAAAAAAACGAGTGACCCTGTTCAACGGGTCACTCGTTTTTTCTATTGCTTTTCCAACGCGAGCTTGAAACCGAACACAATCAGAACCGCACCCGTGACCCGCTCCAGCCAGTTTTGCACGGTTGGCGATTGCAGCCACTTGCGAAGGTAGTTGATGAAATACACGTAGGCCAGATACCAGACGATCGATAGGACCGCGTAACTTGCACCCATGAAAAAGAGCTGCTTGGCCGTGCCGATCTCGGGGACAACAAATTGCGGCAAGAAGGTCAGGAAAAACACCGCCATTTTGGGATTCAAGACGTTGGAGAAAAGACCCTGTCTGTACGTGGTCCAGACACTCGCACGACCAATCGAGTTTGCAAGAGGCAGGGCCGCGGTCGAATCAGCTCCAACGGCGACCTCTGCGAGTCCTTGCCGATGCGCTTGCTGCTTGCTCCGTCGGGTGGCCCAGATGGCGGTACTTCCTAAGTAGACCAGATATAACGCCCCGATGTACTTGACGATCAGAAACGCCATGGCAGATTTCATCAAAATTGCAGAAAGCCCCACTGTCGCGGCAATCGTGTGTACCACAACCCCCGTACACAGCCCGAATACCAAAAAAGTGCCGGACTTTCGCCCGGATGCGAGTGTCGTCTTGGTTGTGAGTGCAGTATCGACTCCCGGAGTGATGACAAGGACTATGGACAGCAGTAAAAAAGTGAGATATTGATGCACGCTGGATGGCTCCTTCCACCTTTTTTTACGAGATCAAGCTCAATTGCCAAGTGACGCCGAATCGATCTGCGACCCAGCCGAACTTTTTACTGAAAGGATAGGGAGCCAACGGCATCAAAATGCTACCGTCCCTCGATAATTTCTCAAACGCCCTGTCGATTTCTTCTTCCGTATCGCAAGTAACATACAACGAGATAGAAGGCGTGAACGTAAACCCGTGATTCACGAAACTATCAATGCACATAAACTCTTGTCCGTTTAATGTGAAGATCGCATGTTTCACCGAACCCTCAGCGCCGGCTTCGTTTGCGCCATACCGAGAGATGCTGGTGATTTCAGATTTGTCGAAGATCGAGATGTAAAAATTCATCGCCTCTTCCGCTTTACCTTCAAACATGAAAAACGTTGTGATTTGCATGGGAACGAGCTCCTTGGTCGCATTTGTATTCCTTATTATAGCAGATGTAAAAACGAGCCACCCACATCAATGGGTCGCTCGTTTTTAGTAGGCGGGCTATTGCTTGCTCAGCGTTCTCCGGTCCTTGTTCTGCGGGGGTTGTTCCAGCCAACCGTGCTTGATCATCAGTTTGGCGCCTTCCAGAGAATAGGCGGTGGTTTCCGCCATCATACGGGTGTAGATCGCCCCGAGATCAGTCCTCTGAGAGGCGGCCAGAGAGGCTGCGTAGTTCCCAAAACCGGCGCTGCAAAGGGACGTAATCTGAAAACACATCAACTTATCTGAAAAGGGCGCTTCTTGCGATTCCGTCACATCGCCGATCCAAGTGGAGGGTTGCAGGACATTGTCTTCCAGTAAATGCTTGGCTAACAGTTCAATGTGATGTTGTGCAGTTTTCTTGCCTTTCCAAGCGAAGTCCCGCACTTCTTGTCGTTGTGCCGTTTGAGCAAATCCCAGGAGCAAGGCAAACCCGATCAAATTCGTTTCCGTGTTCATGCCCATGTGTGAGATCTCAATCGCATTTAAAGGTCTATGCGTGCCAAACATGTGAGAGAGAAACGACTCATCTTGGATGAACTCTACTTTTTCCGGCTTTGCAATCATCGGGGAGCGAACAAATACCCCTTTTCTGAGCATGACTTCGCTCGTTTTGTTGTAGAGGTACGATGCTTTATGCAGGGTGACGGTAAAAAAGTCCCGCACGTCTTTTCGAGCGGAGACGGACAAGGAGACCGCAGCCGCAGCCATGCCAAGCCGAGACATGTGTTTCAGATAACGCAAGGTAAAAATATCAGGGTACAACCCCGGCGCACCGGAGTTCCAGTCCTTATCGGTAAATCCAATCGGAATCGGGATTTTTTCATGTGTAAAAATGGTTTCGACAGTTTGGATGGCGTTCTCTGTGATCTGGAGCGCCGTCTGTTGAAGTTGTTTGATGGCAGGGTCTTCACAGACGTTGATGAAATGAAGCAAGACACAGCGAATCATCGTATCCGTTTGATACGTCGTCCAGAGGACGGCCATTTCAGACGAAGTAAGACCGGGGTTGTGGGAAATCTGCAAGTGAATCATCCTTTATTTGAACTTTTGTTGCCTTGTTTAGATTTTGTCTGTCGGGGTGTCTTTATTCCATGTATGGATTATCGGTGGGGGCCTCATCCGGCAACGCCTCTTTTTTTTCTACGCAAGCACTCACCTTTTCTAACACATACTAACAGACGAAAGGGGGTGTCGAGATGGGTGAATGGGCAAAGTCCGGCCTTGTGCTCCTGACCTCTGTTTCGTGGTTGGTCGCCTATTGGATCTTCGGGGACCACAAACGGTGGCGGGAATACTACGCGACAGCTCTGTTCATTTGTATGTGGGATTTTATTTCTACGATTTTGACGTTTCACTACGGCTTGTGGCGGTTTGAGAGAACGATGATCTCACCGTCGCATGTTCAAGCTGACTTTTCGATTGTGTTCACGCACTTGTTGCCGATGGGGATGCTCATTCCCGCTCGATACCCCTATAAGTCCGGATGGTGGAAGCAGGGCTGGTTTCTGCTGTTCTTTTTGGCTGTGAATTCGGGTTTGGAAGCGATTTTCCATGCGGCGCACCTCATCTCGTACTACCACGGCTGGAACTATGCATGGTCGGTCGCTCTCTGGGGGATGATGATCCTCGCGATCCGCATCCATTACACGCACCCGATTTGGGCGTGGGTTTTCAATATTGCGATGACGGCGTTCATAATCTGGCATTTTAAAATCCCGATTCCATCTCTTACTTGACGTGACACCTATAGGTTTCATATAATCGATGTGACACCTCCGGGTGTCACATACATCTAGGAGGGGTTTCTCAATGGAAGACATTTCGAAAGTAGTTGTATTCAACGCACCGCTTGAAAAAGTATGGAAAGCCGTTTCCACCGCAGAAGGCATTGCTTCTTGGTTCATGCCGAACGACCTGCAAGCGGAGATGGGCTATGAATTTACATTTGATGCAGGTCAATTCGGGATGTCCCCGTGCAAAATCACCGAACTCGACCCGCCCCATCTGATCGGATTTGACTGGGGCAAAGACTGGCACCTGCAATTTCAATTGAAAGACCTTGACGGCAAAACGGAATTCCACCTGATCCACTCCGGCTGGGGCGAGGACAAAGTTACGGAAACCGGTGCTCCGCACACAGTGATTCGCGGCGTGATGGACCAAGGCTGGGGCGAACTGGAGAAACTGCGTGCCGTTGTAGAAGCGTAATGTCGTCAGCGGCGAAGGTTGATGTCTTTCAAGCGGTAGCCGATCCGACGCGTCGCACGTTATTGAAACTACTTGGCAAACAGGAACTCTCCGTGGCGCAGATGACCGGGCATTTCTCCATCTCGCGCACGGCTGTCAACAAGCACTTGCACATCCTGTCGCAAGCCGGCCTCGTCTCCCACCACAAAGTCGGACGAGAGACCCGGTATCAACTCCAACCGGACAAGCTGCGCGAGTTGCAGAACTGGGTGAACTATTTCGAGCAGTTCTGGGACAACAAACTGGCGATGCTCAAGTTTCTCGTGGAGCAGGACGACGAGAGTGAGCCCGTTTTTCCTCCCTTGCGTTTGGTGGACCGCGAAAAGGAATAGGACGTCTAAATAAAAGGAAGCCCTCACGAGGGGCTTCCTTTTTTCTTGAAGAACGATGCGACAAACAGGCGCGTGAGGACGTTGCAGAACAGGATGATTTCAAAGCTTAGAGACATTCTCCAGCTCACGAGATGAACCAAGTGCGTATAGCGCTCAATCACGACTGCGATGGCCGCGATTCCGGCTGAGAAGAGCACGGTGTACAGAGCTTTCACCCATTTGGGTTTCGCTTCGGGGAAGTAGAGCATGAAAACCACAGCCAGTGACGGGTAGAGGAGAAAGTGCAACGTGAAATTCATACGTGTGGCATGCGGAAATTCTCGGTATGGATACTCGATCAGACCAAATTGGACGACCAAGATATCGAACAACCAGGTGAATGTCTGCATGGACATGAAGACGAGGTGCATTTCCCGTGTTCGGCTCTTGGGAGTTAGCCGCCAGAGCGCAACGGGGATCACAACCCAGAGGGAGACGAGAATCCAGAATTCCTTGCTCATGTCGTCGTCTCTCCAGAGCGGGTAAACCACTGATAGTAACGGCGGCACAGGTAAAACGTCCCGGTGAGCGAGAGGAACGTCCAATACCATCGCCATTCGTTGTAGGCGATCAGGTCGGTGTAGTGTTCGAGGAGCACTTCGATCAGGGTAATGACGGACGAGATCAAAGCATAGTAGAGCAACTTTCGCCACGTCGAGCCCGCTTGCGGATAATAGAGGTTAAAAAACACGGAGATCGCCGGGTACACGAAGTACTCAAACGTAAACGAGGTGTTGTTCGCGGCACTCATTTCCCGAACGGGATATTGCAACCAATCTCGATTCACCGCGACCAACCCCAATCCCCACGTCAAGAGTTGCGTGAAGAAAAAACAAACCAAAGCTCCGCGCCATTGCGAACGGGGAACGAATAAGCACAGCGCGAGAACGGTGAGAAACCAAGCACTGATCAAGATCGTAACTTCTATGGACATCTCGGGCTCACTCCCTCAGGACGGGTATGTAGAGAAAGTATTCCCAAAAGGAAAAAAGACCCCGCCATCGGGCAAGGGCTTTTTTATGGACAGGGTGTTAAACTATCGTGTGATTTCATCTGTACCTGCGTATTCACGAAGTAAATCAGGTATTGTGGAAGTACTTTCACACAATGGAGGTTCACCTGATGAAGAGAAGACACTTGGTTTCCTTGCTGCTTACGGCGGTTCTGCCGCTGACGTTCGTGCAATCGGCGGGGGCGTTCACCAACACTTCGACACGCACGATGTACGTGAAGCAAGAGATTCAAAACGCGAACTCGTTCTACACCGACCTCACGCTCAAAAACGCGAAGTACGCCGACATGGAAGCGTCGCCGTTTGCGTTCTACCGGGCGACCAACCATCTCTACTATGCAGACCTTGACACGGGCGTGATCCCCGTCCCGTCGCAGTGGAAGACAACTTCCAACGTCCAAACGTGGCTGTCGGGGGACTTCCATACGCAGAATGTGGGCTTTTTGGACAATGACAACGGCAAGGTTGTATTCGACCTCAACGATTTCGATGAGTCGTACATCGGGCCTTTTTATTGGGACCTCTTGCGCTACACGACGAGTCTGTTCCTCATGAAGCCCGAATTGGGGACGTCGCTCAGCGATTCGGACATTCGAGATGTGGCGAGCACCTTCCTCTCCACCTACCAGACCACGCTCAGCTCCGTCAACGGCAACAGCAACGAGAAGGACCTCTACCTCGACAAAGCGGCGCTCACAGGGTTTATGGACGATCAGATCGCGTCTGTGCAGAGCAAATACAGCACCTCGACGTTGCTAAGCAAATGGACGAGTCTGCAAAACGGAGTCCGCCGCTTCAACTTCGCCAACCCGGACCTCGGCGTTCCGACGGCAACCGATCGAGCTGAAGTCGGTTCCTACTTCGGGATCAAAGACCAAGCGGTGCGGCTGAATTCCGGTCTCGGCTCGCAAGGGGTGAAAAAATACTACTTGCTGGTGGAAGGCCCGACCTCTTCACAGGATGACGATGTGATTCTGGAAGTCAAAGAAGAACGCCTGCCGAGCCTCTTCCACGTTCACACCGTATCGCAAAGCCTGTACACGTCGCAATTCTCAAACCACGGCACCCGAACTTCCACCGCGAACAAAGCGCTGCTCAACCATGTGGACAACTACGCCGGCTCTCTGCAAAGCGCAACGCGCACGTACTATGTGCACCGCATCTCTCCTTGGAAGAAAGGATTCGACCCGGCCGATTTCAAGAGCAAGTCCGACCTGACCGAATTCGCAAAAGCATCCGCCCAAGCCCTCGCCTATGCGCACGCACGATCGGACCGCGACTACAACTCGACGTACGTTTCGTACAACTTTGAAGACGGGGCCTTGCAAGCGATCGCTCTCTGGCCGCAATTCAAAACCACCGTCTCCCAGTTGGCGGAGAACTACGCCGCGCAAGTGCAAGCGGATTACAACTCCTTCGTCGGACTTGTGAACAGCGGGCAATTGCCGTAGATCGAAAGCAGACCACCGTCCCGAGAGGGCACGGTGGTTTTTTGTGCAAGGTGGGTACGTTATGGAAGGGGGGAATCAGGATGAAGAGCATTCAAGACCCAGAGAAAATCAAGCAGGTGGGCGAGTATTACAAGACCATCGAGGAAGCCAATCATGAATATCAACACTATTGGATGCAGCACACGTTTCTCCATTGGGATTTCTGGACTTCTGTGTGTTTTTCGCTGATCCCGTGGCTGATCTGGTTCAGGTTGCGCAAAAAAGAATCGACTGCACGGTATCTGTTCGTCGGGTTCTTCGTCATCATCGTTTCGTGCTGGTTTGATTTCATCGGTGTCTGTTTGGGGAGATGGTTCTATACGGGCAAGGTCATGCCGACGATTCCATCTTACATCCCGTGGGATATGAGTTTGATGCCCGTCACGGTGATGTTGATGATCCAATTCAAACCGCAGATGTCTCTTTGGCTGAAAGCAGCCCTGTTTGCCTGTCTCGCTTCATTTGTGGGAGAGCCTTTGTTTAGCTGGTTGGGGCTCTATGTGCCGGTCAAATGGAACTACTTCTTCTCGTTGCCGATCTACGGATTGATCTATCTCGTCTCCCATTGGCTTTCCAAACGAAAAAGTTTTCAATAAAAAGGGAAGCCCCACGAGGAGCTTCCTTTTTGCATTAGAACCCGATTCGGGTGTTCATCGCTTCAAACTGCTCGTCGATTTCGTCACGATTCAGGCGCAGGGCGCGCTCCGACATGCCGAAGCCGATCTCGAGATCGCCTCGTGCAAAGCCTTGGAAGACGGCGTCTGCAAATTCATCGAGCGGAGCGCCGAACGTGTGCAAGCCGGGGCCGCCGAGGTCGGTGTTGACAGCGGGCGGGGCCACTTCGATGATGTTGACGTTTTGGTTCTTGGCTTGGAAACGCGTGCTCATCGTGAAGGAATGCAACGCCGCTTTGGTCGCGCTGTAGATCGGAGCGGCAGCCATCGGGGTGAACGCAAGCCCGGATGTGACGTTGATGAGGGTCGCGTTGTCTTTGCCTGCCAAGAACGGCAGGAACAGCAGGGTGAGATGCACCGGCGCATCGAAGTTCGCGGCGATTTCCTGTTGGTAGTAGCTCCAGTCCTCTTGAGCGTCGATCAACTTCACGCGCTGTTGGATGCCTGCGTTGTTGACGAGGACGTTGAGGTTGGGATGTTCCGTTCGTACCCATTCGAGGAGTGCTGCGCGCTCGGAAGCCACCGAGACATCGCAGACGCGAGTATGTAGTTCCGGGAATTTCTCCTTGGCTTCGCGAAGTTTCTCTTCGCGACGACCGCAGACGATGACGGTGTTACCCGCTTTCAAAAAACGCTCCGCCAATGCGTAGCCGATGCCGGATGCACCGCCGGTGATCAAAATGGTGTTGCCGGAAAGATTGAAGCTCATGTGAAGGTCCTCCCTTTAGGTAGATGTCACTTATAGTATACTGTACAAGGGTTGGAAAAGGAAAAACGAGGAAAGTCGGTCGTGAAGAGGTACATTTTTTCAAGGAAAAAATGACGTATTTTTTACCCTCTCGCGGGGTTTCTCTGTTAAACTAGTCTGAGGTCTATTTTTTGTAGGAGGAACACGGACAAGATGAGTATCTTAAACGTTAACGATATCGGGCACGGCTTTGGTGCCCGCACCCTGTTTTCCAATGTAAACTTCCGTCTGCTCAACGGTGAGCACGTCGGTCTCGTAGGAGCCAACGGCGCGGGGAAATCCACGCTGATGAACATCCTCACCGGCAAACTGCAAGCCGACAACGGCAAACTCGAATGGTCGAACCGCGCGACGGTCGGCTATCTCGACCAGCATGCGTCGCTCCAACCGGGCATGACGATGCGCGATGTTTTGAATGATGCGTTCAAACCGCTGTTCGATATGGAAAAGGAACTCGGCGAGATCGGGATGCAACTTGCCGAGCCGGATGCCGATTATGACAAACTGCTCGCCGATATGGGCGAGATCCAAGACCGTCTCGACAACTCCGGTTTTTATATGATCGACGCCAAAGTGGAGGAAGTCGCCAAGGGCCTCGGCCTCACCGCCGTCGGTCTCGACCGTGACGTCGCCGACCTCTCCGGGGGGCAACGAACCAAAACTCTGCTTGCGAAACTGCTGCTGGAACAACCGAACGTCCTGCTGCTCGACGAGCCGACCAACCATCTGGACGTTGAGCACATCGAATGGCTGACCACGTATCTGCAGAACTACCCGTATGCGTTCATGCTGATCTCCCATGACGTCGAATTCATGGACCAAGTCGTCAACATCATCTACCATCTCGAAGGCGGCAAACTCTCCCGCTACGCCGGCAACTACGAGAAGTTCGTAGAAGTCTACTTGGCGAAACGCGCCCAGCAAGAGAACGCCTTCGAACGCCAACAAGACGAGATTCGCCGCATGGAAAGCTTCATCCAACGCAACAAGGCACGCGCTTCGACTTCGGGTCGTGCGAAGTCCCGTCAGAAGATGCTCGACAAAATCGACCGCCTCGAAAAACCGATCGAATACCCGCGTCCGTCGTTCCGCTTCGAAGAGACCCGTCTGTCTTCGAAACTGGTCTTTGAAGCGAAGGACCTCGTGATCGGCTACGACCGTCCGTTGCTCCCGCCGCTGACGTTCAAACTGGAGCGCGGTGAGAAAATCGCCATCACCGGGATGAACGGCATGGGCAAATCGACCCTGATGAAAACGATCCTCGGCAACATCCCGGCTCTCTCCGGCCAAGTGGAACGCGGCGATTATCTCACCCCGATCTTCTTCGAGCAGGAAATTGAACCGGCTCCGGGCTTGACCGCTCTGGACGATGTCTGGAACGCATTCCCGCATATGCAAAACCAAGACGTTCGCGCCAACCTCGCCCGTTGCGGCCTCGGCAACGAACACATCACGTCGAAGTTGACCGCGCTGTCCGGCGGTGAGCACGCGAAAGTTCGTCTGTGCAAGCTGATGCTGACGGCGTCGAACTGGATTCTGTTTGACGAGCCGACCAACCACTTGGATGTCGCGGCGAAGGAAGAATTGGCGAAGACTCTGCAAAACTACCGCGGCACCGTTCTGATCGTCTGCCACGAACCGGAATTCTACAAAGACTGGGTCACCCAAGTCTGGAACGTGGAAGACTGGGCCAAAGCATCGGTTCGCTAAGGAGGAGTCTCACATGTCTGACCGCGACCACGTGCTTTCGATGTTCGACTCGCTCTCGGAGGACGACCAAGCGTTTATGGTGCGTCTCTTGGAAGCGAAAGTCCGCTCGAACACGTCGCCTCTTGCTTATGTGGAAGAGATGATGTCGTACAAGTATGCGGGCCAAGAGGACGATGCCTACGTCTACACGATGGAGGTCCGTCCCGAAATTTCCAACCGCTACGGGATGCTGCACGGCGGCATCCTCAGCACGTTCATCGACACTTGCATGGGCGGAACTTGCTTTCGAGTCAACGGCGTCGATACGCGCACGGTGACCCTCGACTTGCACGTTCGATTCCTCAAGGAAGCCAAAAACGGCCGCCTCACCTGCAAGACGCGCATTCAGAAAAACGGCCGCACCGTCACCGTGCTCGAATCGAGCGTGTACGATGAGCAAGGCAAGATCATCGGCAGTGCGACCGGCTCGTTCTTTAAAATCGCCAAGTAAGTTGACATAAGGCAGGGAACTTCTGGGAACTATTACCTCGGGAATTGTTCAGACAATTTCTTGTATATTTGTGTACGATTTGTTACACTATAGACACAAAATCGTCACAACTTCTTCCCGAGGGGGATTCTCATTTATGTTCGGTTTCTTGGCATCGTTGTTGTTCGTCGTGGCTTGTGCCCTGGCTGTCTATTTCGTCTACATCCCGGTAACCCGCTGTGAAGCTTGCAAGGAAGCGGGACTGCTGGCCGGTATAGAGGAAGAAACCACGACCATCGCGTAAGAACTCACACAGGGAGGGCCGCCCGCGGCTCCTCCCTTTTTTTGCTAGGAGAGACGTTATGAATTTCGACAGCCTGTATGACACCCAACTCGTGCTCGACCGACGCATTCTTGAGGAACACGGACTGACGGTTGAGGAGATTTTCCCCAAAAAGCTCTTGGCGCTGCAAGTCGAACTCTGTGAGCTCGCCAATGAGACGCGCTGTTTCAAGTATTGGAGCCAAAAGGGGTCTGCGCCCAAAGCACGGGTTCTGGAAGAGTTCGTAGACGCCTTGCATTTCGTCTTGGGGCTGGGACTTGATCTCGGTTATCGCGACGTGCCGATCCCCGCGAGTGTCTCGTCCGTTTCAGAGCCTGTCAGCGAGCGTGAATTGACGATGCAGTTCCAGACCCTCCTGACGCACTGTGTCGCGCTCTGTGCGCCCAGCAGAGGCGCTTATGCGACGCTTTTTGCTGAACTGCTCGCGTTGGGGAAGATGCTTGGCTTTTCCGAGCAAGAAATCCAAGACGCGTACCTCGAAAAAAATAAAAAAAACCACCTCCGTCAAAATGAGGGATATTAGCACTTCCCTCGGGCAATCCTGAAAAATGTTCGTTTACAACACCCTCACGATGAGATACAATGAGGGCAACAAAACGACTGATAATCATTCTCAATGGATGAAACGACGAGGTGGTCACATGCGTGTGAATCGCATAGCAGGATTGGTTCGGGAAAAGGCTTGGGCCATCGGATATTACCGAGATCCGCAACCGATTCTGGACTGCATGGAACACGTGCTGTCTCAGTGGGATTTTCAAGCTGAGGTGGACGTCTTGGTCACAAATTGGCAAGGAAACGGCTGTCACGTACATACCAAGGTACTTGTCAAAATTGGTTCCGAAGTGTATCCTGTAATATTGTCGGAGACTTGCGAGCCAGACGTGCTCGCGTTTACCCCAAATGACGTCATCTACCTCCTCGCGGCTGTCGTCGAAGAGACGGAAGAGGAGTTGTCAAAACTGACGACAGCGGGTGCACAGATCACCGATTCTGTCGCATGGTTGCTCCAGCAGATGGAGCAGACCGAGGCTTTACACGATACCAACACCATTTACGAAACAAGGGAGTAGATAACAGATATGGCACGTACCACTGGTCCGAAACACAAAGTTTGCCGTCAAGTTGGCCAAGCCCTTTGCGGCTCCCCGAAATGCCCGGTTCACAAGCGTCCGTACCCGCCGGGTCAACATGGTCCGACCAAGCGTAAGAAAGTTTCCGAATACGGCGTTCAGCTGCAAGAGAAGCAAAAGCTGAAGTTCATCTACGGCGTTCTCGAAAAGCAATTCCGCGCGTACTACGAAGAAGCTGCTCGTCAGAAGGGCATCACGGGTGAGAACTTGCTTCGCATCCTGAACTCCCGTCTCGACTACCTCGTGTACCAAGCGGGCTTTGCACGCACCCTCGCAGGCGCTCGTCAGCTCGTCAACCACGGCCACGTGCTCGTCAACGGCTCCAAGGTCGACATCCCGTCGTTCCAAGTTCGCCCGGGCAACGTGATCTCGCTGCGCGAGAAGTCCCGCGATGTAACCATCGTCAAGGAATCTCTTGAACTGGCTCCGGCTCGTCCGGGCTACCTCGACTGGAACGAGAACGAGCAAACCGCAACGTACGCTCGTCTCCCGCACCGTGAAGAGATGCCGCAAACCGTTCAAGAACATCTCATCATCGAATTCTACTCCCGTTAATCGATACGGGTTCTGTCAAAAAACGCCGTGTCTTCCATTTGGAAGCGCGGCGTTTTTTCGTTCCTCTTTATGCTAGAATAGAAGCATTCGAAGTGAGGTGTCCCTTTTGTCAGAAATACGTGGAGAACGTGTAAAACCGACCAGCGGCCTCGCCATCACGTCGGTGGTGTTGGGCGGGTGTACGCTGCTCGCTGCCATCGTTCCGTTTCTCAATTTCATCTGCCTCTTGACCGGACCGGTCGGCATCGTCCTCGGGGCGTTGGCGATCCGTCAAGTGAAGAACAGAGCGGAAGAGATGAAAGGCGGCGGCTTGGCGTTGACCGGGCTGTTGTTGAACGTGGCGGGTACGGCACTGACCATTTTGGTGCTGGTCTTGGTGTTTGCAGCACTTGGCTAAAACACAATGAATCCGGGGAGAAATCATCCCCGGATTTTTTTCTAAAAAAGTTTGAAGGGTTCTGTCGATAGCTCTCGTCGGTATAGGTGCGAGAACGCAATCAAGGAAGGAGGGGCCCCGCCGGATGCACGAAGCAAGCGATTTGGAATGGATCAAAAAAGTTCTGGCAGGCGATGAATCCTGCTATCGCTTGCTGGTGGAGCGGTATCAGGCCCTTGTCTATACGATTGCTCTGCGCATGGTGCGCGATCGCACCGAAGCGGAAGACATCGCACAGGATGTGTTTCTGAAAGCCTACCGCACGCTGGCAGATTTCCGAGAAGAAGCGAGTTTCAAGACGTGGGTCTGCAAGATCGCCACGAACCGCTGCATCGACTGGAAACGCAAGCACGGGACACGGCAAGAGCGGACGGCGCAAGTCGAAGAGGCTGCGTGGATTCCCGATCCGAACGGCGAACGCCCGGAGCAAGCCTTGATCCGGCGAGAGACCCAATCGGAAGTCAGGCGTGTGATTGAAGAGATGCCGGAAAAGTACCGGAGTATTCTCGTCATGTATCACTTCCAAAACATGAGCTACCAAGACATCGCAGACAATCAAGAGATTTCGCCGCGCACGGTGGAGACCCGGTTGTATCGGGCCAAGCAGATGATGCGCACGGCACTGAGAGGAGGGGGAGCGGATGAACACGCACTTGAGCGGGAACCTGTTGTTCAAGTATCTGGAGGACGACCTCGACGATCTTGAACGCGAGAAAGTCGAAGCACACCTGGAGGTGTGTGAGCACTGCGTCGAGCAGTTGGCGGAAGTGGCGGCCATCGGAGCGGACGAAGAAGTATTCCCACTGGAACTGCCGCCGGTGGGATTCGCCGATCGGGTCATGGAGGAGTTGTCGGCGGCTCAATCCAAAGTTGTGCAGTTGCCGGTCCGTCGCCGCTCTCCGAAGTTCGAAGTGTTTACGCGTTTCGTCACGGCTGCGGCGGTCACGGGGTTCATGATGCTCGGGTCGTACCAAGCGGCCAAAGCGGGCGATCACTCGGTGGTCAACACCATTCAACACAAAGTGGAAGACGTATCGTCGAACACGGAAGCTATGTACGTCTCGATTCACACATGGTTTGAAAGTCTGTCGGCGAAAATTTTCTAATCAAACGAACGGAGGGAACCATTCATGCATTGCCACAATCATCCGGAACATGAAGTTGCCCGCGAGTGCCGGGCCTGCCATCATCTGATCTGTGCAGAGTGCATCGTCGAAGTCGGGGCCGAAGTGATGTGCAAGTCCTGCGTCGCCGAACGATTGCTCACGATGCAAGCCGGCCAGCAACAACGCCCGCAAGCCCGATTGCAAAAATCGGCTGCCGAGGCAAATCCGCACTTGCAAGCTGTCAAGACGCTGCACGACAAGGACGAAGCGTTGAACCGTCCTCTGAAAAGCGGATTCCTCACCGTGCTGTTCTCGTGTCTGCCGGGGCTCGGGCACTACTACCTCGGGTTGGAGAAGCGCGGGTTGAATCTCATGGTGATGTTCTTCTCCCTGATCTTCCTCGTGTCGATTATCCCGAACATCGTGACGTTCCCGCTGGGACTGGGCTTCCCGATCTTGTGGTTCTACGCCCAGTTTGACGCGCTGAAGTACCGCTCGCTGATCAACGAGGGCGCGTTCTACGAAGACAAAGCGGTGATTCCGCAGATGATGCGCTTTGTTACGTACAAACATCTGGGCGCTCTGTTGGCGTTTCTCGCGCTGATGGGGATGGTCGGCAACTTGCTTAACATGGTTCAGATCGAGTACACTTTGAGAGAAACCATTAAGCAACTCCTCTCCGGGCTGGTCTTGCTGGGAGTCGGGTTCTGGATCTTAAAGGGCAAGAACGTTCCGTTCGTGCCAAGAGAAGAGAGTGAAGATCGCAACCATGCGTAGAGTAGGAACTTTGACCAGTGCGTGCACCTTGCTCGCACTTGGTCTTTTGCTTTTCTCAGACCTGTTGTTTCATAAGCATTGGTTTCTCGGCGGTTTGAATTTCTGGCCGGTGGTGGTCGCAGGTCTTTTTGCAGAACTGGTGTACGGTGTGTATAAGATTCGACGCAAGCGCCTGCCGGAGCGGTTGAAACTCGACGGGCGTTCGCTTGGGCTTTTGTTCCTCGTCACTGTGTTCTCCGTCAACTTCTACCTTGGAGCGACCAAGGTCGCGGAGGGAGCACAGGAGGAAGCGACGGCCGCCCCGACACCGACCTCCTTGTTCACCGTGACGCAACGAGACGTTCAACTCCCGAAATTGGGAGCGACGCTGCGACCCGATTCCCGCCAAGTGGTGATTCAGAACCCGCTTGGCAAAGTGGAAGTCGTGGGGTCGTCCGAGCGGACGATTCAGATCGAAGGCGTTGCCCATATGACCGGCTCGGACGTCAGCATGCTCGAAACCCAAGCCTTGTCGTTGGCACCGGTGGTCGATTTCGGGCCGACGATGACGGTCGCCGTGCGCGCAGACAAGCTGGCAGGCGAAGAGAAGGACCCGCGTCGTGTCGATCTGCGGATTCGGGTGCCCAAAGGTGTGCAACTGACCGTACAAGCCGTGCGCGGGGATGTAAGTGTGAAGGACTTCGACGGCAACACGTCGATCTCGACGAAAACCGGCAACATCTCTGTGGACAAGCTCACCGGGGCGCTGGGAGCCGTTTCTACGAGCGGCAAGGTCAGCGCCACGAATGTGACGGGCGATCTCAACTTGAACGCCCAGCAGGGCGGTCTGGAGGCGTCTGACGTACTTGGAAATGTGACGGTCAAGTCGGACAACGGCGACGTGCAAGTGCAGAACGTCAGCGGCAAGCTCGACTTCACCGCCAATAACGGCAAGATGTCGATCACATCCGTGGACGGCGATGTCCTCTTGCACTCCACCAACGGCCTCGTGACAGGCAATGACCTTGAAGGCGCTCTGAATGCCACGTTGCAAGACGGTGAGTTTCGTCTGACGGGGGGTCATGTGGAAGGCCCGTGGTCGATCTCTTCGACCAACACGAAAGTCAGCCTCAATTTGCCCAAGGACAGCAACCTCAAATTCCTGGGCGAAACCAACAAGGGTGTCATCAAAGGCCCGACCAAGCAAAGTCCGGGCAGCGCAACGAAAAGCGGCGCGTTGGTCACCGAGCAGATGGGGGCCGGAACCTACCCGTTGACCGTGAGATCTGACAACGGAAGCATCTTTGTTACCGTACTTGATTGAGGCTGAAATCGGCGAAAAGTCTGCAAACATTTTACAATGATGTAATGAGTTTCTAACAAAACCAAGACCCCTATCTTAACGATAGGGGTCTTGATTTTTACTACTTGAGGACGGGTTAGTCCATGTCGATCGCGTCCATCATGGAATCCGCGATGCGCGACATATCGTCGGTGGAGTCGCCCGCCACGTTGTTGCGGCGCATCATTTCCCAAGCGGCGATGCCTACGCCTGCGCCAAGCACCATTGCGGTGACTGTGTTCATGCCGCCGCGTTTGCGACGGGGCATCATGTCAGTGATCATTTCCCACATGTGTACCACCTCCCGTGACTTTATTTTTTACAGTTTTTCTGAGAAGATACGCTGTTCCTGTTGGCGAAGTGTGGTATTATATTGTCATCTTCATAAATAAAACAATCTAGTGTGGGGTACATTTAAAGATGAATACTGTAAAACGCGAAGATGAATTAAGAGCTAACCTAGTGAACATGTTTATCAGAATTAACAATCTTTTGATCAAGCATGGTAACAGCAACCGTTTGGCAGGTGCGTATGGACTGTCCCAGCAACAATGGACGCTGCTCAGCGTGCTCTACCGAAGCGGCCAAGGCATGACGATGACCGAACTCGGCAAGAACCTGTTGGTGACCAAAGCCAACATGACCGGCATGGTCGACCGTCTCGAACGCGATGGTTTCGTCTCCCGTCACCCGGACCAATTCGACCGTCGTGTGACCAAAGTTCTGCTGACCGACAAGGGCAAGGAATTCATGCTCGCCATCGAAGGTCCGCGCAATGAGTTTACCGAAGAGATGTTCGGCGATTTCTCGCAAGAGGAATTAATGAATTTTTGTGGTTATTTAGAACGGCTGTTTGGTAGATTGGATCGTTGAAAAACGAACGAATCCCGTCAGGAGGATGGGACCGTTGCCAAACGCAAGGTTATAGAAAAAGCGGCGTCCCGTGTGGACACCGCTTTTTTTTATGAGAGCTTGTCTTCTTCTACTGTTTCTTGCTCATCCTTGGGTTGAGGGGGTTCGGGGATTGGGAGCGTGCCGTCGTTGATGCCTTGGATGACTTGTTGCAACTCGTGCGTCGTCGGGGAGCCTCGGAAGACATAGCGCACACGCATGTCCCGATCGAGGATGTAGACCGTCCGCGCTTGCATGAGCCCCATCAGCGTCGGGATGCGGAAGTGGAAGGCGAGTTGCCAGCGATCGTCGTAGATCAGCGGGAACCCGAAGTTGTTCCGGGTTTCGAATTTGAGATGCTTCTCCGGTTTGCCGGGGTTGACGCCGAGGACCACCGTGTCGAGCTCGGCATAGTCGGGAAGTGCATCGCGGGCTGCACAGAGCTGTTCCCGGCAGGTGCGGGTGTTGTTGAGCGGGTAGAAGATCAGAAGTACGTTCTTCTTCCCTTTGTAGTCGTAGAGATGGACGGAGCCTTGCGTGCTGTCCATCGTAAAGTCCGGTGCGATCATGCCTAGTTCAAGCAACATACCCCATCACTCCTCTCTTCTGCACCAGTTTATAGAAAAAAAACATCCGTCGCAACCGAGGTTACGAGGATGTTTGCGTCGAGGATTCAACGGTGGAGTTCGACTCCGCCAGTTTGAACAACAGAAGGGCTGCGAGCGCCGAGCAGAGCACGATCACGCCGTTGCAGGCGAGCAGAGACACGACGGAGACTTTTTGCAGCAGAGCACCTGCAACGGCTGCAGAGACCATCATCGTGCCGATGATGAGCGGCTCCAGAATGCCGGAGACGCGGCCGAGGAAGTCGTTGTGGACGAAGGTCTGGATCAGCGAGGCAAGCCCGATGTTGAGCGTGGTGCCTCCGAAACCGACGATCAACCGGGCGAGGGCTGCGACGAGCAAATTCGGTGCCGCCGCGACGAGCAGAATGCCGAGTCCGATCAGGAAAAGTCCGGCGATGATCAGTTTGTGACGATGTTGAATCGACTTCGCGAGGGTGCCGATCAACAGAGCGGAGGTCAGCATCGCCACGCCCTGAACAGAATTCAAGATCGCCACATAGCTTTCGTCGAGATGCAGGCTTTGCGTCACGAGGAAGATCTGCAGCGAGTTGTACGATCCAAGACCGATCCCAAGCGTCATGCCGGCAATCAACATCGGACGAAGCATTCGATGCCCGACGGTGTAGCGAAAACCCTCTCGCAGTTCTGCGAAGATACGGCGGTGCGGGCGCGGGTCCGTCTCCATCGGAATGCGCAACAAGCCTGTGAGACAAATCGCCGAGAGGAGAAAGGTCGCGGTGTTGATGCCAAAGGAAAGACTCACACCGACCAGCGCGAAAACGCCCGTTCCGATCATCGGGCCGACGATGCGCAGGGTATTGCGAGTGACTTGTGTAAGCGAGTTGGCCGCAATCGAGTGTTCCTTGGGTACGACGTGAGCGACAACCGCCGTGCGAGCAGGGTCGAAGAAAGATTGAAAGCATCCGGCGAGCAAGGCTCCGACATACGCGAACGGCAACCAGCCGGTCAAGAACGCCAGTGCGATCACCAGCATTGCAGCGGAACGCAACAGATCAGACACAATCATCGTCTTGACCCGGTTCCATCGATCGACCCAGACGCCGGCAAACGGTGTCACGAACAGCACGGGCGCATATTCGCAAACGGTAATCACCGAGACGGCAAGCGAGGAGCCGTGCGAGACTTGGTAGACCCAGAAGAGCAGGGCCATGTTGCGAATCCAGTCGCCGGTCTCGGAGAAGATCTGAGCCAGCCACAAACGGCGAAATGTCGCCAAACGCAAAACGGAGACCATCCTACACGTCTCCTTTCGTTTCAATAATAAATGATCGACTAAAGCGCTAAACCTACTATATAAAGTTCCTTCCAGTGAGTCAATGTAAAGATTCAGTATTTTTAGGAGATATGTTGAGAGAAAAAGATCAGGAGTGATTCTTTTTTCATACTGCAGGAGAATATAGATTGGAATCGAATAAGTGTGTAACCTTATGTCGGATTTTGACGAATTGACACAATTGAGAAAGGGGGACCCTCGAATGAAGGAACAGCCGGTTTTGCCGCGCCGACGCAGATCGTTGTACGTCGATTTTTTGGAGCGTTGTTTGTTGACAGGTTTGTACGGGCACCGCAAGATCAATGAACTTCTGAGGGCCGTGATCCAGCATGCCGATCTCGAAGGACATTCGGTGTCTGTGCTTTATCTGGATGTGGACGACTTCCGGCCGATCAACGACCAGTATGGCTATGAGACGGGAGACCTCGTTTTGCAGCATGTGGGGGAGCAGTTGCGTTTGGAAGTGCGCGCGCAAGATCACATCGGCCGCTTCGGGGGTGACGAGTTCCTGATCGTGTTGCCGGAAACCACCGCGCAAGAAGCGGAGAACCTCGCGTACGGGATTCAAAAACGCGTGCGGGAGCAGCGCTTTTTCGCGGCGAACTACGAGGAGGCTCTGCCGGTTACGCTGTCGATCGGTGTGGCAGAGTACCCGCTTGACGCGCGCTCGATCAAAGATTTGATCGCCGCCGCCGTCTCGGCGAAGGAACACGCCCAGCATGAAGGCATCGCGAAGTTGCAACGACGCGGAATTTCGTACGAGTTGTTCGTGGCAAAAAGTTCCGGTGCCTTGGAACTCTACCTCCTGTCCCTGAAAGATAAAGACACGTACACGGTGCAACATTCCGAAGACGTGGCCGACTATACGATGTTGTTGGCGACGGCGTTGGGTCTGCCGGAGTCGATGCAGGTGGAACTGCGCACGGCCGGGCTGTTCCATGACATCGGCAAAGTGCTGATCCCCGATCCGATCTTGAAAAAACCGGGCCGGTTGACGGAAGAGGAGTTCGTGTCGATGAAAAGCCATGTGACCATTTCGCACGACATCTTGGCGGCGCACTACACAAGCGAAGTGATGCGTGACGGCGTGAAGCACCATCATGAGCGCTATGACGGTCGAGGTTATCCGACGGGGCTTTGCGGGGAGGACATTCCGCTGGCGGGCCGCATCGTCGCGATTGCCGATGCGTTCTCGGCGATGACGCTCGACCGCTCCTATCGCAAGAGCAAGACGGTCGACGAAGCGCTCGCCGAGATTCGCCGCTGTGCGGGTACGCAATTCGACCCGAAGCTGTCGGAGGTGTTCTGCGAAGAGGTTGAGAAGCGGAGGACCCTGCAACCATGAACAAACTGGCGATCCGAGAGGAAGTCGGGCAGAAACTGTTAGAGTGGTATGAAGCAAACAAACGCGATCTGCCGTGGCGTCGAACGCGAGACCCGTATGCGATCTGGGTTTCGGAAGTCATGTTGCAGCAGACGCGGGTTGAAACGGTGATTCCGTATTGGGAGCGGTTCTTGGAGCGGTTTCCGACGATTGAAGCGCTCGCCGACGCGCCGGAGTCGGATGTCTTGAAACTCTGGGAGGGACTCGGCTACTACTCCCGCGTGCGCAATCTCCAAAAAGCCGCCCAAGTGGTCAAGGAACGCCATCACGGCATCGTGCCCGATACGCTCGATGAGATGCGGGCTTTGCCCGGTGTCGGTCCGTACACGGCGGGGGCCGTGCAGTCGATTGCCTACGATCTTGATGTTCCGGCGGTCGACGGCAATGTGTTTCGCGTGCTCTCGCGGTTGTTTCTGATCGAAGAAGACATCATGAAACCGAAAACGCGTAAAACGTTCGAAGACCTCGCTGAATTTTTGATCCCGAGTGGTCGGGCTGCTTCGTTCAACCAAGCCTTGATGGAACTCGGGGCGCGCATCTGCATCCCGAAAAACCCGCGTTGCGGGACATGCCCCGTCCAAGGGCCGTGCAAAGCCTACGCCGAAGGCGTGCAAGAGGAACTGCCCGTCAAGGAAAAGAAAAAACCCCCGCGTCCGGTCGACATGACCGCCGCGTTGGTTCGAAGCGGTGACGCAGTCTTGATTCGTCGCCGTCCCGACACCGGGTTGCTCGCCGGACTGTGGGAGTTCCCCGGCGGTGAGCGGATGGAGGGCGAAACGCTGGAAGACTCGCTGGTGACACATCTGCGCGAATCGCTTGGCATCACCGTGCAGCCTCTGCACCTCTTCGCACAAGTTGAACATACATTTAGCCACTTGCACTGGAACATGCGCGTTTTTGAATGCGACTTGCTAACCGGTGAAGTGCGCGTCTCGGAGGACGTCCGCTGGGTCGCCCTCCACGATCTGGAAACGTATGCATTCCCCGTCGCCCACCAGAAAATCGTGAAGCAATTGGGCGGACTGATCTAAGTCTACAAAAAGAGCACCCGACACGAGTGTCCGGGTGCTTTTTTTCTCACATTCGTTTAGGCGTGCCGTTTCATCATCACGGGACGGAGAATCTGTTGGCGCGCCGTCTCGTTGACTTCAATCGCCACACCGCCGTCGTGAACTCGTTGGTCAAGGAAGACGGGATGTTGAGTTCCTGTAAGCAGGTAGAGCGTGGAGGCTTCCATCAGAGCCAAGAGAAAGTCTTGGTGCGTAAGATAAGACAAAACGATGTGCATGCGGTGTGTACGATTCTCCGGATCGGTGACGGAGATGTGGAGTTCCAGTGCCGGTTCGCCGTTTGCAAAGGTGGCGTGTGCTTCCAAAGTCGTAGGCAGCAGACGGTTTGGACGGATGAGGGTATGCGGCAAGAGACACCCTAGCAGATACGGAGCTTTGCACCGTTGATGGATCAAAACACCGCTGTTCGTTGCTTTCCATTCCATGAAAACACTCCCTTTGCCTCGTATTCTGTCTCTAGAATACCGTGCAAACATCGTATTTGTTTGTACGAATCGTGAAAACTATGTAAAATCAAACTAGAATGACACTAGAGGAGGTACTGCCCATGATCGCAGTGACCGATCTCGCGTTGGAGAAGATCCAAGAGATCCTGAAGGAAGAGCCGGATGACAATGTTGTCATCCGAGTTAATGTCTCGCCCGGCTGAGGCGGTATGAAGTTTCATTTGGTTCTGGATGAACCAAGAGAGCATGACAGGATCCTGGAAGTCCGTGGCTTGAAGTTTGCGATCGATGCGTTTGCCGCGTCGTTTATCGAGAGCGTCACCGTGGACTTTGATGAGTACGAAGACAGCTTTATGGTAATCAACGAAGCAGGTTCGAATTCGTCCTGCTAGAGATACCCAAGAAGGGAAGAAACCCACATGTCGATGAACCCGCCTGTACAAGTCAACTATGACATCAAATCTATGGAACGCTGCGTCTCCGCAACGTTCGCATTCGGCCCGACTTCGCTGAACAATCCGTACTTCACGGTCTACTTCATCGTGAACAACGCGGGCATCGTGGCGATCTATGACAAGTCGATGCCGGTTGCCAACGCAAACCCGAACGAGAACAACGAAGTTCCGTTCGTCGACCAACTCAAAACGAACTCGATCGCCGTCAAGCAAGGCAGCAACAAGTACGAAATCCTCCGCTTCATCCACGAAGAATTGGAGCGCATCGGGGAGAAATTGCAACGTGAAGGCCGTCCGATGAGCGACGCCGACATCACGAAGCTGATGACCAAGATCGCGCGCGTCTACGAAGGCGAAGCGCCGCAACAGTAAGTCCAGAGGGAAAAAGAGACCCGGCCACTTATGGCTCGGGTCTTTTTTGCGTGCGTTCTATTTGTTTCTGTGGGCTCATACAAATGAACTACTAGATTCGGTAAAGGAGGATGAGCGTATGCGGAGGACGATTGGGGCTGGCTTGGAGCGTGGGGTATTTCCGGGAGTGGTGGCGTGCGTCTCGATGAATGGCGAGCCGGTTTTCTACGAGGCACACGGTGCGGCGGAGGTCACACCCAACCACCGGGCGATGCAGTTGGACACGCGGTTCGACTTGGCAGGGCTGACGCAAGTGGTGGCCACGATGCCTGCTTTGCTTCGTACGGTGCAGATGGGAAAAATCTCGCTCGTCGACCCTGTCGTCCGTTATCTGCCGGAGTTTGCGACCGGCATCGACCGCTATACGAAAGCGCAGATCAATTCGTTTCATCTGCTCACTCATTCGTCGGGGCTGCCGTCGTGGAAGCCGTTATTCTTGCAGGCGCGGGGGATGAAAGCGTACTTGCGCCAACTCGCCGACACGCCGCTCGAGACCGCACCGGGCACGCGGGGAATTCAGAGCGATCTCGGGTATATGTTGCTCGGCTTCTTGCTGGAACGGGTCTGGGACAGGCCGCTCTCCGAGGTGTGTGACAAATTGGTGTTCCAACCGCTGGGAATGGCTTCGACGTCGTTTGCAGGCGAAGGCTTGCCGGTGGACGAGTGCGCCGCGACGGAGATTGGCAATGAGCAGGAGCGCAGGCATTGCGACCAACATGACTTTCCGTGGCGCGGCAACACCGTCTGCGGCGAGGTGTTGGACGGGAATGCGTTCTACGGTCTGGATGGGGTCAGCGGACATGCGGGGCTGTTCTCCACGGCGGCCGACTTGAACCAGTTTGCAGAGCTGTGGGTGCGCAAGGGCATCGTGCGGCGCGAGCGGTTTTTTGATGCGACGTTGGTGACGCTCTCGACGTCTGCTCATACGAACGTGCAGGGGCGGCTCTTCGGGTTTGGATTTGAAGTGTCGGGGGATGCGTGTGCGATTGGAACGGCGGCTCCGAATCATTCGTTTGGGCTGGCGGGAGACACGGGGGTCTCGCTCTGGTGCGACCCGATGACGAAAACCACCTCCGTCGTGCTGACGAACGCCATCCATCCGGAGACCTCCGAATCCCGCGCCGACGACTTGGCGCGCTGGCGGCAGCAGTTTCATATGCGGGCGTTTCAAGGCTGAGAGTTTGAAAAAAAAAAAAACGACCTGGATCGCGGCGGCGAAGGGTCGTTTTTTCAGCGTCCAAGCAATTTGCACCTAAGTCCCATATCCTGCAGAGAGAAGGACATTTTTTTCTGCAAGGGAGGGACATCATATGTTTGTCTATACAGCTCTTGGCGACTCGATTACGTTTGGGGAGAACTCGTCCTCGCCGGCTCGGCGGTATACAAATCTCGTGGCGAAACACGACGGGGCGGCGTTGGAGGTGTTGGCTCACCCCGGTTGGACGAGTGGAGCACTGACGGCAGCCGTGCTGGATAATGCGGCCTGTTCGCTCAGACGGTCTTCTGCGGTGACGATCTGGGTGGGTGGCAACGACTTGGCGTTTGCGGGTCTGCGCGTGTTGCGCGGGGCTCCGGCCACGTCTGTCGAAGAGGCGCTCGCACAGTACGGTCGCCATCTGAACACGTTGGTTGCCGCCGTGAAGGGAGTTTGCCCCGGACGCATCGTGCTCTGCACGCAGTACAACCCGTTTCCAAACTCGCCGGTCGCGGTGCAAGGGATTCAAGCGCTCAATGCGATCACGGCGGAGACGGCGAAACGTCAGGGCGTACTGCTGGCTCCTACGGCGGCTTGCATCGACGGCCGTGCGGCAGAATTGATCTCGGGATACACAACAGGTCGTGTGGAAGATGCGTTGCGCTCTCCGATTTTGCCGGTTCATCCCAACGACGCGGGACATCGTGCCATCGCGGACCGATTAAATCCCATCCTGTATAAAAACTAAGGTATAATAGAGACATCAAATTCTGACAGCTCCGAGGGACGCCCGTGAAAACGAATCGATCCAAGTCGAAAAAAACGTACGAGCAAGTCGCCGAGCAGATCAAGTGGATGATCGAGCAAGGCCACCTGCAACCCGGTGACAAACTGCCGCCGATGATCGACCTCGCCCGTCAGCTTGGCGTGTCCCGCCCGACTGTGCGCGAGGCGTTCTCGACGCTGGTTGGCATGGGACTGATCGACCTGCGGCATGGCGAAGGAACGTTTGTACAGAAAATCGATGTGCAGACGATGGTCACAGAACCGATGAACGCCGCTCTGTTGCTGGGGCGGGGAGATCTTCGCGATCTGTTGCAGGTGCGCCGATTGCTCGAATTGGGAGCGGCGCAGATGGCAGCCGATCTGCAGGGAGACGAATGGCGGTTGGCTCCCGTGCGAGCCGCATTGGAGCGCATGGAAGCTGTTTCAAACAAACAGACTGTCGAGGAGCAGGTGGGCGCGGATTTGCAATTCCACCTCGCCATCGCCGAAGTCTCAGGCAACAATGTCTTGCTCAACCTCATGAACACGCTGACAGAAACGATTCGAAGCGTAATCCGACAAGCTTGGATGGACGAACACCGAATTGGGGGTCTCGTCGAGGAGCACTCCGCCCTCTATCGGGCGATGCTCGCCGGGGACAAGTCCTTGGTCCAGCGTTTGATGATCGACCATCTGGATAGAACGGAACATCAGATGGATCAACAGAAGGGAGAGCGAGATGGAGGAGAACAACAAAAACACACAGAGCCTAAACCAAGTACAAGCTGAGCACACGTCGGCCGCGATGGCTGTCGAGGGGGGCATGGCTGCACAGGCCAAAGCCACTCGTTCGCACAAACGACAACCTCTGTCCTATCACATTAAGCGTTTTTTCTTCATGGTGTTGGGGTCCTTGATATTTGCGACCGGACTTGAGATTTTTCTCGTACCCAACTCCATCATCGACGGTGGCATCACGGGGATTTCGATTCTCTTGGGTCATTTGTCGGGACTTCCGATTGGACTGTTTCTCTTTGTTCTCAATTTGCCGTTCCTCTTGATCGGATATAAGCAGATCGGGCGAACGTTTGCGGTCACCACGTTGGTGAGTGTCTCGTTGATGTCCGTATTCGTTTCGCTGCTGGGACCTGTGGCTGCACTGACGGTAGACCCGTTGCTGGCTGCTGTCTTCGGCGGTGTCTTGATGGGGATCGGGGTTGGGACGATCATCCGCTATGGCGGTTCGTTGGATGGAACGGAGATCGTGGCGATCCTTCTGACGCGCAAATTGCCGTTCTCCGTCGGGGAGATCGTCATGTTCTTCAACATCTTTATCTTGGGCAGTGCCGGCTTCGTGTTCGGCTGGGACCATGCGATGTATTCGCTGATCGCCTACTACATCGCGTTCAAGATGATCGACATCACCGTCGAGGGTCTCGACGAGTCCAAGTCGGTCACGATCATCGCCGAAACGCCGGAGGAAATCTCCGAAGCGATCCAGTATCGTCTGGGTCGCGGTGTGACGCACATCTACGGCAAGGGCGGCTACTCCGGCGAAGACAAGGAACTGCTCTATGTCATCGTCACCCGCTTGGAGCTGGCAAAACTCAAAAGCATCGTGCTGGAGTTTGATTCCCATGCGTTCATCGCCATCGAGCACGTCTCCGACGTGACGGGCGGACGCTTCCGCAAGAAAGCGATTCACTAGCTCAACTTCACAACTCATAAAAAACCCCTCCTTCGATGAAGGAGGGGTTAACTTTTGGTTGTTGAAGTGAGTTTAGTAAGATCGTATAATGAAGGGTGACAGTACTTACTGTACGAGGTATTGTGCTTTGGGAGAGACGAACTCAGCGCTGTCGCTGAAGTCGCTGACGTTGATCGAATATTCGCCGCTGTCGGAGCTGGATGCGAGGCTTTGTACCAAGACTTGCTTCTGATCAGCCGAGAGCGAGTTGTACGCTTTCTTCATGCTCATCAGTTCGACCGGGTATTCGCCGGAGTTGTTCGGCTCACCGCTGACATCAAGCATGCTCATTGCAGAAGAAGCCAGACCGACGAAGAGACCGACGGCCATCACAACAGAAAGACCATGAGATTTTTTTGCCATATTGGACCTGTCCTTTCGGTAACCCGGCTGCCCTGGCAGAGAACTTGACTCTCGCGGTTAGGCCCGTGGCTTTGCGTCCCACGCTTTCGCAATGGTTTGCCCTTATCGTTTGAGAGATCAGAGACTTATCAACGAAGCGGGAAAAACTTGTTAATAAGTGAAAATAACACCCTGTCTGTTATCTATATTATTCGTCCTTTACGGGAAAGTCAAGCAATGTTCAGGACTTTGTGCCCTGTTTCTTTTTAGTACATTAGACTTATGATACTTGTGGATAGAACTACGAAAGGGACGGATGATCTGTGAGCAATCCTCGGGAACCCGAGCAAAAACGCTTTTTCTTCAAACGTAAGAAAAAGTCTGACACTAGGGCGAAAGTACCAGAAACGTTAGAGGCAACCGAACCCTCTGCGCCTTTGATCCCGGAAGTCCCGGATACGCCGCTCGAACCGAAACCGGATGCGGAGGCGTTCCTCCAATTGGCACAAGCTGTGCAAGAACAAGCCGGCGCGCTCGCGATGGCGAATTCCTACGATACGCTGCGTGGAAACAAGCCGAAAGTGCCGCGTTGGCTGCTTTTGGTTGTGGCCGCTTCCTTGCTTGGAAATCTCGGCGGGGGTTATCTCGTCTACAAATACCGCAACATTGCCATCTCCAAGCCGGCCGTCGCGCCGGTCGAAGAGGCCCAGACGGAACCGGCGTTGACCGAAGAACAACAAAAGATGCTGGCTCAAATGCAAGAACAAGCCCAAGAGGAGACTGTGCCTCCGGTTAAGCAAGTGGTCGCTTGGACGACGGAACAGGCCGAAGTGTTGCCGAAGACCGAGCGTACGCGGATCGAATCGGTGCTTGGTACGATCAAGAAGCAGGAGGATTTCCAAAACGGCTCCTTCAACTTCGTGTTCGTCTCCGGTCTCAACCAGATCACCGCCATGCACGGGGGTGGAGCGGTCGTCTCTGCGTTTGTCAACAACGGCTATCTCAAATCGTTTACCCCGAAACAAATCAAGCTGACCGTTTCGTACGGCAATCAGATTGTGCTCGCCGGCACGTATGCACAAAAAATGCCGCAGTGGGCGCCGAGCGATGTCTACCTACTAGAGTGTGCGTTTACCGCCGACGACGTGCGGGACGCTTCGATCCTCGACAGGCTGTCGAAGAGTCCGGCAGAGCAAAGCAAATTGAAATTCGAAGCGCGGATTGCCTTTGACAAGGAGTCGAAAGTTCCGGGCGGGGGGCCGGAAGAGTTGTGGGAGTTGATGAACACCCACCTCGACGTGCCGCCAACTCCGACTCCGATCGTCACGGCGACCCCGACTAAGAAGTAGACAGGCGGAGAAACTCGATGAAATTCCTCTTACTTAAATATTGGAAGGCGGTTCGGAAGCGGATCTGGCTGATCGGTCTCTTGGTTGTGTTTGCGGTCGCGACTTCGTATGTGTTTACGACTCATTTTGTGACTCCGCAGTATCGGGCGACGACGAAGCTGATCGTCAACCTGAAACCGACGGAGAACACCGATGCGTTTTTGAGCGACGTGATGGCGTATCCGAAGATGATGAAGACGTACAATGAGATTTTGAAAAGCTACACGGTGACGTCGGCGGTCGTGTCGAAACTGGGGCTCAAGATGACGCCGGAAGCTCTGGGAGCTTCGATCACGATCACGTCGGTCAACGAATCGCAGATCATCGCCGTGCAAGTCACCGACTCCGATGAGAAACGCGTTGCGCTGTTGGCAGACGAAGTGTCGTACATGTTCATCGACAAAGTGGAGCAAATCATGCAGTCGGACAACATCTTCGTGTTGGACAAGGCGCAAGGCCGCGGCGTGGTGAAGTTGAAACCGAACCTCAACATGAATTTGTTGACGGCGGCGGTTTTGGCCGTGCTGGCCGGTGTCGGCGGGCTCGTTCTGCGCGAATATCTCGATACGCGACTGAAGATGCGTGAAGAAGTGAAGTCGGCGCTCGGGCTGGTCATGGTCGGCGAGATCGGCGTGTGGAAAACGGAGAGCCGCCGGTTTGCTTGGCTTCGCAAGTTGAAGTTCAAGTCGGCTCGCAACGACCCGAATCGCAGGGTGATGGAGAACTACAATGCGCTCTATCGCAACCTCGTGCCGCTGAGCATCTTGCAAGAGATCAAGACGTTGTCGATGGTCTCGACAGTTCGGCATGAGGGCAAATCGACCGTATTGACGCAGTTTGCCGTGCATTTGGCACAGAGCGGGCAGCGGGTGTTGTTGATCGACGGCGACATTGAGCATCCCGCGTTACATGTTATGTTGCAAGTTCCCAATACAGTCGGGTTGGGAGACTTCCTCGGCGGGCGTATGGAGTGGAGAGACGCCGTTCAGGGAACTCGAGTGCCGCACTTGCAATTGCTGAGCGTCGGGACGATGACGCAGGCGGGTGTGAAAGGGCTCGGGGGAGAGGCGTTTGAACGGATGTTGAGAGAGGCGCGGGAAACGTACGATCTCGTGCTGATCGACACGACGGCGCTCGGAGAGTCGCTCGTGCCGCAAGTCGTCGCGCCGCAGACGGATGGCGTGTTGTTCCTCGTCGGCAGCGGGACGGTTCATCGTGACGACGCCAAACTGGCATTGGATGCACTCACTGCGGTGGGGGCGAATGTGCTGGGGACGGTGCTCAACAACTACGACGGCAAGACGGAAAAGTCCCCGTTCTTCCTCGAACGCGTAGGAAACCAAGTAACTCTCAATAAGTAAAAAAAGACCCTCGCCGCGGCGGGGGTCTTTTTTATAGGATTTTCATAGGATGGGCCTCGGAGCAGAAGGGGCTCACGGGGCTCTTTATTACTTCGTCGTACTGCAGGTGCTGTTGGCGAAGACGTTGTGGTACATGGTGCGGAAGGCTTCGAGTTCGCGTTGCAGGGAGTAGTGCCGGCGAATGGTTTCGAGGGCGCCGGCGCTTGCTTTGACGAGGGTTTGCTCGTCGGTGCACAGCAGCGTGGCTTTCTCCACCAATTCGTCTCCGTCGGAGTAGAGATAGCCGTTGACCCCGTCTTGGATCAGGTCTTGGTTGCCCGGCACGTTCGAGGCGAGGATGGCTCGACCGAGCGACATCGCTTCCAGCAATGCGTGAGACAGCCCTTCCGAAGACGAGGTGTTCATCACGACGTCCGCCGCCCGATACAGGTCGGCAATTTCGTCGTAGGGCACGGCTCCCAAGTACTTTGCGAAATTCGCATGCTTGGCAAACGCCTCCTCCACTTCTGCGGTCGTCTTGGGGTCAAGATCTTGCCCTGCCAAAACAAACCGCACTTGCGGGTGCTTCTCATGAACTCTCGCCAACGGTTCCAACGCATGAAGCGGGCGTTTCACCGGACGCAGACCTGCCACGAGCAAGAAGATAAACTCATCATCCGACAGCCCAAAGTCTGCACGAGTTTTGCCCGCGCCCTTCGGCAAGTCGATGCCCAGATTGATCGTCATCGCTTTGCCGGTCGCCGCCGGATAGACTTCGGAGAGGTTCTCGACGGCCGCTTCTGTCAAACAGACGATTGCGGAGGCATACTCCACCGCTTCGACCATGCTCGGTCGGGTATCCGGGTGTTTCAAATGTTCGTTGACATCGGTTCCGGTCATCGTCAATACCATCGGTTTGCCGTACTGCTTGGCAAGGGGTGCAATTTGTCGGCCCGTGAGATAGGCGTTGTACGAGTGGATGATATCGGCCGCTTCGTAGTCTTGCGGTTGTACTTGATCCAGCGCCAAGCGCGTGATGTGAATTCCCATTGGTTCCAAGCCCCGCTGCAAACGACCGGAGTACGTCCAGTTGCCGCCGGAGGGGTTGTTCGGAGGGAGAACGATAAGTATGTTCATATTTGATCGTTCCTTTCGAAAGGTAACTAAGGAAGACAGTACCTCATCCTCGGCGCGTTGTCTGTATGGGAAGTCACTTTTTCTGTGGAACTCGTTTTTATGGTATGATACCTATGTATCTTGTTTTTTATGTAGCGAAGGAGTGAACAGCATGTCTCTCGTGTACAAATCGCCGATGGCGAAAAAGTTCCAGATCTTCTTTTTCATCTGGACTTTGGTCGTCATGGCTTCTTTTGCAATGGTCGGCATCTCGATTGCGTATATCAAGTGGAGCCAATCGTTCTGGTTCCTCGGCGTGGCCGTGTTGATGTCAGGCGTCGGCTTTATGATTCGCAAACGCATCTTGCGTTCGATGGGCGAAATCAAACCGAAGCAGTAAGACTTGTTGCCGGGTGAGGAGGGTCCGATGGAGATGGAAGAGACCAAGAAAAAAATTTACGTGGTCGACGATGACGAGAACATCCGCAAGATCGTCATGCGCTATTTGGAAGCGGAAGGCTATGAGGTGCGAGGGTTCGGAGACGGGGAGTCGGCGCTGACCGCGTTTGACGAAGCCCAGCCGGACATGTTCATCCTCGACATCATGATGCCCGGCATCGACGGGCTCGAAGTCTGCCGCAAACTCCGTGCGCAAAGCCAGATTCCCATCATCATGGTCTCGGCGAAGGACGACGAGATCGACCGCATCGTGGGGCTGGAACTGGGCAGCGATGATTATCTGTCCAAGCCGTTTTCACCGCGTGAACTGTTGGCGCGGGTCAAGACGGTGTTCCGCCGCTTCCATGTCGGACTCCAACAACAAGCGCAGCAGGAGGTGTCGCCTCCCGCTCTTGAGCACCTGCTGTTGCGCGACCTCACCTTGTATTTGGAAGAACGTCGCGCCGTCTGCCAAGAGGTCGATGTGCCGCTGACGACCAAGGAGTACGATTTGCTTTCCTTTTTCGCCCGCCATATCAACAAAGCGTTCACGCGTGAACAGTTGTTGACGCAAGTGTGGGGCTATGATTATCTCGGCGACGAGCGGGCGATTGACGATCTCGTCAAACGCCTGCGCAAGAAATTGAAAACCGCCGGTTCCGACTGTGAGATCAAGACGGTCTGGGGCTATGGCTACAAAGTGGAATCATGACGCGCCGCTCCTCGATTCGCCAGAAGCTGATCCTCTCGTATTTGTTGATCGCGCTGGTCGCTCTCAGTGTGGGCGGCGTTCTTTTTTATGCGTTGGTCAAGCAGGCGATTACCGACCAAGCGTTTCATACATTGGAGTACGAAGCGAGCACGTTTTTGAACACGATCGACCTCACGTCCGGCAACGACGACCAATCCCAATTGGCGAAAAAAGCGTCTCGCTTGCGCATCCAGTTTGCAACGCGCACGATGAGTCTCGCCGTCGTCATCGTCAACCAAAATACAGGCCGCGTCGAAGCGACCAATGTGGAAGGGTTGCAGGTGGGGGACAACTTCCCGGTGTCGCTCTCCTCCATCGACAATGACGGGACGAACGACGACACCCTGCAAGCGGTGAAGGAAGTGGGCAACAACCAATATCTCATCCACGCGATGAACATGCCGCAAGCGCAGTACAAGGGGTTGGACGCTGTCTTTCTCACGCCGTTGGAGAATGTCCAACTGGTCACGACAGACTTGATTCAGTCGCTGGTGAAGGGCTTTCTGATCACGAGCGTTGTGGTGATTCTGCTCGGGTTGTGGCTGTCACGGTCGCTTTCCAAGCCGATTCGGATGTTGCAAGCGCAGATGAGTCGGTTGGCGAAGCGCGACTTTTCCCCGCCGCCGATTGTGCAGACGGGGGATGAGTTGGAGGAAGTGTCGCGGACGTTTGCGTCGATGGTCGAGGAATTGAAGCGCTACGACCAAGGGCAGCGGCGCTTTTTACAGAACGCGTCTCACGAGTTGAAGACTCCGCTGATGGCGATCCAAGGGTATGCAGAAGGGATCAAGGACGGGATCTTCTCCGGCGACGAAGCGGCGTCGGGGTTGGAAGTGATCTCGCAAGAAGCGGTGCGTTTGAAAAAGCTCGTGGACGAGCTGATCTACCTGTCGAAGCTGGAGACGCTCGAAGACAGTTTCAAGCGGGAGGAAGTCGAGTTCACCGAGCTGGTGGAAGACTCTGTGACGCGCGTGAAAACGCTGGCGATGCAGAAGGGGATCGAGATCGAAGTGCGGGGTCGAGGGGAATATCTCGTCGACGTCGACGGGGACAAAATGATGCAGACGATGATCAACCTCCTGAGCAACGGCGTCCGCCATGCGAAGTCGCACTTGGTGGTGAGCTTGCGTGCGGAGGACGGGCATCTGCTGCTCTCCATCCGGGACGACGGCGAAGGATTCGCCAACCCGGACCAAGATCAACAGCAAATCTTCGCCCGCTTCTACAAAGGGGACAAAGGCGACACCGGCCTCGGTCTTGCCATCGTCAAAGCGATCGTCGACCAATCGGGCGGCACGATCACCGCTCGAAACCACGAACGAGGAGGCGCAGAGTTTATCGTGCGTCTGCCGATGAAGAAATAGAAAAAACCGCCGGCTCTCGAGGAGAGCGGCGGTTTTTTTGTACCTCATTACGCCGAGATCGGCGGTTGGTTGTTGGGGTTGTTGATCGCTTGTTGGTGGACGTCTTCGTCGAATTCACGTTCCACTTTGGCGATGACGACGGTGGCGACGGAGTTGCCGATGAGGTTCGTGATGGCGCGCGCTTCCGACATGAAGCGGTCCACGCCGATCAGCAGGGCGATGCCTTCCATCGGGATCATGTTGCTTGGCAGGGCGGCAATCGTGGCAGCCAATGTAATCAGACCGGAGCCTGTGACACCGGCGGCGCCCTTGGAGGTCAGCATGAGAATCCCGACCAACGTCAAGATGTTCACGAAGGACAGGTGAACGCCCATCGCTTGGCAGATGAACATCGCCGCCATCGACAGGTAGATCGACGTGCCGTCCAAGTTGAACGAATATCCGGTCGGGACGACGAGGCCGACAACCGGCTTCGAGCAGCCGAAGCGCTCGAGTTTTTCCATCACGCGCGGCAGAGCCGACTCCGAGGAGGACGTCCCCAGTACGAGCAGAATTTCTTCCTTGATGAACTTGATCAGTTTGAACACGCTGAAGCCGAAGAAGCGAGCGACCAAGCCCAGAACGACCACGATGAACAGGAACATGGTGATGTACACGGAGCCCATCAACTGGCCGAGCGACCAGAGAGATTTCAAACCGAACTTACCAATTGTATAAGACATCGCGCCAAACGCTGCCACCGGCGCGAACTTCATCACATACGAAACGACTTTGAAAAAGAGTTCGTTCATGCGTTCGAAGAATTCTGTCACCGGCTTCGCTTTGGCACCCATCGACGCCATCGCGAGACCGAACAGCACGGAGAAGAACAAGATCGGCAACAGATCGCCTTTCGCCATCGCGCCGACGACGTTGTCAGGAACCAGCGACATGAGGAAGTCCACGAAGCCGTGGTTTGCTTCCGCCCCTTGCTTCGCGTAGGAAGCGATGTCTGCCGCTTTCAGCTTCGAAGTGTCAAAGCCCTTGCCCGGCTGGATCAGTTCGACGACGGCGATGCCGATCGCCAGGGCAAACGTCGTGCAGATTTCGAAGTACAGCAACGCTTTGCCGCCGATGCGGCCGATTTTTTTCATGTCGCCCATATTCGCGAACCCGATGACGATGGTGAAGAAGACAATCGGCGCGATGACCATCTTGATCATCTTGATGAACATGTCGCCGAGCCATTTCAACTGTTGCGCGTGCGCCGGATCGAGAACGCCGAATACCGCACCCAGTACGATTGCGATCAAGACCCACACGGTGAGGTTCTTGAAGATTCTCATGATGACTCCCCCTTTTTATGAAAACGTTTACCTAGATGTATCATAAGTATACTATATAGACACATAATTGTCATGATCATAAAAAAAGACCCACAGAGACACGTGGGTCAGTCATAATGTATGGTAGTACCATGTCCGTCGTAATCTCCGCCGTAATGAGGCAGTCCGCCGCGGTTGTCCATTTCCTCCAAGACCTTGTTGAGAATTTCTTGGCCTTGGTCGTTGAGGCAGCCCTGCATCTGGGTCATCACGTCGCGGTGGTAGGCAAGTTCTTCGATCGTCCACTTGCCGTACGGCTGATTTTGCAACTGTTGAAGCGTGCGACCTACATACATCGCCGTTCACCTCCTGTCGGTTAGGTTGTGCTGTCAGGAGACACCCTATCCCTTGAAGTGAGAGGAGGCTCTGCATCTCATGAGCACTGTGACCGTAACCGACCGTGCCAAGCAAGAATTGCTCTCGTGGCGCGACGAGGAGACCGGGCGCGTCTGCGTCCGTTTTTTCATTGAAATGGAAGGCGGCTGAAGCGCGACATTTCAGTATGACTTGGCTCTGGATGAGCCGAGAGAGGGAGATCAAGTGTTTGAACAGGAGGACGGAGTGACCGTCGTCGTGGATCGAGCCACTTATTTTTATGTAGATGAACCTCTGCGCATCGATTTTGACGAGGCAGAGCGCGTCTACCGCATTCGTGCGAACAGCCACGTAATTCCGGACAAGATCCGGCTCTGAAAAAAAGAAAACCGTCGGCCGCGAGGGCCTGACGGTTTTTTTCCATTTCATTAGCCCATGATGTGGTAGCCAGCATCGACGTGAATGATCTCGCCGGTGATGCCGGAAGAGAGGTCGGATGCGAGGAACAGGGCTGTTTTGGCTACTTCTTCTTGGGTGATGTTGCGCTTGAGCGGCGATTTCTCCGCCACTTGCGGGAGAATCGAGGTGAAGTTTTTCACACCGCGCGCTGCCAGCGTGTTGATCGGGCCGGCGGAGATGGCGTTGACGCGGATGTTTTGTGCGCCGAGATCGGCTGCCAGGTAGCGGACGCTTTGGTCCAACGCTGCTTTGGCAACGCCCATGACGTTGTAGTTGCCGACGACGCGCTCGCCGCCGAGGTAGGTCATGGTGATGATCGTGCCGCCGTCGGGCATCATGTCTTTGGCATAACGGGAGCAAGCGACCAACGAGAACGCCGAGATGTCTTGCGCGAGCAGATAGCCTTCGCGGGACGTGTCGACGAAGTTGCCTTCGAGTTCTTCGGTTTTTGCAAATGCGAGGGAATGAACGAGGCCGTCCATCGTGCCCCATTGTTCCTTGAGCAGGGCAAAGGCGCCTGCGACTTCGTCGTCACGGGTCACGTCGACCTGAACCATCGTAGAACCCGGCATCGTTGCTTCGACAAGCTTCGTAACGCGGGATTCCAAACGGTCGCCTTGGTAGCTGAACGCAAGGGTTGCGCCCGATTCGTGCAGTTGCTTGGCAATCGCCCAAGCGATCGAGCGGTCGTTGGCCACGCCCATGATGAGGAACTTCTTACCGGCTAACAATTGATTCATAGTCAATCTCCTTTTTGCGCATGAGTTAGTACCTAGTCTTATAATGTCCGATTTTCAAGTATACGGCAAGTCCCACAAAAAAAGGACAAGAAGTTGTGCAACCTCAGGCAACTTGATTCGTATAGCTTAGTAGCAGAACCTATGAAGTGAGGAGCGATACTACGATGAGCGTTTTTGATCGTATCAAGAATATCTGGAAAGCCAACAACAACGAGGGCACGCAAGTGGTGCAACGCACGCTCACCAACCTGCGCGTCGGGGACATCGTTTCGTATGATTTGGAGGATTATAAAGTCGAAGGCATCACCACCTACCGCAGCGGAGGTCAGGTCAAGTACGGCTATTTGCTCTCCGGCCCGAAAAACGGCTACCTCATGGTCGAGCCGAAGGAATCGGTTCGCGCGTACTTGTACGAAACGCTGGATGCCCGCTTGGAGAATCCGGAAGAGATCAACCACGAGATGATCTACGACGATGTGTCGTACTTCGAAGCGGTTCGCGGCGAAGCGACCGTCAACGTGCAAGGCCGCAGTGCGTTCAACCATTATGATGTCGTCTACTGGTGGATGCATCTGTCCGACGACGGCAAAGCGATGCTGTTTGAATGGCAAAGCGGCGAGATCATCATCCGCGTGGGCGGCAAGGTCAAACCGAGCGAAGTCATGATTCTCCCGGGCAGCGAATAATCCTGAAAGGGGTTTTTGCGCATGTCGAAGCTGACGAAAACGATCGCACTCACTTTGGCACTCACCGTTTTTCTAGTCGGCTGTGGAATGGAGAATTCAGCCCAGTTCATCAAGGACCAATACTCGCTGGAGGACGTCAAAGGCTCCGGCGACACGCAGCAAAAAGTCTACCGGGCACCAGGTCAGGCCGTGCCCGACGTCGCGAAAAAGATCGCGGCTGAGCAGAAACCGGACGAGATGTCGGCAGAAAGCAAGGAGCGGATGTTCCTCGTCTACCCGAACTATCTCATCCACGTCCAGCAAGACCCGCAGAAAACGGAAGACACGCTCGTGGAAGTGGACACAAAGCAATTCGTCCGCCAGAACTACGACCCGAGCTTCCTCAACGGGTTTCTCGCGGCGTCGCTCTTGAGCAACATCTTCGGCAGCGGATGGCGCAGTTATCCACGCGGCGGGTACACGGGAGTCGGTTATGACCGCTACTACCGCGGGGGAACGGGAGGAGGCACTTACACGCCGCCAAGCACGACGCCGTCCCGCACGACCCCGTCTGTGAAACCGCCGAAGAGCAGCAGCGGCAAGGGCCGAGTGATTCGCAAGCGCTGATTGCAGATCAACGGCATCAAGGAAAGTAGGGACATGTGGAGATGAGCAACTGGGGACCTATTTTATTTCTCGCAGATTTGTTGCGGCCGGTGTTGAGCGGAATCGAGAATCTGGTACACGATTGGGGCTTGGCTGTGATCTTGCTGACTCTGATCGTCCGGGTGTGCCTGTTCCCGTTGACCGTTCGACAAGCGCGGTTCGGGTACCGCAACCGAGCTTTTTCCAAAGCGTACCGCGAAGTGAAGCAGAAGCACAAGGACGACCCTGACAAGCTCAAGGAAGCGGCCATGCAACTCACGTCCGAGCACAAGTTCAATCCGTTCTCGATGCTTGGGACGATGGTGGTGCAGATGCCGATCTTTGCCGCGGTCTATGCGGTTTTCTATCATTTTGGAAGCGACATCACCACTGTGCTGCTGCCGTGGTCGCATGCGTTGAACCAAGCGGACGCTTCGCACATCTTGCCGTTTCTCGTAGGCGGGTTGAGCGCGGTCGGGGCTTTGGTTCCGATCGTGGCGCCTGATGAGATGGGGCAAGTGGGGCAGATGTCGAAGTTTTTGCCGATCCTCATGGTGTTTCCGATGATGGTGTTCTTCCTCTGGAAAGCACCGGTTGCCATCGGGCTGTACATGGCCACGTCGTCGCTGTGGGGGATCGTGGAACGCAAGTTTTTACGCACGGATTATGCTGTCCATAAGTTTCGTTTACATACAGGTCTTGCCAAACCTGTAGGCGGCATGGGAGAATTGAGGAGAGTAGAAACGGGGGAAGTGTAAGTGAAAATGATGTCCAAAGCAATGGCCCTCCTGCTCGCTTGCTCAGTCGTTTTGGCTGGGTGCGGCGGTGGCAGCAGCAGTACCAGTGCCAGCATGAACGCGCAAGATTACATCAAGAACAAATACAGCCTGGAGAGCGCGGACGGCTCCGGTTCCAACATGCAGAAAGTCTATCGCGCAACGGGCCAGAGTGTGCCGGATGTCGCGCAGAAGATCGCCGATCAACAAAAGCCGGATGAAATGTCGAAATCGGATGACGATGACATGTTCCTCGTCTACAACAACGACATCGTCCACGTCCAGCAAGACGGTGAGAAGCAATCCGACACGCTGATTGAAGTGGACTCCAAGCAATACGTGCAACAGCATTATGACCCGAACTACCTGTCGCCGTTCCTGACCGGGATGTTGATCGGGAACATGTTCGGCAGCAACTGGGGTTCGAAGTCGTATCCGTCCTATCATGGGTACGGGGAATACAAGTATTCTTCGAAGTATCCGGGCAAGTCGTACCCGCACAAGAGTTCGTCGTATAATTACGGTTCCTCGTCGGGCAGCTCTTCGTCTTCCTCGAAGTCGGGGTCAAGCTCTTCGTCGGGGTCGTCCTCTTCTTCGAAGTCCGGGTCGTCCTCCTCGTCCAAGAGCAGCGTAACACCGCCGAAGTCCTCTTCCGGCACGGGGAAAGTCATCACCAAGAAGAAATAACGAAAAACGCAGCCTCTCGTCGCGGGAGTGCTGCGCTTTTTTGCGAGAGACGAACATACTAAAGGGGGCAAATTCGCGATGAAATACACCGTTCTGCCGATCACTTCACTCGACCCGATCACATTCGGCGCCGAATACCTCGCGCTGGACGACGCCGCGAGCGAAACGTGGAAGAAAAACATCCAAGCTCTCCACCCCAAACTCTTGCCCCAGCTCAAAGAAAATTCCCTGCTCGCCGAGGAAGACAGCCCGTTCTGCGTGGCCGGCGGCGTTTTTGACTACGAACGGGGTCGTGAGCTGGTGTTTGACGGCGAGAGATTCGTTCTATCCCACTGTGCCGAGCATTTTCTCGACTTTTTACAACCTTCTGCGGATTGTCTGCAAATCGTGGAGGAGAAAGCGGATTCATTCGAGAAGTGTAACAGTACAGAGGAGGACCGTGCCCGTTTCGTCATACTCAAGAATTGGTGGCAACAGGGATATCACGCGTTCATTCTTCAACACAACTGAGGGAAATCAAAGGGAGGGCTTTTTTTACCATGACGACGACCAGCAAGCTTTACATAAACGGTGAGTGGATCGCGACCGATTCCACTTTTGAAGTAACGGACCCGGCGACAGGCCAAGTAGTCGGTTACGCGGCAGACGCAGACGTTTCGCACGCAGACGCGGCGATCGACGCAGCACACAAAGCATTCCCGGCTTGGGCGGCAACTCCGGCGCACAAACGCTCGCAGATGCTCTACAAGTGGTACAACTTGATCATGGAGCAACGCAACGAACTGGCAGCGATCCTCACCGGCGAAATGGGCAAACCGCTCATGGAAGCCAAGGGTGAATTGATCAACGCAGCCGGCTTCGTGCAATGGTACGCCGAAGAAGCGAAACGCGTTCACGGCGAAACCATCCCGCACCTCGAACCGACCAAGCGCATCACCGTGCTCAAACAACCGGTCGGCGTGGTCTCGGCGATTACTCCGTGGAACTTCCCGGCGGGCATGATTACCCGCAAAGTTGCCCCGGCTCTGGCGGCAGGTTGCACCATCGTGCTCAAACCGGCGGAGCAAACGCCGCTGACCGCCGTTCGCCTGATCGAACTCGCGGAACAAGCAGGCTTCCCGGCGGGCGTCATCAACTTGATCACGACGTCGAAACCGGCTGAAGTCGGCACGATGCTCACCACCGACAAGCGCGTGCGCAAAGTCACCTTCACCGGCTCGACCGAAGTCGGCAAGCTGATTGCCCGCAACGCGGCAGACACCGTCAAGCGCGTCTCCCTGGAACTGGGCGGCCATGCACCGTTCATCGTGTTCGACGATGCGGATATCAAAAAAGCGGTATTCGGCCTGATCAACTCCAAATACCGCAACGCAGGTCAAACTTGCATCTGCACCAACCGCGTCTACGTTCACAAAAACATCGCCGAAGAGTTCGTGAAAGCGGCAGCCGAGGAAGTTCAGAAGCAATTCAAACTCGGCCACGGCCTTGAAAAAGAAACCACCATGGGTCCGCTGATCGACCAACAAGCGCTCGACAAAGCAACTCTGCACGTCGAAGATGCAGTTTCCAAAGGCGCAACCGTCGTCACCGGCGGCAAGCGTCACGGCGAGCAAGGTTACTTCTTCGAACCGACCCTGCTGTCCGGCGTCACCGAAGAGATGCGCATCGCGACCGAAGAAACCTTCGGCCCGGTTGCTCCGGTCTTCACCTTCGAAACGGAGCAAGAAGTTCTGGCGCGTGCCAACAATTCCGACTACGGCCTCGCCGCCTATGTCTACACCAACGATCTCGGCCGTTCGATCCGCATGAGCGAAGGCCTCGAATACGGCATCGTCGGCGTCAACGACCCGATGCCGGCCAACGCCGTGCAAGCACCGTTTGGCGGGATGAAGCAATCCGGTCTCGGTCGCGAAGGCGGTCACTACGGCATGGAGCCGTTCCTCGAAGTGAAGTACATCTCCACCGGCTTCTAAGAAAAAAAGCACGCGGACACTTTCTCCGCGTGCTTCTTTTACATAAAAAAACACCCTACGCCGCGCGCAGAGTGTGTACGGTAATCTCCGGACGAGTGCCCAAGCGAACATTGAAGGCCGCTTGGCCCATGCCGTCCGAGATGTAGACGTTTTTGCCATTGACGATGTGCATGCCCGAGATCACATTCTGTTTCGGGAGTTCGCCCATCGGGAACAATTTAAAAGCGCCCGGGACTTTGAACTGACCGCCGTGCAAGTGGCCGGACAGAAGCAGGTCGACTTTGTGGTGCTCTTCCAAGTGGAGCACGACGTTCGGGTCGTGCGAGAGAACGAGGTTCCACCCGTCCTCGACACCGTGGAAGGAGCGCGGGATGTCCGACTTGCCGAGGCAGAAGTCGTCGATTCCGATAATATTGAGACGCTGTGCTCCAAACTCGATGGAGCCCCACTCGTTGGCGAGCACGCGAATGCCTTTGGCGGAGATCTCCTCCGCCAAGTCGTCGATGCGCTCCCCGAGGTAGTGGTCGTGGTTGCCCCAGACGAGCCAGATGCCGTGCTCCGGCTCGATTTTTTTGATCTCGTCGAGGTACAGCATGAATTTATCGAGGTTGTCGTAGTTGTCGAGATAATCGCCGGTCATCACGATCAAGTCGGCGTTGGCATCGGCGATGATCTTCGCCATGCGCTCCGGTTTGATCGATTGGCGTTCCATGTGCAGATCGGACAGTTGGACGATGCGCAGTTCCGATTTGTCGCCGAGTTGCTCGTCCAGGGTCGTCTCGACGTGGCGGACCACCGGACGGAACGTGTTCCAGTGCGCATACCCGATCAGGGCGGCAACGACGACGGCGACAAGCAGGAGCACAGTCAGAATGATCAACATCGAGATTCACCTTCCTTCGTTTTGGTTGCAAGGGTTAAGTCTATCAGCTCTCTTGGGGGAAAGATAGGGAGAAATCTTGGAGGAGTTGGGAGTCAGGATGAGAGAAGTTTGGATGCAAGCGTACAAGCACGACGGTCGTGAGCACCGTCGTTGGGTCAAGCTCTACGAACTGCCGGGCGAGCGAGGGGTGATGTGGATCGAACCGAACACGGCGGTTGTGGAATCGGACGGCGGGGAGTGGTCGAGCCCGTTTCCCGTCATCTATTGGGTACATCCGGAGAAATGGTACAACGTCGCGATCCTCTGTCGCGAGGAAGGCACAGGCTACTATTGCAACATCGCAAGCCCGATCGAGTATGAGGAAGAGCGCAACCTGTACAAATTCATCGACTATGACGTCGATTTGATCGTCAACGTCGACGGCGTGTACGAAGTGGTCGATGAAGAGGAACTGACAGAGCATGCCCACGCGATGAAGTATCCGTCCGACATCTTGCTCAAAATCGCAGAAGCGACGGCGGAGTTGGTGGCGTTGTTTGAAGCGCAAGAGGGGCCGTTCGACCCCGAGGCGCGGGAGAGATGGACGAGGTTGTGGCACGAGGCGAACGGGGAATAGCAAACCACCTTCTCACAGATACTAGAGGTACTCGTGTGAGAGAGGTGACCATACATGTCAAAACCGATTGTATTGGCGGCATTTCCGAGCTATCAACAAGCTCACGATTCCGTTCAGAACTTGTATCGTGCAGGAATGAATGACTTCACGGTCCTCTACCTGCAGAACAAGGGCGACCAAAACGGGGACGGCATCGAAGGGTTCTACCCGGGCGTCACGCCGTTCATCCAGAACATCGTGTCAGACTCCACGCCGGTTCAAGGCGAGATCGAAGCACCGCAACTCAACGCGTTGCCGGGCACCAACCACCAGCGCACGATGGTGACGGTCGAAGATCGTCTGCGCTCGTACGGCATCCCGGAATCCGCGATCTCCCAAGCTTGCGAACAAGTCCGCAACGGGCACACCCTCGCCGTATTTCGCGACGGCGAGCAATTGGACAACGTTGCGCGCAATTTGAAGGGCGAGACCCCGTATTGCGAGATGGTGGCAGGGGAGACCAAACCGTTTTAAGCACAGAAACAGCTCCGCGATGGCGGGGCTGTTTTTTTCTATAACTTTTCCATATTTATTCCACATCTGATGGGTACCATGAAGTCAAGAGGTCAATCACAACTTGTTGAAAGGTGGACACAACGATATGAAAAACTTTCAAAAACTTCTCGTAGGTACTACCCTTGCCGCAGCATTGGCACTTGGAGGCGGCGCAGCAGCATTCGCCGCGACGGACGACCCGGCAACCACCACCACTCCGGCTCCGAGCGCTGAGCACCACCACAAAGGGGAGCATCAGAAAGTCAAGTTGACCGACCAGCAAAAGCAAGCGATCAAAGACGCGGGCGTCGATTTCAAATCGATGAAAGAGACCAAGAAACAAATGTGGGAAACCCGCAAGTCGATCAAAGAATCGCACCAACAACTTCAAGACCTTGAGAAAAACACCACCGACAAAGCGCTGAAAAAGCAGATCAAATCCGATCTGAAAACCACCGAAGCCGACCTCGCCAAACTCAAAGAACTGCGCACGACCGGCAAAGACCTGCACAAACAACTGCACGATGCGGTCCTTGCGTCCGATTCCGCCAAAATCAAGGAAGTCGCAGCCAAAATCCAAGCACAGAACCAAGACGCGCTGAAACTCATGCAAACCATCGACGCAACGCTTAAAGCGGAACTGACCAAGGCGCAAGGGAAGAACTAAGCTCCTGACTCAACCTCCGACAGCGAGAGAAATAAGCCAACCCCCGTGGCGCGGAGGTTGGCTTTTTTTACGAACGGAAAATGTACTTCCGATCAGGGGAATGATATAATCACCTCGTACATAGAACTCCTAATACCTGATCTTAATTCCTTGGAGGTATACATCACATGTCTTCACTTACCGGCAAGATCGCACTCGTCACCGGAGGCTCCCGCGGCATTGGCCGTTCGATTGCATTGAAACTGGCGGAAGAGGGCGCAGACGTCGTCATCAACTTTTTCCGCAACCGCAAACCGGCGGAAGAAACCAAAGCGATGATCGAATCTCTCGGCCGTCGCTGCCATATCATCAAAGCGAACGTCGGCGACCTCGACAAGCACCAATTGATCTTTGACGAAATCCAAGAAGTGATGGGCGGCCTCGACATCCTCATCTCGAACGCGGCGTCCGGCGTGCAACTTCCGGCGATGGAAGTCGAAGAAAAGCACTGGGACTGGACGCTCAGCATCAATTCCAAAGCGCTGCTCTTCCTCGCGCAAAAAGCAGTCCCGATGATGGAAGCACGCGGCGGCGGCTCCATCGTGGCGATCTCGTCGCTCGGCTCTAAATTCGCGCTGAAAAACTACATCAACGTCGGCACCTCCAAAGCGGCTCTCGAATCGATCGTACGCTACCTCGGCGTGGAACTCGCTCCGAAGAACATCATCGTCAACGCCGTCTCGGGCGCAGCAGTGGACACCGACGCTCTCACGCACTTCCCGAACCGTGAAGAGATGATCCAAGCGGCGGTCGACCGCACCCCGGCAGGTCGCATGATTACGCCGGAAGACCTCGCGAACTCCGTGCTGTTCCTCTGCTCCGAGCAGTCTCGCATGATCGTCGGCCAAACCTTGGTCGTCGACGGCGGCTATTCGTTGATTGGCTAGGAATTATCAGGTAAGATGAAAGGCGAGGTGATTGCTAATGGCAACCGAACAAATTCTGCGTAGCAACGAGTTTATGGTCATCCAATCCGCGATTGCAGCCACGAACTTCGCAATCGGCGCATTTACCGTTGAGTTGAAAGCGCAAGAAGCGATGAAAAACGAAGAGATGATCCCGCGTCTGCAAGGAGCTCTCGCCAAGGCGAAAGAAGACCGCAAGTACGCAATGAGCCTTCTCGACGTGCAACTCGAAGGCAACTTCAACGACGACGCCGACTTCAAGAAAGTTCTCGACCTCGTCTATTCGTACAACTCTTTGATCGACCATTCGCTGATCAACGGTCGTTCCGCATTTCTTCCGCTGGGCGCCGTTCCGTCGATGCGTTTTGAGAAATACGAAGAGCAGTAAGTCAACATCATTTGAAAAAGAGACCAGGCCGCTCGCGGTGCTGGTCTTTTTTTTCGTGGGATGGTACACTAGTTTTGTAATTTCATAGGAATGGTGCCATGAAGTGTAGGGAAAGCGGTGCAAATCCGCTGCAGCCCCCGCTACTGTAAACGGCGACGATCCCGCAAGTACCCATTGTGCCAAGCGGCATGAGAAGGGGCGGAGGTCGGAGGACCCGTGAGCCAGGAGACCTGCTTCAAGGACGGCACTTTTTTTTCGTAGCACCTTCGGAGGGAAGGTTCAGGCGTACATACGAACCTGTTCTCCCGACCGATTGGTTAGGGAGTTTTTTTATTGTTTGGAACTAGAGAGGAGCACAACCAATGAACCGCAACTTCGTCAAAATCGCCGCTTCCACGCTGTTGATCGCTGGCCTGATGGCCCCGTCTCTCAGCGCAGTGGCTGCCACGGATACCAAGGCGCACGTGAAAGTCCGCGTCGTCGGCCCGAACGGGTTTATGAAAACGGAATACCTCGCCGTCGGTGCAGAGTCGTTCAAAAACACCGCGGGCGATACGGTCCAAATGGACAAGCCGACCGTATTGGGCGCACTGGTGGACATCGCGGCGAAGGACTCCATCGATTACACGGCGACCACTTCCCAATTCGGCACCTACGTGAACAAAATCAACGGCGTCGGGGAGAAAACCATCAACAACAACACCGCTTGGCTGTTCTGGGTGAACGGCAAGTCGGTCGATGTCGGGGCGGACCAAGCGGAACTGCATGACGGCGACGAAGTGGTCTGGGGCTTCTCCGACTACACGCAAACGCTGTACCCGAAACTTGAAATCTCTTCGACTCATCCGTTCGTGGGCGACAACTTCACCGTGAAAGTCACCGCGCAGAAGACCACGTACGACGCGAACTGGAACGCAACGACGACCACCGTGCCGGTCGAAGGCGCATCGCTTGCCACCGTCAACAGTGACGAAGCCATTTTTGTCACCGACAAAGACGGCGTGGCGACGGTGAAAGCGTCGGACGCAGGTCTGCTCACCCTCAACCTCGACAAAATCGACCCGGCGACCGGTCTCCCGCTGATCATCCGATCCGGCGACGTGAACGTGCTCGTAGGCAACAAAGACGCGAAGTTCACCGACCTCAACGGCTACGACTGGGCGGCACCGAGCATCCTGAAGCAAGCGCAAGCAGGCATCGTCGTCGGGGACGGGAGTTCGCACTTCGAACCGGGCCGTGCCGTAACCCGTGGCGAACTCGCGAAAATGATCTCGCTGGTCGGCGCTTCGAACGGGGATCTCAACTTCGGCGGCGAGAAGCAATTCTCCGACGTCGCAGCTCGTGATCACTACAACCAATTCATCCAAACGGTCGTGCGCAAAAACATCCTCTCCGGCGACGCGGAAGGCACGTTCCGTTCAAACGACGGGATCACCCGCCAAGAGCTGGCAATCGTCGTGGCACGCTTGGCAGGGCTCTCTCCGGAAACCACCGATACGCTGACGTTCCTCGACAAAGGACAGATCGGCGACTATGCGAAAGGCTACGTGGAAGCGGTCGTGAAGGCCGGTTACATGCACGGCTACTCCGAAGGCTTGTTCTCGCCGCTGGCGTACGCGGACCGTGCCGAAGTCGCTTTGGTGTTGGACTCCATCCATACTTCGAATAACTAGGAATTCCGCACGTATAGCTAAGTGTAGAGTGGAGGCTCGATAGACGAGCCTCACTCTTTTTTCTTGAATGTGAGGAGGTTGTGAACCATCATGAAGATCGCAAGGAGTCTTGGGCTTTTCGTTGCGCTTGCACTGGTCGGCACTGCATGCGGCAAATCATCGTCCGACGCGCAGAAGCCGGACGCTCTGCCCCAACTAGAGGTGCAGACCCCCGTCGTCGATGACAAGAAGCAGGAGGCGGAACCAAAATCCCAAGAGCAACAAGCCACCCCTTCTGAGAAAAACGCCTCGGACACGCAAGCGTCTTCCGAGTCGGGCAAAAACCCGTCTGCGTCGACGGCAAACTCTGCAAGAAGCGGCGGCAATGGCAAGAGCTCCAATGGCGGCACGAGTGGAGCAGGGAGTTCCAATGGTTCCAGCAATGGGAACTCCGCTTCGAACGGGACAACGTCCAATTCGTCCGGCACGAACAGCCAGCCGAGCAACAACTCGACCGGCGCGACGAACGGGAACTTCGAACTCAGCGTCACGGAGTACTTCGGCAACAACTCCGTCTTCAACGAACCGGTAGCCGTCTCGACGGAGCAGAGTCTGCTCGATACGATGCGCGACCATCTCGACATCGAGACGGCGTACGGCGGTTCGTTTGTCAACGGCATCAACGGCACGAAGTCGGGCTATACGAGCAAGTCGATTTTCACCCGCAAGAAGCGCGATTGGTTTTACTATGTCAACGGCAGCGTCTCGCCGGTCGGAGCAGATGCAGTCAAACCGAAACCGGGCGACGCAATTTGGTGGGACTATCACGACTGGTCGGGCGACGGTTCCAGCACGCCGAGCGTCGTGGCCTCCTATCCGCATCCGTTCACGACCGGTTACAACGGAGCGCAACCCGGCACGACGATCTACTTCAGCGGAGATCATGTATCTGACGCGAACCGTCTCGCCAACGCCCTGCGAGGTTTTGGCGCAGGCAACGTCTCCACAGCCGCGTATGCGGACGGCAGTGTCGCGCATCCGTCAACCAATGTGATCGTACTCGGCACATGGAGCGAACTCGGCAACCAGCCGACGATGCAAACGCTGTTCGGCTCGCCGACGCACACGGGCTTGTACGCGAAATTCTCCGGTGACAACGTTCAACTTTTGACCTACCAAGGCAAAAACACCGACCAAACAGGCCTTGGAGCCATCCTCGCCACGGGAAGCAACGGAGGCGGCGGTTCCACTCCGACTTGGTTGGTCATCGGAGCGACGGAAGCGGGTCTCGAGCAAGCCCTCGACATCATGATTGCAAGACCCGGCGACCTGCGCGGCAAAGTCGGCGTCGTCGTCAACGGGAGCAACGTCCTCGCCGTCCCCGTCGCGCAATGAGCCGAAGCGCAGATCGTCACAACTTGCGCGGTCACGCCGCGACGTTGCTTTTTTACCCGTTTCTCATGCTGATGGTCTCCGTGCTGACGTACCATCCGCTGTATTTGGGCACGGAGTTGCTCGTTTTGATATTCGCCCTCGCGCTTCACGGCGGTGTGCGAACGTTTGGACGCACGCTGAAATTTTCGATCCCGATCTTGGTGCTCATCCTCGCCATCAACACCCTGCTGAACAAAAACGGCGCCACCCTGCTCTACAAAGGTCCGACGGTCGCGATCCTCGGACAGATTCGCATCACGTGGGAAGCGCTTGCGTACGGGTTGATCATGGGGCTTCGGATGCTGGTGTTCTTCGCGATCTTCGCCCTCGCGCTGAACTGGCTTTCGGCAGACCGGGCGCTCGGCTTGTCGGCGAAAGTCGCGAAACGCTCCGCCGTCACCGTGATGATGACGACCCGTCTCATTCCGTATCTCACCGAGCAGTCCCACCAGATCGGAGACGTTCTGCGCACGCGGGGTGTGCGGTTTGAGGAAGGCAACCTCCTCTCTCGCCTCGCCGCCCGCCGACCGCTGCTGAACGTCCTGCTGATCTCGTCCCTCGAAGGCTCGTGGCAAGTCGCCGAATCGATGGAAGCCCGCGGGTTTGGGCAAGGCAAACGCACCTCCTACTCGCGGGAACGGTGGAGTCGCATCGATTTGATCATTTGGCTGACGTTCCTCGCCGCCATCGCGCTCGTCGTCTGGTCTTGGTTCACAGCGTGGACGTGGATCGAATTTTACCCGCGCATCCAAACGGTCATGGCAGACGAAGGACCGTGGCCGACGGTATTTCATGCGGTCGCACTGGCACTCCTGCTGGCGTTGCCGCCGCTTTTGCTGAAAAAAAGGAGACGAACTTCCAATGGCACTTCCTGAACTCCGACTCACGAACTTCACCTACTACTACCCGGACGCAGAACGCCCGGCGCTCGACCTCATCAACGGGTCGGTGCGTCAGGGCGAATTTGTGTTGTTGGCGGGGCCGTCCGGTTGCGGCAAGTCGACGCTCTTGCGCGCCTTGAACGGGTTGGTGCCCGAATTTTACGGAGGACGAGTCGGCGGGGAAGTCCGCTATCGGGAAAAGTTGCTCTCCGAATTTGGCAACCGCCGCATCGCAACGCACGTCGGCATGGTGTTTCAAGACCCTGAGCGGCAGTTGGTGATGACCGAAGTCGAGCGCGAAGTGGCATTCGGGTTGGAGAACGCCGAAGTGCCGCCGGCTGAAATGAGACGTCGCGTGGCGGAGGTGTTGAACTTCTTCGACCTCGCGCCGATTCGTCACAAGCGCACCGCCGACCTCTCCGGCGGGGAGAAGCAAAAAGTCGCCATCGCCTCCGTCATGGCGCTTCAACCGGACGTGCTCCTGCTCGATGAGCCGACTTCGCAACTCGATCCCGGCGCGGCGCAAGAGATTCTCGATTTGGTCAAGCGGCTGAACGAAGAGTTGGGTGTAACGGTCGTGTTGGTGGAACAACGTCTCGACCGCGTCATGCATCTCGCCGACCGCGTGGTTTCTCTGTACGAAGGTCGCATCGAATACGACGGGTCGCCGGCCGACTTTGCGCACTTCGCAGCCCTCTCGCGTCCCGAACTGTTGGTGCCCGTCACCAAACTGTTCGTCGAGGCGGGCCGTCCCGAGCGACCGTTGACCGTCAAAGAAGCACGGCAGATCGTGAGGCGAGACGCCGCGTTCCTGCAAGACCAAGACCCTGTGAACGCTGCCCAAAACGGAACTCCCCGTCGAGGACTCTCCTCAAAGCTCGTCCACGTCATGAAAAAAATGTTCGGGGCCAACCTCGACCCTGACGATGTGCTCCTCGAAGCCCGCGACGTGCGGTTCGGGTATCCCGACGGCGAGGAAGTCCTGAAAGGCTTGCGCGTCAAGATCGGTCGCGGGCAGTTCACCGCCTTGCTGGGAGCCAACGGTGCGGGAAAAAGTACGCTGTTCCGCCTCTTTGCAGCACTGAGCCGTCCAACGGAGGGCAAAGTGCTTTTTGCCGGAGTGGATACGCGGGGGCTTGATCCGGCGGAGTTGGCTGGGCAGTTGGGGTATCTGTCTCAGAATCCAAGCGACTATCTGTTCCATGAGACGTTGCGCGAGGAGTGCGAGTTTTCACGGAAACTCATCGGCTTGTCGGTGGGAGATGAAGAAGCGGAGCGCGTGTTGCACGAGGTGGTGGAGAGTCTCGGACTCTTGCCGCATCTGGATCGCAACCCGCGAGATCTCAGTGGGGGAGAGCGGCAACGGGCGGCGTTGGCGACCGTTTTGGTGCAACAGCCGCAAGCTCTGCTCCTCGACGAACCGACACGGGGTTTGGATGCCGGGCAAAAGGACCGTTTGGGCGACTGGTTGACCACGTATGTAGAAGCGGGCGGCACAGTCGTCCTCATCACGCACGACATTGAATTTGCAGCGGAGTATGGAGAGCGGGTCTTGCTTCTGGATGACGGCATTCTCGTGGCGGAAGGCACGCCGCAAGACATGCTCACTCGCGGGCTTTTTTACTCCCCGCAAACGAGTCGTGTGTTCCACGGAGTGCTCGACCGCATCGTCACGATCCGCGACGGCGTAGAGGCATTGAAAAAACTGCCGACGGCAGAAACAGAGGGTTCCCCATGATCCGTCGAGTGCTCTCGTGGCTCATCGTCCTCGTCGCCCTCGGCGGAATTTACCTCGCCTACACGCTCTGGCCGGACGAAGACCTCAATTGGGCGGTTGCTTCGCTGGTCTTGCTCTTGCTGGGGCTCGGCCTGTTCTACCTGCGCTATGAGCGATCTCGCGTCTCGTCCAAGGAGATCGCCGTCATCGCGTCGCTCGCCGCATTCGCCATCGTGGGGCGGATCATCTTCGCCCCGTTTCCAAACTTCAAACCGACGACGTACCTCGTCATCCTCGCAGGTTATGTCTTCGGACCGCGAGCCGGCTTCATGGTCGGCGCAACGGCGGCCGTGGCCTCCAATGTCTATTTCGGGCAAGGCGCTTGGACTCCGTGGCAGATGCTCGCATGGGGTCTCGCCGGAGCGAGCGCCGGTCTGTTCGGTCGCTTGCGTGGGGAAAAAGTCACGCCCTACGAACTCGCCGCCTTCGGGATGGTCTGGGGTTTCCTGTTCGGCTGGATCATGAACCTGTGGACGTGGCTCTCCACCGTCTACCCGCTGACGTTTGAAACATGGTTGCTCACCAACACGACCTCGCTGCTCTTCGACATCTCGCACGCCGCGGCGAACGTGATCTTCGCACTCTTGCTGACCCGCCGCTTCCTGCCGATTCTCTGGCGGTTCCGCAAAAAACTCACCATCACAACTCTGGAGGTGTTGCCCCATGAAAAAAGCAACTAAAACCGCATCCCTCGCTCTGCTCGCCCTGTCCTTGCTCTCTCAACCGGCCCTCGCCGCGAGCAACGACCCGTCCCTTGCCGATCAACGCACGAGCGCGCTCAACTACCTCCACGACAATCTGCAAAAAAGTTCCTACAAATACACCGTCGGCTGGGCATCCGTCGCCCTCTACGATGCAGGCGAGTCGGTCACTTCTCCGAAATGGAGCAACGCCGACGGCACCAACGGCGTCATCTACCGCGAGTCGGAAGTCCGTCGCAACGTCAACCTCTCCGACGCGACCACCGATTTTGAAAGCACCCTGCTCGGCCTGCTCTCCGCCAACCAAAACCCGCGTGCCTTCGGGAAAAAAGACTTCATCCAAGCCATCCTCTCCTCCCAACGCGCAGACGGCAAATTTGCAGACACGATCTACGGCGAAGGCGAAGACTTGCTGAACGCGCACATCTACGGCATCATCGCGCTCTACTCGGCGGGGGTCTCAATCCCGAACGCTGACCAAGCACGCGACTACCTGCTTTCCAAACAACACGCCGACGGCGGCTTCAACTGGGCGGCGGGCGACCATTCCAACCCGGACGTCACCGCATTTGCCCTGATCGCCATGAAAGCACTCGGCCTTGATGCTTCCAACCCCGCCGTTCAAAAAGCGCTCAACTTCCTGAAAAACGTCCAAAACACAAGCGGCGGTTTCTCCAACGAAGGCACCGACAACCCGGACTCTGCAACGACCGTCTTGCAAGCGCTGGTTGCCTATGGCATCGACCCGAAAAGCTACAGCAAATCGGGCCACGACCTGTTCGATTTCCTGAACTCCTTCCGCACGGCAAACGGCGGCTTCTCCTATACGTTGGGAGGAGATGCGAACGCGATCTCCACCCAGTTCGTGCTCATGGCGTACTCCGATCTCCTGAACGGCAAAACCGTGTTCCAGAAGCTCCATGACGAGAACGTCGCGAAGTCCTCCACGTGGACTCAAGCATTCCCGGACTTGCCGTTCACCCACCCGTACTATGCGGACAACATGAAGCTCGCCAACCTCGGCGTCATGGCGGGGCACACCGACGGAACGTACGGCACGGGAGAGCCGGTCACCCGCGAACAGTTTGCCAAAATTCTCGTCTCCGGCGCCCATCTCGACGACGAAGTGGGGGCACCGACGACCCAATTCACCGATGTGGACAACGGTTGGGCCAACCCGTACATCGCCGTCGCGCTCAAGCACAAGTTCGTCTACGGCACGTCGAACACCACCTACAACCCGCTGGGCGAAATCACAGGTGCCGAAGTCATGGCGATCCTCGTGCGCATGCTCGGCTCTCACTATGAGCAAGAAGCGCAGAGCCGTCCGAAGACCGATTGGTACGACGGCTACGTGGCGGTTGCCAAGGAGCACCACCTGCTCTACCCGAACTTCAACGTCAACGCACCGGCGACACGCGCTGAAGTCGGCTACTCGTTTGTCCGACTCTATGACGAACAATTGAAAGCACAGTGACAAACAAAAAAGAGAGTCCGTTACCCGATGGGTAGGGACTCTCTTTTTCTCTCATTCTGCTGCATGTTCGGCACCGTGATGCTGTTCGAGTTCGAGAATCTTGCGCGCCCGATCCATAATCTCCAGCAGCGTTTTGGAGTCTTCGGTCAGCGGGGAGTTCCCGTTGCGAAGCGAGTGGTTCTCTTCGGCGAGTTGGTGCAGTTGAATTTCCATCTCCAAGACTTTTTGCTCCAAGAGACGGGACTTTTCTTGCAGGTTGAAGTATTCGCGTTCGTGGTTCTTGAGAGCCCGGATGATGCCGTCGAGGGACGTGTCATCCAAGTCTGGGCCATACACCCGACGCTGTTTGGCCTGTTGGCGGATGGAGAGGCGTTCTTTTTTGGCGGTTTTCGCTTCTTTGATGCCGTCTTCGTAGTGCTTGCGAACGACACCGTTCCATCGGTACCCACAAGCGGCAGGTGTACGGCCCAGCAAGTTGGCCGACTCCACGAACGCATTGAGTTGCGTGCTGCCTTCGCGTATATGACGCAGAACGATCTCTGCTAACTTTCGGTCATCATCCGCCGTCCAAGCGTCCGAGCGGGTGGTCCAACGTTCAACTGTTTCCATCATATCGCCTCCAAAATCGTATACTACCTGTATGTCCCGTAGTTGGGAGATTGATACACTTCTATTCGTGAAATTTAGGTGTCTACTCCATTCATATGAGAGAGTCCCGCCATTCTGTCACTTTTCTTTTGAAAAACTGAGAAAAAGTTTTTCGATTGTACATCTTGACAGAAAACGTGGGAGTAAGGTATCATTCCGATAATTTATACATCGCTTCAGGGAAGGGGAGAAACGCCATGAGCAAAAAATTGATTGCGCTGGATCTGGACGGAACGCTTCTCAATCGGGAGAAAAAAATATCGCCCCGCACCAAGCGGGCTGTGCAACGCGCGATTCAAGACGGCCACCATGTCTGCATCGCAACGGGTCGACCGTTTCGCTCTAGCGTGCAATACTACCGCGAACTGGGGCTGACCACGCCGATGGTCAATTTCAACGGGGCGTTGGTGCATCACGCCGATGATGCCAACTGGGGATCGCACCACTTCCCGATGGACCGTGAGACCGCATTTGCCATCTTGGACGTCTGTGAGCAATTTCAAGCGGAGAACGTCATCGTCGAAGTCAAAGACGACTACTATTTGAAACAGCATGACGAGAACTTGATTCGCTTCATGGGCGACGGCCACTCGCCGCTGGGTGTCGGGCATATCCCGAGCTTGCTCACCGAGCACCCGACGTCGGTGCTGATCTACCCGCAGAAAGCCAATTTGCGAGAGTTGCGGGACCATCTCAGCCAATTTCACGCAGACGTTGTCGAGCACCGTCTCTGGGGCGCGCCGTGGCACGTCATCGAGATCGTCAAAGCGGGCGTGAACAAAGCGACCGGATTGCAAGTGATCGCCGACCACTTCGGCATCGAGCGCGAGCACATCATCGCGTTTGGCGACGAAGACAACGACCTCGAAATGATCGAGTTTGCAGGGTACGGGGTCGCGATGGGCAACGCCAACCCGATTTTGAAGAGCATCGCCAACCACATCACCGACACCAACGACAACGACGGCATCGCCTTCGTGTTGGAAAAGCTGCTCTGACCGATACGGTCAGCGCAGTTTTTTTGTGTCACGGGTGTATGTAGGCGAATATCCTGTGGGCAAAAAGGAGGCGACTGTTTTATGTATGAGTACTTTTTGCCACGAATGCCACAACCGCAGCACGCTGCGCAACCTCATTTTGCCGCGTTTCAAAACCAGCAAGAGTTCTTGCAGATGACGGCACGGGCGATCTACAACGAGCGCCAAGCCCAACTGAACTACCGAGCCCTCTACGCCCTCGCACCGACCCCGTTTCAGAAAAAGATGATCCAGCATGCCCTGAACGATGAGATCAAGCATGAGCGAATGTTTACGTCGATCTATCAAACTCTGACCGGGCATGCCCCGCAAGTGCCGCACCCGCAACACGCCACGGTGACAACCTATGCAGAAGGCGTGCGGGCTTCGTTTGAAGATGAGCTCGAAGCGGCGGAAATGTACCGCACCATGTACCTCAATACGAAACTGCCTTGGCTTCGCGATCGCCTGTTTGAGATCATGACCGACGAGATGGAACACGCCCAGCGATTTACGTATGTGCGCGCCGATTCGTAAACTGCAAGTGTCAGAAAGAACACCGAACTTTCTCAAGTTCGGTGTTTTTTTATGGAAACACGAGGACGAGCAGGAATGAACCTAGGGACGGGCGTATATATAAATAAAAACAAAACATGTATACCGACACTTATTTCACTGTTTTTATCGTTTAATGTCGGAAAAGTGCGGAAACTATTTTTCCGGACAGGTTGTGAGGGTGATAAGTGAAACGCATCTAGTAGTAATTTCGTATTCATAATGAAAAAAGGGAGGGAGCACCATGTCGAGAACACAGTCGTCGCCCGTCGTGCCTTTTTTCAGCAATCCGTTGTTGCACCGCTTCTTGCAGTCCGCAGAGAACCGCAGGCTGTTCACCAACGTGATTTTGACCCGCAACGAAGCGGACCGGTTGGAGTTGGAGAGGCGTTTCGCCGAACACTACTTTGAGATGCGCTTCCTCGGGTTTGTCCGCAAGCACATTCATTATGAAGCGCTGCATCTCCTGACCAAGAGCCGTGCCAAGGCCAAGCAAGAAGCGTTGATCTTGAACACGCCGCTCTCGACGGAAGCGGGAGGGGGCGGCCATGAGCGCATCGAGCTCTTGGAAGACCCGAACACATCGGTCGAAGGAGTCGTCATCGAAGATTCGGAGGAACTGCTGAACCTGACCGGCAACCCCGCCTTGCATGAGGCGATTCAAGGGTTGACGCAAAAGCAACAGACGGTGCTGTATCTCTTGTACGTCAAGCAACGTACAGAGGCGGAGGCTTCGTTGGAACTGGGGGTTAGTCAGCAAGCGATCAACAAACTCAAACTGAGTTCCCTGTCCCTGCTGCGCAAGAAACTGGCAAAGGAACCGGCAGAGAGGTCGGTGGGACGATGATGGAAGAGACGTTGCGCTCGTTGATTTTACGCGCGAAGAGAGGGGACTCGGACGCGCTGGCAGCGATCATTGAACGCTTCCGCCCGCTGATCAAAAAGTACACGCGTCAAGCGGACGAGAAGGATGCGCATGACTTGGAGCAAGAGCTTGTGATGCGGTTGATCGTTTTGGTCCGTTCCTATCGAGAGGAGTTGCCGTATGGATTCATGGAACTTGTGGAGCGGGAGTGGGCCAAAAACAATCGCCCGCCGGCCAAGTAAAAGCTGATGCGTCTCGACCGGGGGTGAGGTCGGGGCGCTTTTTTGTGCTCGTTGTGAATACGATTAGGGTATGTCATTGAAAGACCTGTGGGCGGGCTGTATAATAGATGACATTCATATTGGCGTTGTGTAAAGATTTCGTAAACATAGAGGCAAGGAGGGGATCGGGGTGACGGCCATCTGGCAGGACCTTTTGAAGGAACTATCTGTGATCGACATCGTCGCGGTGCGATTGATCATCGCGTTTATCGCAGGTGCGATCATGGGCATGGAACGCGAACGGAATTTGAAAGCTTCTCACACGGGGAGCGCTACGGGCGCCGGGTTCCGGACGTATTCGCTGGTCTGCCTCGGCTCGTGCATGTATGCGTTGGCGTCCGAATTTGGGTTTCCGACGATCGGCCCGACCATGGACCCAGGCCGCGTGGCGGCACAAGTTGTCGCCGGGGTCGGCTTCCTCGGTGCCGGTACGATCATAAAGGATAAAAGCGGCTTCGTCCGGGGCTTAACGACCGCCGCCGGGCTGTGGGTCGCAGCGGCGATCGGTTTGATGATCGGGGCCGGGATGTATCTGAGCGGCCTGTTGTCTTCGCTGCTCGTGTTCGTGATTCTCGATGCGCACCATCTGTTCCCGCGCCTGTTCCGCAAGTGGGGGTCGGCAGATTCTGGAGTCAACGACGGGAACGACCACATGGGAGATGAAGACGTGGCGGACGAAGGTCGAGATCGCGCACGAGAACGAGAGCGCGAACGGCAGAGTTCGCTTGGAGAGTAATCATTCAGAAAAAAGAGTGTATCGCATGAAGCGATGCACTCTTTTTTTGTGCGCAGAGTCATGGTACACTTTGGTAGAAGATTGTTAACCTGAAATTTGGTTTGGTTGACAAACGAACGGAGGTTTGGGAGACGTGGAGTGGTTTAGCGTTCGAATGCGCGCCGCTGCGGGCGGTTCGCATGAGCAGGGCGGTTCGCACATTTCCGGCGGGGAGCGCTTGGTGCCAGTAGATGCGGTCGAAAGCATGGTGCAGTCGTTGGTACGAAGGGCGATGACGCACGAGTTGGGTCGGCCGGACTTCGTCAACGTGACGGTGGAGGTCGTGCCGGCCGAAGCGGTGCGAAGTTTGCCCGCTCTGCCGATTTCCAAACGCGAGGCGGAGTCGGTTGAACAGGGTCACGCCGTCGCGGTGGAGATTCTCGGCGAGCTGGGCATTTCAAGAGAAGTGGCAGAACTCGCGGTATGCTCGATTGCGGAAGGTCCGGCACCGAACGGCGGTGCGATGCGAGGCGCCATCGTCATGGACGCCGACACGGGGCAGCGATTGGAAAGCGACTCGGCGCGCGGCGTGCGGGTTGCGAAAATCGACTGGCATCCTGAGGAGTTGCAGGCTTGGTATGAGGACGTGCGCTCAATTGGCATAGCCAGCGAGCGGATTGCCGAAGCGTTGGCGCTCGCGACGAAAGTGACGCACACGCCGGGCACGGTCGCCGAGCTGTGTTGGTCGGACGATCCCGGTTATGTCTCGGGCTACGTGGCGTCGGCCGAGCTTGGCTATGTGCGGATTCCCATTTTGAAAGAGTGGGGGAGCCCGCTCGGGGGCAGGGTGTTTTTTGTCAGAGGCATTTCGTCTGTGGAGGACTATGAAGAGGCGTTGCAAGCGCCGGTGTTGCTGCGAAGAGAGGAGAACAAGAGATGACCTACGAGTACGAAGCTTTAGCGGAGAAGAGCCGCAAACATTTGTGGAACTCGTTCACCCAGATGCAAGGGTACAACGAAGACCTCCCCGTGATTATTGAATCGGGTGAAGGCGTGAAACTGCGGGATGTGACGGGTCGCGAATTTTTTGACGGCGTGTCATCGATTTGGTTGAACGTCCACGGGCACAACGTTCCGGAACTCAACGAGGCGATTGTGGCGCAACTTGGCAAGATCGCGCATTCCACGATTCTCGGGATGGCGAACGTTCCGGCGATCTTGGTCGCCGAGCAGATTGCGAAACTGACTCCGAATGGTTTGGAAAAAGTGTTCTACTCCGACTCCGGTGCCACCTCGGTGGAAATCGCGATCAAGATGGCGTTTCAATACTGGCAGCACAAGGGCAAGCCGGAGAAGCAGTCGTTCGTCACGATGAACAACGCCTACCACGGAGACACCATCGGGGCCGTCTCTGTCGGAGCGATCGACCTCTACCACAAGGCGTACTCGAAGCTTTTGTTCCAAGCTCATCGCGTGGAGTACCCGTACTGCTACCGATGCCCGCTGGGAGAAGAGCTGTCGTCCTGTGCGTTTGCTTGTTTGCAACAGGTGGAGCAGTTATTAGAGGAAAAAGGTTCCGAGATTGCAGGCTTCCTCATTGAACCGATCGTCCAAGGGGCTTCCGGCATCATCACGATGCCCGCCGGTTTCCTCGCACGATTGCGGGAACTGTGTACGAAATACGAAGTGCTGATGATCTGTGACGAGGTTGCGACAGGCTTTGGACGGACAGGCAAGATGTTCGCTTGCGAGTACGACGGTGTGACGCCCGACATCATGTGCATGGGCAAGGGGTTGACGGGCGGTTATCTGCCGGTTGCGGCGACGGTGACGACCGATGACGTGTACGAGGCGTTTCTGGGAAGTTATGAGAGCAAAAAGACGTTTTTCCACGGGCATTCGTTTGCGGGGAACCAGTTGGGCTGTGCGGCGGCGCTTGCGAACTTGGAGCTTTTTGAAAAGCGGGACTTGGTCCGCGATGTGGAGCGCAAGTCGGAGCATGTGGCACATCGGTTGGAGCAATTTCTGGAATTGAAGCATGTCGGGGACATTCGCCAGCGCGGGTTCATGATCGGGATCGAGTTGGTGAAGGACCGCGAGACCAAAGCAGAGTACGAATGGCAGGAAAAAATCGGGCTGGTCGTCTCGCGTCGATCTTGTGAACTCGGGATGATCATACGGCCGCTCGGCAATGTCGTGGTGTTCATGCCGCCGCTCTCTTCGACGGTCGAGGAGTTGGATGAGATGCTCGATATTTTATATGAAGCGATCGTCGATATCACGGAGCGCGGTGTGAAGGTGCGGTCGGAGAAGTTGCCTTATGGACTTTAAGGAGGAGTTGGAGGAAATTCGCGAGGCGGGGTTGTACCGGCGCTTGCGGAGGATGGAGAGTGCTTCGTCGCGGGTCGTCGTGGTGGAAGGGCGCGAGATGTTGATGTGTGCGTCCAACAATTATCTGGGGCTCGCAGACGACCCGATTTGCAAAGAGACGGCGATGGAAGCGATTCGCAGGTTCGGCACAGGCTCCGGCGGGTCGAGGTTGACCACGGGGAACACCGCGCTGCACGAACACTTGGAACGCGAGCTGGCGGCGTTCAAAGGCACGGAGGCCGCACTTCTTTTCAACACGGGCTACATGGCGAACCTCGCCGCCCTGACCACGCTCGTCGGAGTGGGAGACCTGATCCTCAGCGACCGACTCAACCACGCCAGCCTCATCGACGGCACCCGACTCTCGCGTGCCGACGTGCAAATCTACGAACACTGCGACCTCGCAGACTTAGAAAAAAAGCTCGCCGCCGCCAGAGCGGGGGAGCATCGCCGTATCCTCATCGTGACGGACGGCGTGTTCTCGATGGATGGCGACATTGCGCCTCTGCCGGGGATTTGCGAGTTGGCGGAGCGCTATGGCGCAGATGTCATGGTGGACGACGCGCATGCGACCGGCGTTTTGGGAGAAAAAGGGGCCGGCACGGCAGACCACTTCGGGATTCAGGATCGCGTGGCTGTCCAGATGGGCACGTTGTCCAAGGCGTTGGGGGCGGAGGGTGGATACATAGCAGGTTCGAAAGAGATGATCGACTATCTGATCAACCGCGCCCGACCGTTCGTTTTTTCCACAGCCCAGAGCCCGGCCGTCATCGGGGCCGTGCTCGCGGCGTTGCAGATTGTGCAAAACGAGCCTGATCGCAGGAAGCACTTGCTCCAGCGTGCCGCTCGTTTGCGAAAGGAACTGCTTCTTGCGGGATTCAACGTTCTGCCAAGCGACACCCCGATTCTCGGCGTGGTCATCGGAGCGGCAGACGAAGCTGTCGAATTCGCCCGCGAACTGGAAGCCCAAGGCATATACGCTCCTGCGATTCGCCCGCCGACCGTGCCCGAAGGTACATCGCGCATCCGTCTGACGCTTACCGCCTCGCACACAGATGCAGATGTCGAGCGCATCGTAGATGCTCTTTCCAAAGCACGAACCGCACAAAATCCACACTCGTAAGGGAGGCACCAACATGTCCCTTTTTATCACCGCCACCGACACGGGAGTCGGAAAAACGCTCGTCACCGGCGGAATCGCCTATGCTCTGCGTCAACGAGGTCTCGATATCGGATGCTGGAAACCGATGCAATCGGGTGAACTCGCCCACGACCCCGCAGGAGATGCGATGCGTTTGAAAACTCTCGGTGACCTGCCCGACTCCCCGGACCTCCTCTGCGGCTGGTCGTTTGCAGAACCGCTCGCCCCGCGTCTCGCAGCGGAACGCGCAGGCGTCGAACTCTACAGACGAGATCTGCTCGCCAAGTACGAGGAAGTTCGCAACTTTCACGACCACCTGCTCATCGAAGGCGCGGGCGGTCTCGCCGTTCCGCTCACAGCAGATACCCGTGTCGTCGACCTCGCTCGCGAGCTGAACCATCCCGTACTGCTCATCGTCCGCGCCGGACTTGGCACCGTCAACCACACCGTGCTCACCGTCCGTTTTGCCGAACAAAACGGGCTGCGCGTTGTCGGCGCGATTCTCTCCGGCGGCGGACGACCTGACGCCGAGATGAGCGAGCCTTTCAACGCAGATTACATCGAAGAATACGCCGGCATCCCCATCCTCGGGCACGTCCCTTGGCTTGGTGACACGCCCTCCGACGACCTCATTCGTGAAACGGTCGAACGCACCGTCGACATCGACCGACTCGCACGCTTCTTGTTCGGCGGCGACTGACCCCCGTGTTTCATCATCTTCATATAGACAATCGTACCTTTGAGAGGAGTCAAAAAAATCATGACCACCACCACCCAACTCAACTACCGCGAACTCGCAAAGCAAGTGCTGCAAGGCCACGAACTGACCAAGGAGGAAGCTCTCGCCCTCCTCGAAGCACCGGATGAAGACCTGCTCGACATCTTGCACTCCGCCTACGAGATTCGCAAGCACTACTACGGCAACAAAGTCAAACTGAACATGATCATCAACGCCAAGTCCGGCCTCTGCCCGGAAGACTGCGGCTACTGCTCGCAATCGATCGTCGCCGACACGCCGGTTGAAAAATACGCGATGCTCAACAAAGACTCGATCCTCGCCGGTGCCCAAGAAGCGATCAACCGCAAAGCAGGCACCTACTGCATCGTCGCATCCGGCCGTCGCCCGTCCGAAAACGAACTCGACGGCGTCATCGAAGCGATCAAAGAAATTCGCGAGACCACGTCGCTTAAAATCTGCGCATGCCTCGGCTTCCTGAGCGAAACGCACGCCGGCAAACTCGCCGAAGCGGGCGTCCATCGCTACAACCACAACCTGAACACCGACAAGTCGAACTACGACAACATCTGCTCGACACACACATATGATGACCGTGTCGACACCGTGCAAAAAGTCAAAGACTCCGGCATGTCCCCGTGCTCGGGCGTCATCATGGGCATGGGCGAGTCTTCCCAAGAGCTCGTCAACGTGGCGTTCTCCGTCAAAGCGCTCGACGTCGACTCCATCCCGGTCAACTTTTTGAACTCAATCGACGGCACGCCGCTGCAAGGCACGCAACACCTCAACCCGCGCCATTGCCTGAAAGCGGTCGCGATGTTCCGCTTCGTCAACCCGACCAAGGAAATCCGACTCTCCGGCGGCCGCGAAATCAACTTGCGCTCCCTGCAAGCGATGGGTCTCTATGCGGCGAACTCGATTTTCGTCGGGGACTACTTGACCACCCAAGGACAAGAACCGACCTCCGACTGGGGCATGATCCAAGACCTCGGCTTTGAAATCGAGGAGTGCGCGTTGTAAAAAAGTTCACTTGCATCCTCCGTCCGTTTCGTCTAGGCTTAAAGGAGCGTTACCATATCTTCGGAGAGAGAAAGGAGAGTGCACATGGAAGCAGCAGCAATTAAAACGGTTTTGGCGCTTGTCACGAACTTGATGTTCTCCACGCGGATCGGAGAGTTGGCAAGCACGATGGGCGGGCTTGTGACTCTTGTGTCGTCGAATGAGGAATTGGTGGAGAAGTTGGACATTTCTCCGTCTTTGATCATCTTGGATCTCACGGCGGTACAACCCGGTTGGAAGGAAGTCGTTGCGAAAGCGAAGCAAGCCGGCATCCCTGTGCTCGCCTACGGACCTCACGTCGATGTGGAGGCCCACGAAGCGGCCCAAGCGGCCGGATGCGACGAAGTGGTCGCGAACTCCAAGTTTCGTCTCGACCTCCCGAACCTGTTGAAAAAATACCTCGCCTAACCCGCGAGCCCAACAAAAAAACCGACCCCCCTCTTTGACGGGGATCGGTTTTTTTAGCATCTTACTACTGCGGGTGGCAGACTTCGGTGCAGATCATCTCGTCTTGGCCGTTGTTGATGATCTTGCACGACACGCCGGTCGGGACGTACATGATCGAGCCGGGTGCCACGTCCACGACTTCTTCGGTGCCGTTGTTGAGATGGAATTGACCTGAGCCGGAGAGACAGACGTACACTTGATCGCCGGGGCGGGTGCCTTGGTAGTTCATGGCTTGGCCGGGGCGGAAGTAGTAGGTGTTGGTGGTCAGGTCAGCTCCGGTGAAGTTGTTCACTTTGCCGACTTGAGATTCTGTAAACGCGGGGTTGTTGAACACGGTTTCCGCACGGTTCATAGAAGTTGCATCCTCCTTCAAAAACTGCCTGTGGAGGTAGTGTTTGCAGAAGACGCGGGCATTATAACCAAAAAGGGGGGATGAGTTTGATTCCCGACAGTGTGGCACAAGGGTTGAAGATCTTGTTCATCGGCTACAACCCGTCTCTTACATCAGGCGAAGTGGGGCATAACTACGCGGGCAAGAACAACCGCTTCTGGAAACTGCTCCACGACGCAGGTCTCACCGAGCGCAAGATGAGCCCGACCGAAGACCGCAACTTGATTGCAATCGGCTATGGATTCACCAACATCGTCGCCCGTCCGACCCGACGTGCCGACGAGATCACGAAGCTTGAGTACGCCGAAGGTCGGGTGTTGCTTGCCCAAAAATTGCAGAGATACCGCCCGCAAGTCGCCTGTTTCGTCGGCAAGGGCGTCTACGAACAATACACCCGTCAAAAAGACATCCCGTGGGGTACGCAACCACAAGCCACCGTCGAGGGCGTCGTTGATTTCGTCGCTCCTTCGTCCAGCGGTCTCGTCCGCATGCCCTACCCGGAAATCCTTCACATCTACCAAGAGCTCAAAAAGCTGATAGAATAAGAGAGAAGAAGTTCACTTGAAAAAAAGATCAGTTGAAAAAGGAGATGACCTCACGTGGTTCTGCTCACAACCTGTCCCGTCAGCGACCGTCATCTGGCGGCGATCCGCGAGATTGCGCCCCACCTCGACATTCGCGTCTTCAAAAACATCGACGAAGCGTCCCAAGACCTCGCAGACGCGGAGATCATGATTACATATGGAGAAGACCTTACGCCTGCGCACATTGCGGCAAGCCCCAACTTGAAATGGATCATGGTGATCTCCGCCGGTCTTGAACTGATGCCGTTCCCCGCGATTGACGAGCGCAACATCCTCGTCACCAACGCGCGCGGTATTCACAAAGGCCCGATGGCGGAATACACGCTCGGGATGATCTTGATGTTCTCCCGCCGTTTCGTCGAACTCTACCAGAATCAGCAAAAAAGTCTCTGGGATCGCACGATCCGCATCGACGAACTTTCCGGACAGACGCTCGGCATCATCGGCGCGGGTGCCATCGGCTCCGAAATCGCCAAGCGTGCCAAAGCGTTCGACATGCACGTCCTCGGCGTCGCCGCCTCCAAGCGCGACGTCGAAGGCGTGGACGAGATGTTCGACCAGAGCGGCCTCGACGATGTCTTGAAACGAAGCGACTACGTTGTCGTCATCGTCCCGCTGACCGACAAAACCCACGGGATGATCGGCGAGCGGGAGATCGGTCTGATGAAAGAGTCGGCGGTGCTGATCAACATCGCGCGCGGCCAAGTGGTCGACGAGAACGCGCTGCTTCAAGCCTTGCAGGAGAAAAAAATTCGCGGCGCGGGCCTCGACGTTTTTGTTCAAGAGCCGTTGCCGGAGTCGCACCCCTTCTGGGGCTTGGAGAACGCCGTCGTGACCCCGCACTTGTCCTCCCGTTCTCCGAAGTATATGGAGCGTGCGCAAGAAATCTTCCAACAAAATCTCCGCGTCTTCACATCGGGCGCGGGTGAGTTGATCAACGTGATCGATACCAAGAAAGGCTATTAAGCAGGGCAAGGAGTGACATCATGAATTTTACAGGCTTTGCACGAGAAGACTTTGACCTGTTTGCCATTGAAGGTCTGGAGCCGCGCATGGAGGCGTTGATCGCCAATCTGCGCGTCAAATTGACGCAACTGGGGCAGGACTTCGAACCGATTCTCACCGAGTTGACGGGTGAGGAGATGTTCGCACACGTCGCCAAACACGCCCGCCGCAAAACCAACCCGCCGCACGATTCCTGGGTGGCGTGGAGCAAGAGCAAAAAAGGGTACAAGATGTACCCTCATTTTCAGATCGGCGCTTGGCAGACGCACGCGTTCGTCCAGTTTGGCATCATCTACGAATCTCCCATGAAGGGCGTTTTCGCCGAGCAGATGATCTCGCACTTGGAGGAGATCAAACAGACTCTCCCCGACCATTATCTGTGGTATCCCGACCACATGAACCCAAAAGGCATGGTCATGTCCGAGATGGAGCTGGAGGACTTTGAACGCATCGCTCACCGCCTCGCCAATCAAAAAAACGGGGAAGTCATGATCGGCATCATCATCCCCCGTGCGCAGGCGATCAAACTGTCTCCGAAGGCGTTCGTCAAACGCGCCACCGAGACATTTCGCACGCTTGCGCCTCTGTATCAACTCGCTTTTTCCACCGTTGAAGTCTAAAAAAAGAGACACCTTTCGCTCGTGGAAAGGTGTCTTTTTTGTCGGAGTTAAGCCGCATTATTTGTCGAATGTAAGCGAACGATAAGAACCTTCGTCGGATATGTTAATAGTTCTTTGTTTTCTATTGAAGTATTCGAAGAGGGGCTCTATAGTAATAGACACAGAACCACTTTGAGATGAGGAGGAGGAGTCAGCGTGGAGTCAACCGTACGTGTCCGGACGATCGATGAATTGCACCAGGAACTGCATAAGTTGGAGCAAATGGTGGAGACACAGCCGGATGAGGCTCTTCAACTGATCGGCGACGGGATTGCCGATTGGGAGAAACTCGTACGACAGACTTCTGATCTGCCTCTGGCACTGCGGGTTGGCGAACTGTTGGAGAAATCCAAACACTACTGGCTCGCACTCAGTTGGTATCATTGGGGATTGGAAGCGAAGGACGGAAACGCCGACTTCGTGACGGTTTCGCGGGTGATGCGTTCCAAAGGCCGTGTGTTCATCCGGCTTGGGATGTACCAAGAAGCCCTGCAGATCCTCCAAGAGGTGGAAGAGATGGGCATCCCGGCGATTCCGGGTTCCCTCGATCTGCCGGTGCTCTGGCAGAACCTCTCCATGGTGCAGACTTCATTGGGACACTACGAATCCGCTCTCCACTATGCGCAAGAAGCTCTGCAACAATTCCAAGAGTTGGGTGAAGGGCATCGGGTGAGCATCGTCGAGTTCATGATCGGCACCAACCTCAAATCTTTGAAGCGGTTCGAGGAATCATTTACGTATCTCACGAGGTCGCGCGACGGATTGGAACAGAACCAAGATTACTTCCACCTCGCACGCGCTTGGCACAACTATGCGGAACTGATGCGAGATTGGGGTCGCACCGAAGAAGCGGTCGCTGCATGGAGGATGTCGCTGGAAATCAAAAAGCGCACCCAAGACCATGACGGGCAGGTTAACACCCTGCTTTCCATCGCAGAATATTTTATCTCCCAATCGGATTGGCATGCCGCCCTGCGCTACGTTACCCAAGCGTTTCCCTTGTGCCACCAACACAGACTATTCGACCAAGAAGTAACCTCGCTGGATTGTTGGGCTACGATCCTCTTCGCACTCGGACGCACGTCGGAGTTGGAAGTCGTGGCCACTCGTGCAACGCACCTGCGAGAAAGTGTGACCGTCAAACATCAAGTGATCATGCTGTTACACAAGGTGGCCGAATACTTTCGGCAGGTCGGGCGATTTGATCTAGCCGGACAGTATGGCAACAAGGCAGTCCAAAACCAGAGTTGAGGGAGGAATTTCCGATGAAACTTAAAGTTTGGATGGGAATCGCAGTGTTGTGCAGTTTGGTGATCGCAGCAACAGGTACCGCACTGGTGGCGGCCGATGACGGACCGAAGCCGATGATGGTGAAACCGGTCCAGTTGGCGGCGGATGACAATCCGGAGCCGATGACCGCTCCGAAAATCGGTTAATAAAAAAAGCAAAGCAGAAGGTGGTCAGCCTTCTGCTTTTTACTGTGAATACATACAAGATAAGGGAATCTAGAGCTGCAACGGTTCTGAGGAGAGAAGGAGTTGATCCATCGTATGCGCCCTCAACTTTTGACGAAGACCCGACGACAGAACGATCGACAGAATAATAGCCGGTTCCAGATTGTCGATGTTCACTGCGCTGTGCACGACATGTCCTTGGATCGTAATCCATTGCCCGCTGCGGTACACCTTCCGCTCCGCTCCGACGCTCACTTCGAGTTGCCCTTGCAAGAGGAATGCAAATTCCGGCGCGGGGTGGGTGTGCGCTCGAACCTCCGAGCCGGGCTCCATTTGTAACATCAAGATCTCCACATCTTCCGTTTCGGAGATGAAACGGAGATTCAGCCCGTGGAGTTTCAATAATTCGACAACACTCGACATCGGATTCGACATCCGGTTGCCCTCAGCCGTTGGTTTTTGAAACAGCAGCGTGAAGCGATGGAGGAGGAAGAAAATCACCCAGTCCGCGATGTAGGAGTACGCCAAACTCCACTGATGATGCACCATCCAGTCTTGCCAACAGAACAGCGACTCCAAGAGGATCACCGCGATGGTCCACTTCAAGTAATAAAACACTTGCTTGGAGGGGGCGGGCATATACTGCAAGAACAAGTACGTCGTCACCGGATAGACGCCGAAGTCGTCCAACAGCCGAACCACGAGTTGGGGCATCAGGCCGGTGGTGTCATAGTACTCCCACAATGGAAAATGCTCGGTCACGGAATCGCTCATCAAACTCATCACAGAGGCGAGCAGACAAGCCGGCAAGTACCTCCTCCAGTGACGCAAATCTGCAAATAGCCAGAACGCCGCCCAAGACAACGTAAATAGGAGAAGAAACGGCATATGGGGAAACCCCTTCCTCGGTTTACATTCTAAGTAGTGGTCAAGTCCACTTCTATCATTGCCGAAACTCAGTCGGATATTGCATCCGTTTCCAGAGATACTAAGTCATGAGGAGGTGTTTACAGATGTCAGTGAGAAATTCACAAGACAAACCGACGATTGCACCCGGTATGGAAGACGACAACTTGTATGAGGATGCGACGGAGGCGGAACAAAAAGCAGGAGATACGACGAGGGTGACCACGTTATCGTTCGATGAACATGACAATGGGTCGCGCAATTCGAACGATTCTTAAAACCGCGCAGGTGCGCGGCTTTTTTTGTTATGGTAAGATAGAGGGAACTCTTTCATGTATTTGATTTAAGGGAACGGGAGTGGGGAAGCGTGAAGATCCACTTTTTCCATACGAATGACGTACATAGTCATTTTGAAGAATATCTGCAGGTGGCCACCCAGTTGCGCCGTCACCGGGATGAAGTTTTGGCGCACGATGAAACGCAGTTCACGTTCGACATCGGGGACCATGCCGACCGCAAACGCATGGAGACCGAAGGGACGCTGGGCAGGACGAACGCCGCTCTTTTGCGTACCGTCGGCTATGACGCGTGGGTATTTGGCAACAACGAAGGCTTGATTCTGCCGAAGTCTTCGTGGGGAGATCTGGTTCGGGAATCGGGCACGCCGGTCTTGATATCGAATTTGTTTGATGAGGAGTCGCGGGAGGCGTATCCGTTTTTTGATCCGTATCTGATCTTGGAGCGGGGCGGATTGCGGGTGGCGGTGTTCGGCGTCACGGTCGCATTCTCCGACTTCTATCTCATGCACGGGGTGTTTGCCGAACATCCCCGCGATACGTTTGCACGCTTGCTGCCGGAAATTCAAGGGCAGGGCGTCGATCTCGTCGTGTTGCTCTCTCATCTCGGTTTGAACGCAGACCGCCAAATCGCCGAGGAGTTCGACGGCATCGACTTGATTCTCGGCGGTCATACGCATCAAGTGACGCCGGAGCCGGAGAAGGTACGAGGCACGTGGATTTGCCAAGCCGGGTGTTACGGCGGCTTCTACGGACATGTTGAACTCGATTGGGACGAAGAGACACGCCAAGTACGCGGTGTTGCGGGCGGTGCCATCCCTCGCGACCGCGAGTTGGAGCCGGACGGCGACCTCGTGACGCTGATGAACGAATGGGAGGAACGGGCCGCCGAGGAACTCAGCTCCGTTGTGGTGGACCTCGAACACGAGATCGGACACCATTTGATCGTCAATTCGCCGCTGGGCCATCTCTTGTCGGACGGCATGCGTCGCTTGACGGGGGCGGAGATCGCGCTGATCAATGGCGGGATGTTCAATCACGGCTTGTTGCCGGGGCCGTTTACCCGTCAAGACTTGCTGACGTGTTTCCCTTCGCCGTGTCTCACCTGCGTGGTGGAAATCACAGGAGCGCAGTTGCTGTCCGTGTTGCAAAAATCCCTGCTGCCGGGCTTTTACGAGCAAGTCGGCAAGGGGTACGGGTTCCGCGGACACTTCATCGGCGGGTTGCAGGTGTCGGGCTTGCAGATTCAGGTCGAGGAAGTCGGCCTGTATCTGTATGACGTGCAAGCGGTGCACGAGGGCGGAGAGATTGAGCCGGAGCGATGGTATTCCGTTGCGATCTGCGACTATCTGTACTTCTCTCCGGTGTTCGAAGAGTTCAAGCAGGCCCGCTCCGTGAAGTTTCAATTGCCGTTCCTGCGCGAGTTGTTGGCGAAGGAGCTTACGAGCGTGCAACTTGCAGAAGTCGAGCAACCGCGCTGGCACTTCAACGGGGCTGCTTTCTAACCGCTGCGTAGGCGAGATGTGTACGCGGACGGCGTTTTGCCGACACTAACGAGGGCGCGCGGGCACAAGAAAAAAGACCAGCGTCGAATAGACGCGGTCTTTTTTCGTATACATAGTAGGGTGGGGTTGTCTTGATCGTCTCAGCGGCGGGCGGACTTTTTGACCGGCACTTCGCCGTTGAGGACTGCGAACAAGTTCTCGTTCTCGTCCATTTCGATGCGGATCGGGGCGTTGCAATACATGCACCCGTCCTCCATCCCCATCACTTTCGTCGTGCGGTGGCAATTCGGACACTCAAGCGTCGGGATCTTCATCGACATCGCGCCGACTCGGAAGTAAATGAACACGCTGACCAAGATCATGATCGTCCCGATCACCAGCGTGTAGGGGAGGATCGCAGAGGAGAATACGCCTAGATACATGATGAAAAAGGCGAGGAAGATCAGAGCGAGCGCTACGGTTCGCAAACGGTTCAGTCTCATGATGAACCATCCTTTCTATACGCAACATTCTCTACACATGCTACCCGATTCTTTCGGGATTGTCCAATCTTCAAAACTGGGCAGCAAAGGAGGCGATTTTTATCTCTCCCCGGTTCCAAACAGTCTTGGTCAAAAATCCATGGCGGACCGCGTTCTGGGTGCTGGCGGGGCTGGTGATTGTGGCGGTACTGCTCTTGGGGTACTTCTGGTTCTCGATCACGAGTCCCTCCCAACAGGTTGTGTCCGGTTCGAAGGGCGCCGGCGTTCAAGCAAGCGGCATTCCGATTGAAGCAACCGTTCCGCTCGATTCGATCAACCAATTTGTCGATCGTCAATTGCAGGAGAAGGAAACTCCGCTCAAGGGGGTCAAACTGGCATTTGAGCAGAAGCTCATGCGGGTGGACTCGCAGTTGACGTTCTTCGGTCGGGTGATGGACATGCGCATCTGGATGCGGCCGGAAGTGCAAACCAACGGCGATGTGCGCTTGGTGGCGGAAGACTCCAAGATCGGCGATTGGTCGATCCCGCTCAAGACGCTGTTCGGCGTGTTGGAAGGGCTGCCGTGGCCGCAGTGGGTCCATATCCAGCCGGAGCAACATCTGCTGGACGTCAAGCTCTCCGAGAAGGGGGGCGACGGGCCGACGTATCGTGTGACGAACATCGACACAGTCAATGGCAAGATCAAGATGCTGATCCTGCTCGAATAGGGCAATGAGAACACATGCAAACAAACACGAACAAAAGCGAACAAACGTTCTTGTCATACGCGAACATATGTGCTATTCTTGGAGTATCGAAACTCCAAGACCACGCAGACGTCATGTCAGTCACCAGGGGATCGGTGGAGAGGCATGGCGTCTTTTTTTGAACGATTTTTATGTGGGAATCTTTTAAATACAGCTTAGAGGAGGAAGTTTGGTTTGATGGTACGACCACGTGTAATACTCGACCCCGGACATGGGGGCTGGGAGAACGGGTTTGTCGTTGAGCCTTTCGCGGAGAAGGACGTGAATCTCGCGGTCTGTTTGCAGGTGCGGGACCTGTTAGAAGCAGACGGCGTTCGCGTCTTGATGACTCGCGAGGAGGATCGAGAGCTGTCGGCGTTGCGTCGAATTGAGTTTGCAAACGCCCAGCAGGCGGATCTGTTCGTGTCTTGGCATTGCGATTTCCTGGAGGACCCCGGCGTGCGAGGGCTTTCCGTTTGGGTGGACAGCCGCTGTGCCGACCCTTGGCAGATGATGATCTTCGAACAACTGGGCGAACGAATCGCCGATGTGACGCAACAGGCGTTTCTCGGTGTGTTCCAATTGCGGGACAAAGTCCTGCATGCGGTAGAGGCGCCGGCGCTTTTGATCAAGGGCAGTTTTCTCTCCCATCCGGAGGAGTTGGCCGATTCTGTGAACCCTCATTATCAGAAACTTCAAGCGCAGGGAGCCACTGAGGGCATCCTGTATGTGCTGAAAGAATGGCAACGGAGATAAATTTTTTTCTAATTACGTGAATTTCTTATGTGCACTTTTGATACGTGGATGCATGGTAGGAAGTGAAGGTCTTAGTTGAAGGAGGAACCAATCATGGCATTGTTGGTGTTAGACCCGGGTCATGGCGGGCGCGATCCTGGCGCTGTCGGTCAGAATCTTCGGGAAAAGGACGTGAATTTGAGCGTTTCGCTGTTGCTGCGCGACGCGATGGTGCGCTCGGGCGTGCGGGTGTTGATGACGCGCGAGACCGACACGGAGCGCGTGCCGGATGTGGCCGTCGGTGTTGATCTCAAGGCGCGGGCGATGCTCGCCAATACGTACGCAGCCGATCTGTTCGTGTCGTGGCATTATGATGCGGGCAACGATCCGGGGGTGAACGGCGTCGCCGTCTGGATTCACCCGTCGCAGAAGGACAAGCCCTGCTACCACAAAGCCGAGCTGATCGCACAGTCGATTGCTGCGAACAGCGGGCAGAAGAACCGAGGCGTGTATTACGGAGACTTCCAAGTGCTGCGCGATACGATGATGGATGCGGTACTGATTGAGGGCGGGTTTCTTACGTGCCCGGTCGAGGAAGCTCATATGGCGGATGAGGCGTTTCTGCGCTTGCAAGCGGAGGGAGCGGCGAAGGCGCTGTGCCGGATCTTGGGAGTCGTGTATGTGGAGCCGACGCCTGTTGTGGTGGAGAAGACGGACGAGGCCGAAGAAGGCGTGCATGTGATGCTCAACGGGATGCCGCTGCATCAACTGGGCCGACTGATTGACGGCCGGACGTATGTGCCGGTGCGGGAGTTGGCGGAGATGCTCGGTTGTTCGGTGCAGTGGGACGGTTCGACGCAAACTGTGACGCTGACGAAAGTGGGGTGAGGAGATGATGGAGATGGATCTGACGAACACGTTGCGCGATGCGTTGTTGGTGTTGTTGCAGATTGCGCTGTTTGCGGGGTTGGTTTTGTTGCAGAAGTGGAAGACGCAGGCGGTGGAGTATTATGCGAAGCGCAATACCACGTCGCAACGAGAGTGGTTGAAACTGGTGGGGAACGAAGCGTTCCACTATGCGGAGCAAGTGTTCACCGCACATGACGGACCGGCGAAACTCAACGAAGCCGTCAAGTATGTGCTCGACCGCGCGCAAACCCACGGCATCCCTGTTACCTACCCCGAAGTCCGCGCCGTGATTGAAAAGGCCTGGGCCGAATTCCAAGTCCACCAAAAAAGCCAAGGCCAAGTCGCGTAATACCTGCCCTTCCCTGAGGGCAGGTTGGACTGAAGGCTTGAAGTGACTGCCCTTCCCTGAGGGCAGGTTGGACTGAAGGTTTGAAAGTGACTGCCCTTCCCTGAGGGCAGGTGGAGTGAAGGCTTGAAGTGACTGCCCTTTCTTAGGGGGTTATGAAGTTTTGAGTGTGTGAGTGATTTGCAAGTTGCAGTGTGATGAAGTGTATGTAGGTGTTTTGTTTTTATGGAGTGTTTGAGAATTGAGAAGCGGCACCCCCGGTTGGGGAGTGCCGCCTTTTTTTATGATTATCGGATTGGAGAAGGGAGGATGCGGGCGTTGTTTTGCAGTTGTTGTTGCTGCATCTGCTGCGGCACGTTGTTGCCGCTGTTGAAAGAGGCCTGAATGAATTGGTTGAAGTCTTGCAAGTGCGAGTCCATTTTGCCACCGCGGGAGATGTAGTGTTTGTAGCCGCTGAGCTTCTGAACCTGATCGACGTTCCCCGTGATGTAGACGTTTTTCACACCTTTGACGTTGGCGCGCACGATGTCTTCGATCTGCTTTTTCGTCGAGTCGTCGAGGTTCCCCGTAATCGTGCTGTACGGACCGTCATGCGTGTGCGCCGGGTCCATCCCTTCGGTCAGCATCTGATCCACGTTCATCCCCGCCGCCGACTTCGGGTTGTTCGCCGTACCATACGGCATGTCGTTCCAATTGTCCCCCGACTTGATCGCGGCATCCGGCGTGTGCTCCTTGCCAACGTTGATGACACCGACATACGCGTTGCCGTCATGTACCAAAACCGTCGCGTTGCGCAACCCGCTCGTGCTGTTCAATTTGTTGGAGATGTCCTGCCGTACTTGTACCCCGGCACTTTGGATATTCGCCCGCTGCGTATGGAGGGCGCCCGGTTGATCAAGGCTGTTCACATGCGCATTGTTCTTGGCCTTGTTGGTGCCACATCCCGCAAACCCCACCGCCAACGTAAGGGCCAGCACTGCGGTGCCGATTTTTTGCAAGGTTACCATCGTACTCCCCCCTTTTTTGAAGTAGATGCGCTCGGGGTTAGTGTGTCCGAAAATCTCTTGTGTAACAGAGAGTCGTGTGATATTCTTGCCTTAGATAGTTAGAGAATTGTCTAAACTTCGAAGGGTGTTGTTGCCAATGAATCAACCCTACTTGCAAGTGGACCATGTCAGCAAAAAATTCGGCACGCAACAAGTGCTGCACGATATGAATTTTACAGTCAATCGCGGCGAGATCGTCGGTCTGCTCGGGCCAAACGGTTCGGGCAAGACCACGATGATCCGCCTGCTCAACGGCGTCATCCTGCCCGACGGCGGAAGCATTCGCGTCGGAACGCACAACCCCGTCACCGACGGCGACCCCATCCGCCGCAAGAGCGGCATTCTGACCGAAGGGGCGGGTCTCTACCACGAACTGACAGGTATGCAGAACCTCGAATTTTTCGCCAAGCTCTACGGCGTTTGGGATAAAAAGCGCCTGCTCGACCTCTTGGAGCAGTTCGACCTCACGGCACACATGCACAAACTCGCCGGCACCTACTCGACCGGTATGAAAAAGCGCCTCGGTCTCGCCAAAGCCCTGCTGCACCGCCCGGAATTGCTGTTCCTCGACGAGCCGACCAACGGCCTCGACCCGGAAGGCATCCAACTGGTGATGAAGTACATCCGTGAACTGAACCGCACGGAGGGCACGACGATCTTGCTCTGCTCGCATGTGTTGCACCAGATTCAAGAGGTGTGCCATCAGTACATCTTCATGGAATCCGGTCGAGTGATTGAGCAAGGGACGAACCGCGAGATTGAGAGCAAGTATGTGACGGAGACCGTCTTGCGCGTGGAGACAGGACTGCAACCGACAGGCGATGTTTTTGCAGACGTGCCGGTGCGCCGCGTGGGCGAGCAGACGCTGGAGTTCCACCTGCCGAACAAGGACGGAATTTCCGCGTTGTTGCGGGCGATCTTGTTAGAGTCGTGGGTACACGAAGCGGTCATCACCAACCGCGATCTCGAAGCTCTGTACTTCAAAGTGAGGGGGGAGCAACATGAATAAGACGGCGGTCTGGGCGATTGCCCGCAAAGACATGCGCTCGATGACGTCCAACAAACAAATCTGGATCTCGATGATCGTCTTGCCGATCATCTTCGGTTTACTTTTCCCAACGGCTGCCGTGTTTTTGGGCAAGAACATGGATTTGAGTTCCGGCAAGAACGAGAGGATGTACCACAACCTCACGTCGAACATGCCGGATCAGTTGCAAGCGCTGCTGAACCTCAATCCGGGGATGTCGCCCAATGAGCAGATCGTGTACTTTTTCTTGAACTTCATGTGCCCGTCGTTCTTTCTGTTGATTCCGATGATCACCACGACGATGATCGCCGCGAATTCCATGGTCGGGGAGAAAGAGCGGCGCACGATGGAGAGTCTGCTGTTTGCGCCGATTACGGTGTTGGAACTGTTTTTGGGCAAGGTGTTGTCGGCGTTCATTCCGGCACTGGCGGTGTCGTTCGGGACGTTCCTCGGGTTCGCCGTGTTGGTCGATGCGTTGACGTACAACATGTTCCATACGTTGATCATCCCGAACGTTAACTGGCTGACTCTGATGTTCTGGGTGATTCCGACGATGACACTCTGCGTCATATTGTTCAACGTCCTGATCTCCGCACGGGTGAAAACGTTCCAAGCCGCGCAGAATCTCTCCGGTGTCATCGTGCTCCCCGTCGTCCTGTTGGTTGTCAGCAACGCCAGCGGACTTCTGCTGTTCGGCCCGCTCCCGATGCTGATCTTCGGCGGCGTTGTGCTTCTGCTCAGCCTGTTGTTCCTCACGCGAATTACGAAGTGGAACCAGCGGCATGTCTTGTTTGAAAAACAAATCCATTAAAGCATGGCTCAGAGAACCGGGAGGAGAACCGGTTCTTTTTTTGTTGACAGGATGGAAAAAGGCGGCATATAATCTAAACAAACGTTTTAAACATGTGTTTAGTTTCGGGGAGGGGACTTGGAAAATGGTTCGTACGTTACAATTGATGCTCAAACAAAAAACCACGATCGTCGGAATGGTGTTGCTGTTGTTCTTCCAATTGACGTTTGGGATCGTCTGGATGAACGCCTATGACGGGGTGTCGGATCGGATCAAGGATTTGAAAGTCGGAGTTGTCTCCGAGGACACGGCAATCGGCAAAACGGTCGCCGAACAACTGGTGAAAAAACTGCCCTTCCACATGGAGTCGGGCACTTCGATGGCAGAAGCCGCAGAAAAACTGAACGACCGCGACTGGAAAGTGGTCATTCACATCCCGTCCGACTACTCGGCAAACGTGCAAGATTCGAAAAAACAAGCGAACCTCGAAGTGCTCGTCAACGAATCGAACCCGCAAATGCTGAAAAGCATCGGTCAACAGGTATTGAGCCAAGTGACGGCGAATGTGAATACGGAAAGCACACAAAAGGCCGTGCAAGTTGCTTTGTCCGGACTGCATGTCCCGGAACAGCAAGCCACCTTGATGGCAGCGGGCGTTTCGAACCGCGTGTACGGTAGCTACAAATCGATCAACTCCGTCTCCAACTTCTCGTTCCAGATGGTGCCGATGATGTTGGTGCTGGCCTCTTATGTAGGCGCGATGTTGCTGTCGATGAACTTGAATGCTTCCGCGAACCAGATCGCACGGGAGACCACGCCGTGGCAACGCTTCTGGGCCCGTCAAGTGATCAATTTGACTGCTTCGGTGGTCGTGGCGGGAAGCGGGACGTTGACGTTGAACGTTTTCGGGCTGGACCCGGTTTTCGGTTTTGGCGAAGTGTTTGGCTTCCTGACCCTCACGTTGATCGCGTTTGTGGCAATGGCGCAGGCGTTTCTGTTCTTGTTTGGGGAAGCGGGCATGTTTTGCAACATCATCGCTCTGTCGTTGCAGTTGGTAACGTCCGGTGTGATGACGCCGCGCGAATTGCTCAGTTCGACGTTCCAAGCCCTCGGGGATTGGTTCCCGGCGACCTACGCGGCGACGGGGTACATGAACTTGCTGTTTGGCGGGAACGGTACGGCAGACGCGGTGGAAAAAGTATTGCTTGGCACCGTTGCCGCGCTGGTGCTGTCCATGATCGGCGTCGTCCTTCACAGCCAAGCGGCCAAGCGGAAAAATGTCATGGAAACAGAGACGAAGGTTGTGGGATAGATGAGTGAGGATGTAAAAGCCCGGATTCTCGCCGCGGCGAAGCATTTGTTCGCCCAAAAAGGATTCAAAGCGACGAGCATTCGGCAAATTTGTGATGAGGCAGGGGCCAACGTGGCTCTTGTCTCCTATCATTTTGGGGGCAAGGAGAAACTGCTCGAAGCCGTGTTCGACAACTTTTTCCCCGACGGGGTGGAGTATGCGCCGATGGAGGAGATGGAGAGCCCGGTGGATCGGCTGAAATTTTTGATTGAGCAATTTCTGACCTTGATGCGCAGGGACCCGGAAGTCACCAAAATGATCATGATGGAGATCAATGTAGGCTCCGAGCGGTTGAAGAGCATCCTCTCCCACACGCTGTCGTTCTGGAAGCGAATTCGGGATGAGATACAATCCGGCGTGGAACAGGGGGAGTTGGATGTACAATCGATCGATCAAGCGTTGGCGCAGGTGATGGGCGTCCTGATTCACCCGTTGCACGCCGGAGGTTTCGAACCTTTGATGGAGTCGTGGCCGCCGGATTTGGAAGTTGAAATTGCAGAGCGCACCCGATTTATTTTGCGAGGGTTGGGTGTACGTACGGAGGATTCGAAATGAGCGAACAACTGCGTGATGTGACGATCTACACCGACGGAGCGTGCTCCGGCAATCCGGGCCCGGGCGGTTGGGGCGCGGTTTTAATGTATGGAGAGCATTTGAAGGAAATCTCCGGCGGGGAGAAAGTCACGACGAACAACCAGATGGAGTTGCAAGCCGTCATTGAAGCTCTGAAGATGTTGAAATACCCGTGCAAAGTCGACGTGTACAGCGACAGTGCGTATGTCATCAACTGCTTCAAGGGAAGATGGTATGTAAATTGGGAAAAAAACGGCTGGGTCAACTCCAAAAAGGAACCCGTCTCCAACAAGGAACAATGGGTCGAGCTCCTCAAGCTCTTCCGCTTTCACAAAATCACATGGCACAAAGTCAAAGGCCACGCCGGCGACAAATGGAACGAGCGATGTGACGAATTGGCACGGGGAGCCGTCCCGCGCTAAGGCAGGAGGGTTGTGACATGACAGCAGAGCGGTATGAAATCGACAACGCCACCATACAACGATTGGCAGAGGAACTCGGCATCGACGGCATCGGTGTAACGACAGCCGACCCTTTTGAAGACACGAGGGAGCATCTGACGAACTACCGGGAATCCGGACATGAGTCGGGCTTCGAACATCCTGAGCTCGAAGAACGCGTCGACCCGCGCCTGACGTGGCCGAACGCCCAATCGATCATCGCCATCGCGCTGGCCTACCGCACGGAACAATACGTCGGCGCGAAAAAACCGGAGGGACTGCGCGGGCAGATGTCTGTCTATGCGTGGGGGATGGATTACCACCACGTCTTGAAACAGAAACTCGACCTCCTCGGGCAGCGCTTGCAAGAACTGCTAGGCAGACCCGTTGAAATCTACAACACCGTCGACACCGGCCCGCTGGTGGATCGCGCCGTGGCGCAACGATGCGGGATTGGCTGGCTCGGCAAAAACTGCTCGATCATTACCGAGTCGCACGGTTCCTGGGTTTTTCTCGGACAATTGGTGACCGATGTACGGATCGAACCAAACGAACCGTCACCGCCGCCGCAATGCGGAGATTGCCCCGACCTCTGCTTGAAGGCATGCCCCACAAAAGCGTTGGTCAACCCGTTCATGACCGATTCCAGCAAGTGCTTGTCCTACATCACGCAGATGAAGGGTTTCGTCCCCGAAGAGTATCGGGCGAAATTCGGTCGTAGATTGTGGGGCTGTGACACTTGTCAGGTCGTCTGTCCGAAGAACAAGGACGTGTCTTTTGGCACGACCATCGAGTTTCATCCCGAGCCGGAGTACGCGTTTCCCGATCTCATGCGCTTGCTCGACCTCTCCAACAAGCAGTTCCGCCGCGAGTACGGCACGTCGGCGGCGGCGTGGCGCGGGGCGAAAGTCATGCAGCGAAACGCGATCATTGCGCTTGGCAACATGCGGGAGACGCAGGCGATCCCGCGCTTGCTCCAACTGCTTCAAGAGGATGAACGCCCCGAGATTCGCGGCACCACCGCATGGGCGTTGAAAAAAATCGACCCCGACGCCACGCGCGAGGCCGTTTTTCAAGCGTATGAGCGTGAGCAACACCCCGAAGCCAAGCAAGAGATGCTGTGGGCCGTTCCCTAAGAAGGTACGTGTGAGTTAAGAGGAGGAGTTTTGAATGAAAGTGATCTCCGCATGTTTGATCGGCTGCCATTGCCGGTACGACGGAGGGAGCAAAACGGTCGATCCGTTTGTGAAAATGGTGGAGGACGGCGAGGCCGTTTTTGTCTGCCCGGAGCAGTTGGGCGGGTTGGCAACACCCAGACCTCCGGCGCAGATCGTGGGCGGTACGGGCGAAGACGTGCTGGATGGAAACGCCAAAGTTCTCACCGATGGCGGCGTGGATGTCACGGAGCAATTCATTCGCGGGGCCGAAGACGCCCTGCGCATGGCGAAGCTCGTCGGTGCTACAGAAGCGATTCTGAAGGAACGCAGTCCCTCGTGCGGCTCCACCCTGATCTATGACGGCACGTTCACCAAAGGCAAGCGCCCCGGACACGGTGTTACCGCCGCTTTGCTGGAACGTAACGGAATCAAGGTCTACTCCGAAGAGACCTACGAAGACAAGTAAAAGGAGTCCTGCCCACATGTACTTGCCATCCTTTGATCTTTCTGAAAAAACCGCTCTCGTCACGGGTGCCGGTCGCGGGATCGGACGTGCGCTTGCCATCGGCTTGGCAGAAGCGGGCGCCGATGTAGCGCTCGTCGCACGGACGGCTTCCGACTTGGAGGAAGTCGCAAGTGAAATCCGCGCTCTCGGACGCAACGCGTACCCGATCACGGCCGACCTGACAAAAAAAGACGACGTCACGCGCATCGTGCGCTCCGTCGTCGACCAAGCAGGCTCTGTAGACATCCTCGTCAACAATGCGGGCATGAACATCCGCTCGAAAGCGCTGGACGTTACCGAAGACGAGTGGGATACGATCATGCAGACCAACTTAAAGTCTGCGTTTCTCCTCTCACAAGCGGTTGCCCGCGAGATGAAAGAGTCCGGCGGCGGACGCATCATCAACATCGCCTCGGTTGGCGGAGCAGTGGCTCTGCGCACCGGAGTTGTCTATGGTGCGAGCAAAGCGGCCCTCCTGCACATGACCCGCATCCTCTCGCTTGAATGGGCGCAATACGGCATCCGCGTGAATGCGATCGGCCCGTGGTATTTCAAGACTCCGCTGACGGAGAAACTCCTCAACGACCCGCAATACCTCGGGGAAATCCTCGACCGCACGCCGATGAAACGCGTCGGAGAGCTGCCCGATCTCGTCGGCCCGATGGTGTTCCTCGCGTCGGATGCGTCCAACTACGTCACGGGGCAAGTGCTGCTCGTCGACGGCGGGATGAGCGTGTACGGGTTCTAATTCTCGACCTTGAATCGACTACCGCCGCATGCGTTCCACTTGCTGACCGAACGTTTTCAAAAACGCTTGTCGCTTCTCTTCTTCCGCTTCCGCCAGCTCGAAGTAGCCCATGTGATGCGGGTCGTGTCCGATGTCGTAGTGCTGGTAGGCGATCCGCCAGAACCGGTGCGGGAACATCAGCAATCCGTAGAGCAGGACATACTCTTGCACGGTCAGCAACCGCACGGAGTTGTAGTTGACCAAGCAATGGCGCAGCACGTCTTCCTCCCAGTCGGCTCGTTGCAGCGCGCGACGAACAAGATGGGCGAGGTCGAGCGTGCGCGGGCCGAACGTGCAGAAGTCGAGGTCGATCAAGCAAATCTGCCCGCTGGTGGTGTAGACCATGTTGTACGGTGTGAGGTCGAGGTGGCAAAGCGGCGGGTCATCCTCCTCATGAAGCAAGTGGGCGCGGACGCCGGGTCGTTTCATGATCGCCAGTGATTCGTCGCATTGCTTGATGTAGACGTCGACCATGCTGAGGTATTTTTTGTCCACGTCATCGGGGCGACTCTTGGCTCTGGCCCGATTTTTCCAGGAGACGAGCTCGTCCCGACGGTCTTGGAAACGATCGACGAGGTCGAAGATCATCGCAGGGCTGTACCCTTTGGGTTCGAAACCGCGCGAGGCTTCGTGAAACTCGGCGAGCGTCCTCGACGTCAACGCCAACTGCTGACGCGAACGGAAATCCACTTCCTGCCCGCGCACCCATTGGGTGGCGTAGTACGTTTCCCCGCCGACCTGCACATAGGGAAGGCCTTCGGTGGAGAGCAGAAACGGCGCATAGCGGGTGAACTTGCGCTCGTCGAGATATTGAAACGATTGGTGAAGGAACTGAACCTGTTTGGGGGTCAGTTCTGTTTTTTTGAGCGCGATCAGACCTTTGGATGTGCGCAGGCGCAACACAGGGCCGAAGGGCTCGCACTTGGTGGCGGTGATGCCGTATGCTTTCAGAGCCGCCGGAGAAAATCCATGTCGGCGGATCATCGAATGAACCGTGCTGAGAGAATCATCATGCTCCTGACCGAAGTCGCTCTTGCCGTGTGTGAGGGGGGCGTTGGTTTTGGGTTTGGTTTTTGGCTTGTGGGGAGAGGTTTGGGTGTGTGGACGTGAGCGACTGCCGGAGGAGGCGTCGCTTTTTTTCTTCTTGGATTTGGGTTTGAGAGGAACGCCGTCGGATGTGGACCAGGACCACCAGGAGGGCGGCTGACGCTTCTTGGGCTTCGAAGCGCCAGCCTCATCCTTTTTTCCGTCATCCTTGCCTTTTTGAGGTGGTTTGGGGACGTCTTTTGCCCACTTGGGCGGTTTGGTCAGTTCGCCCCAAAAGTGTTTGAAGACATCTCCCGGCTTGGTGTTGCTCGGTTTGTTGTTGTTGTCGTCAGCCACAGGATATCACCTCCACTGCCATACTATGCGGGAGGGAGGCTTGGCAGTGACAAGGCGTTTACTTGAGGTTTTCCGGGTTCAGACCTTGAAGTTCCGGGAGGACGAAGAGGCCGTCCTTGCGAATCAGCACGTCGTCGAACCAGATCTCGCCGCCGCCGTACTCCGGGCGTTGGATCAGCACGAGGTCCCAGTGGACGGAGGAACGATTGCCGTTGTCCGCTTGTTCATAGGCGTTGCCCGGCGTGAAGTGCAGAGAACCTGCGATCTTCTCGTCAAACAAGATGTCGTTCATCGGTTCGAGGACGTACGGGTTGAACCCGATGGCGAATTCGCCGATGTAGCGCGCCCCTTCGTCCGTGTCGAAGATTTCGTTGAGCTTCTCGGTGTCGTTGGCGGTCGCTTCCACGATCTTGCCGTCCTTGAAGACGAGACGGATGTTGTTGAACGTTTGACCGCGATACGGAGACGGGGTGTTGTACTGGATGACGCCGTTGACCGAATCTTTGATCGGGGCGGTGAAGCACTCGCCGTCCGGCACGTTGCGCTTGCCGTCCGCTTTGAGCGTGTTGATGTCCTTGATCGAGAACGTCAGGTCGGTGCCCGGAGAGACGATGCGCACGCGGTCGGTGCGGTCCATCAGTTCTTTGAGCGGGTTCATGGCACGGGACATTTTTGCATAGTCCAGCGTGCAGACGTTGAAGAAGAAATCCTCGAACTCTTCGGTCGAGACGTTCGCCGCCTGCGCCATCGCCTCGTTCGGGACGCGCACGAGCACCCATTTTTTCTTGACGCGGATATTGAAGTGAACGGGGATGCCGTATTTCTCCATGTAGAGGTTGGATTTCTCTGCGGGGATGCCTTTGGTTTCATTGATGTTGTGGAAATGCCCGACGCTTACGTAGGCATCCATCTGCTCCATCAACTGGCAGTCCAATTTCGCCATCAGTTCTACTTGTTCATCGGTCATGCCTTTGAGCAGTTCCCGATGGACGCGCATCACTTGATGTTTGACAAACGGAACGCCGCCCGCTGCATACGCTTGGCGCACCAGTTGGTTGGTCAGTTCCACTTCGCCGTCGGACGACTCGATCAGGATCTTCTCTCCCGGTTGCAGAGAGCAGGAATATTCAATCAAATTTTTCGCCAGTTGTTCCATACGCGGATCAGCCATGTTCGTAAATCCCCCTTGTACAAAAAAAGCAGGCTTCGTCGCAAGGACGAGCCTGCTATGTTTTTTTAGTATACCAAAAACTGTCGATTACGCGAGGGATTTCCACACTTCCAGTTTGGTACGGATGCGGCGAATGACTTCG